>NZ_JAWJWL010000010.1:0-207750 GCF_034721475.1 Burkholderia alba | reverse complement strand
ACGCGCGGCGGCCGTCCCACGGAACGGCCGCCGCGCGTCGTTGCGGCGTCGCCGGGCCGCCTAGACGCCCATCGCGGGATCGGACCGGCCGTCCTTGCCGGTCTCCATGCGGCCGGCGAAGCGGCGCGAGAAACCACCCTGCGGCACCGTGACGGTGAGGTCGTACCAGTTGTCCTGGCGGCCGATCGGCCAGTGCTGGTCGATCTGCTTGCCCGGCGGGATCTCGAAGGTCCACGGCCCGTCGTTGCGATACGCGTTCGGCTTCACGGAGAAAGTGCAGGCCGCCGCGCCCGGATTCATCATCGTCAGGTACAGGTCGGCGTTCGCGATGTCGTAGCAGACCCGGATCTCCGGCATGCTCGCGCCTGCCGCCGAGGTGGCCGACAGGCTGCCCTGGAACGCGCGATGGAAGCCGTTCGGGCCGAGTACCCACAGGTCGTACTTGCCCTGGTCGGTCGCGAACGCATCCCAGCGGTCGCTCAGTTCCTTGCCTGCCTCGAGCGCGTAGCGGCGCGGCACCCGGTCCAGATGCAGGCGGTCGTACACGTGGAACACGGCCGCCGCCTGGCCGGTGTTGCGGAAAATCAGCCACATCGTCTTGCCGACCGTATCCTCGCGGCCGCTGACGTGCAATTCGTACGGCAACGCGCGTGACGGGCGCGATTGCGCTTTCTGGGCCGGCACGCGCTGCGCGGCCGTGGACGGCACGGGCACCTGGAGGCGTTTCTCCTGGCTTGCGCGGATCGAATCGGCGGTTTTCAGGTCGCGGTTCGGCAACGGCGCGGCCGCGCCGTTCGGATTCACGAAATCGAACGCGGACGTGAGGTCGCCGCAGACCGCGCGGCGATAGGCGCTGATGTTCGGCTCGGCCACGTCGAAGCGCTTTTCGAGAAAGCGCAGCACCGACGTATGGTCGAACACCTGCGAGTTGACCCAGCCGCCGCGGCTCCACGGCGACACGACGTACATCGGCACGCGCGGGCCGGGGCCATACGGGTGCTTGTCGGTGTGATACTCGCCCGCGGTGTCGACCGTCGACTTGCCGGCGAGGGTGTCGCCGTCGTACGCGGGGGCGCATGGCGGCGGCACGTGATCGAAGAAGCCGTCGTTCTCGTCGAAATTGACGATCAGCACGGTCTTGCTCCAGATCGCGGGATTCGCGGTCAGCGCGTTCAGCACTTCCTGCGTGTACCACGCCCCCTGCACGGGGCTCGACGGCCCCGGGTGCTCGGAATAGGTGGCGGGCGCGACGATCCACGACACCTGCGGCAGCGTGCCTGCCGCGATGTCGTCCTTCAGCGACTGCAGGAACCCTCTGTCCGGCATGGTGTTGGCGACGCCCTTGAGCAGCGGGCTGACGGTTTCGTCGTTCGGCGTGTACGGCGGGAACGGCGAGCCGTCGGGCTGATTGCCGCGCTTGCGGTTGGCATCGCGATACGCCTGGAAGCCGGCGAGCGGATTGTCCGTGAAGTTGTCCGGCAGGTTCTGGTAGACCTTCCAGCTGATCCCTTTCGCCTGCAACCGTTCCGGATAGGTGGTCCACGTGTAGTTCGCCTTGCCGTCCAGCGATTCGCCGATGTTGTCGATCGACGGTCCGCCGCGCGCGCCGCTCGGATCGTTGGTGCCGGTCCAGTGGAACAGGCGGTTGGTGTTGGTGCCGCCATGGAACGAACAGTGATAGGCGTCGCAGATCGTGAAGGCGTTCGCGAGCGCGAACTGGAAATCCAGCTCCTGGGCGGTGTAGTAGCCCATCGATTGCGGCTGCTTGTAGGTCGGCCACCGATTCATCCGGCCGAGATCCCACGCATTCTGAGCGTCGGGATAGCTGTGCGGCGTGCCGCTCACGCGCTGCGCGTTGCCGGCGCTGCTGTCCAGGTGGTAAGGCAGCACGATGCGGCTTGCGCTCTTGTCCGTATACGTTTGCTGCCAGACGTTCAGGCCGCCCGCGAGCGGGATCGGAAAGCGGTCGCTGAAGCCGCGCACGCCGTTCAACGTGCCGAAGTAGTTGTCGAACGAGCGGTTCTCCTGCATCAGAATTACCACGTACTCGACGTCGCGCAGGGTGCCTGTCGCGTTGTTCGCCGGAATCGCGAGCGCGCGGCGGATCGACGCGGGAAAGGCGGCAAGTGCGGCCGAGGCAGCGGCGCCGGTGCCCGCCAGCTTGAGGAAGTTGCGTCTGCTGTTCATGTCGGGATCTGGATTCGGTTCAAGGCGTATCGGTCGGGAAGGCGTGCGCGGCTCACGGCGCGCAGCGCAGGCTCGGCGTGGTCGCGGGCGGCTGGCCGGGTTCGCCCGGCTTCGCGGATGGGTCGTCCGAACCGACGGGCGGCGTGGCGGGCTTGCCCGAACCGGCGGATGGCGCGGAATCGTCGCCGCCGCAGGCGGCCAGCGCCGCGCAGACGAGCGCGGCGGCGAGCCAGCGCGGACGGGGCGACGCGGGCGGGGCGAGAAGGGACGGGGACTTCATCGGACGAGGCCTTCCTGGGCGTGCAGGGGTGACGGGGTTCATGGGTTCAGCGACGACAGCGGTTGCCGCGAGGCGTTGATCGACGTCAGTTCGGCGAGCGACAGGCGGCGGGTCCACATCGCCAGGTCGTTCAGTTCCATCGCGCCGCGCAGCGCGTCGGGGTTGTTGCCGTAGTAGTTGTGGGTTGCATCGTCGTTGATGCCCCAGACCCTGGTGCCGAGTCCGGCGAGCTTCGTCACGTCGGTGCTGGCGATCGCCCGGTTCTCGGTTTTCTGCACGCCGAGCACCGGATCGAGGATGTAGGCGCTGAAGAGCTTGGCTTGCGTGTCGACGGAGAGCGCGAGATAGACCCACTGGTTCGGGCTGAACTTCATCCCGTTGATGTCGTCGCGCCGGCCGCCGCTGCCGAGGTTGAAGCGCACTTCGCAACTGCCGAACAGGCCGATCGCGATACCGGCGTTCGCGCCGGATGTGTAGTTCTTGTTCGACAGGATGGGCTCGCCGGTACCGTTGCCTTGCGTGCAGTCGGAGCGGAACCAGAAGCCGAGGGTGAACTGCGGGCTTTGCGCGATGTCCTGGCCGGTTTGCGTGAGCTGATAGGAATCGATCCGCGAATCGACCTTGAGTGCTCGGCCGGCGAAATTGTCGTCGCTCGCGCTGCCGCCGTCGGGCGAGACGGACCAGGGGCCGAGCGTCGATTGGCCTTTCGCGTCCTGCGGCGGCAGCGCGTCGACACTGTAGTAGAGCGCGAGACCGTCGCGCAGCGTGGTCGCGAGCGCAATGGGCGCGACGTAGTCGATCTGCGCCTGGTAGGACAGCGGCACGCCGTTGCGCATCAGCAAGTAATCGAAGCTTTGCGGGCCGTTCGCAACGCCGAAGTTGCCGTCGATATAGCGGGTCGCGCCGGGTTCGAGTGTCGCGAGCGGTTTGCCGTCGCGCCACAGCGTGATCGGCGCGCTCGACGGCGTCGGGTTGGTCCAGTTCAATTCGAGCGTGTCGCGATAGCGGCTGACGGTGCTGCCGATGCCGCGCGCGCCGATCGCGTCGCCGATCAACGGCGCGCCGGCGAAGCGGGTGCTCGCCGGATCCGGTGCGAGTCCGGCATACGCGAGCACGGTCGGCGCGACGTCGGCCTCGCTCGGCAGCGCGCTCAGCGCGGCTTCGGTGACGGGAACCGGCGCGGCGAGCGGCGCGAGCGCGTTGGTCGGCGTGTTGAGTGCGATGAACGCGGTGCGGTTCTCGATGGATGCAATCGGCGTGGCCGAGCCGGTCGCATCCAGCCCGTGGCCGGTCGTGACCAGCACGAGCCACGATTCGCGAGGGTTGGACGCGCGGCGCGCGGCGATGCCGCCGAGCAGCGTGCCGAGCGCGGCGTCGATGCGCTTCAGCGCGGCCGCATAGCCGCCGTTGCGAAAACCTTCGGCCGCGGCCGCCGTGCCGGGCGACGCATACTGCGCGAACACCAGGTCGTAGCCGGAGCCGATCAGCTTCGCGGCATTCTGCGTCACGCAATCCTCGGCCATCGCGCAGTCGATCTGCGTGTCCAAGTTGCCGCGTCGCAGTTCGGGTTTGAGCATGGCCGCGAGCACCGCCGTGCTCGTGACCGCGCCCAGCTGGCGCGTGCCGCCGCCGGCGCGCATCGCCTGGAACAGGCTCGGGGCCTTCAGTGCGCCGGCCGAGCCGTCGTCCGTCACGCCATGGCGATTCCGCCAGGCGCCCGTCAGCACCGTCGCCCAGCTCGGTGCATCGACGGGCGCCTGTTCGGTCGACGTGCCCGTTGCGCCGCCCGTGGCGCTCGGCATGATCGAGAGCGTCGCGAGGTTCGGCAGCGCGCGCTGCAGCAGGGCGGTCTGGAGCTGCGTGTAGGTGGCGCCGTCGACGCCGACGAGCAGCACCTTCGCGCGGGGCGGCGTGGGATCGGCGGGGTTGCCGGGGTTGGCCGGGTTGGCCGGCTTCGCGACGGGAGCGGAGTCGGGCCCGCCGTTGCATGCCGCGGCAAGCGCGGTCAAAGCGATGCAGCCGGCGTGCCGTATGCGTCGTATCCAAGCCATTGTCATCCACCCTGTTCGAATCGCGCGCCGGTCGATCGGTTGTCCCGTCCGGTTCAATGGATACGCAGAGTAAGCCTACAGAGCGTCATCGAAATGACAGGTGACAGAAAGAAATCGATAGGAGAGTTGGAATTCTTGCGAGTGGCGTCGGGTACGGCGCGTATTTCGTCACGACGGCAGGTGGGATGCGCTGGGATTCGGTGCGATGATTCGGGCGTTCCAGGGCCGGAGTCGCGCCGGCCCGCTTTTTCCCGGAGACTCTGGATGTCGCAACGCGTTCTGCTGATGAGCAGCTCCCGCACCGATTCGCTCGGATACCTCGAACACGCCGCCGAGCCCTTGCATGCCGTGCTACGGCGCGAACCGCGCCATGTGCTGTTCGTGCCGTATGCGGGCGTGTCGCTCGACTTCGACGCCTACGAATCGAAGGTGCGGGACGCGTTCTCCGCGTTCGGCTACCGGCTCGAATCGATCCATCGGCACGCGGATCCGCTCGCTGCGCTCGGCCGGGCGGAAGCGCTCGCGGTGGGCGGCGGCAACACGTTCGCGCTGCTCAAGCGCCTGTACGACGCAAGGCTGGTCGACGCGATCCGCGCCAAGGTTCGCGCCGGTACGCCGTACATCGGCTGGAGCGCAGGCAGCAACATCGCGTGTCCGACGATCCGGACCACCAACGACATGCCGATCGTCGCGCCGCCGACCTTGCGCGCGCTGGAACTGGTGCCGTTCCAGATCAATCCGCATTTCATTTCGGGAAAGCCGCCCGGCCATCACGGCGAGAGCCGCGAGGAGCGCCTCGCGGAATTTCTCGAGATCAACGCGCCGGAGCAGGTGCTCGCGCTACCGGAAGGATCGGCGCTGCTGAGCGACGGGGTACGCGGCACGGTGCTCGGCGCACGCGGCGCGCTGCGTTTCCAGCGCGCGGAAGCGCCGGTCGTGTTCGCGGAGCATCACACGTTCGAGCTGGCCAGCGTGATCGGACCGGCGCCCGGCCGGACCGATATGCCGCTCGTGCGGTAACGCATCGGGCTGCGCGGCCGCGATGCCCGAGCGGCGATGTCGCGCATGACATCCGCCTAGCTGAACCACCAGCTCAACGGTTGCGCGGCCGACAGCGCGACGGACAACGGAGAGTGCGGCCGCACGAAAACCGCGACGGCGAGCGCTGCCGCGCAACCCGCCAGCACGTACGCGCAGGATGCGAAGAGCGCGCGCGGCAGAACCGGCACGCTGAAGCGAAACATTGAAACCCAGGACATGATCGACCCCGTTCGGTGCGTTGCACCGCCGGTCCCCGCGCGTTCGAGCGGGCGCGGTGGTTCGGCGGTTCGATGAGCCGGGCGTGCAGAATGCGCATCCGCGGAACGGATGGCAGAGATGCGCGCTAGCCGGAGGGCGGGCTAGCGGCGTGGGGCGATCCCCGAAACGCTAGCTCGCGATGAAGGCGCCGGCGAATGCCGGTCGCGGGTCACTACCTGAGCATGCGTCCATGGGACGGCTCCTTGAATTGAGACAGCGCGGATTCTAGTCTCACGATTGTTCATCGCGCAAGCCGGCGATTGGCATCGATACAACGGTCGAGGCGGGCAGCGGATCATTGCAAATTTGTCATCGGGGGCTCATGGAGCCGTACCGTCGCCTCTCCAGAATGGACTCACTCGCACAACGAAGCGAGGAACCTACCAGGAGAGATTGCTATGAAAGCGGCAAAACTGATTGCGCTCGCAGCTTCGCTGACGGTATCGGCCGCGGTATTCGCAGAGCTGCCGCCGTCCACCCAAACCAGCCCGACGGGCGGCAAGACGCGCGAACAGGTGCGGGCCGAACTCGTCGATGCGCAGCATCACGGCGTGATCCCGGCGAAGAAGACCGACTATCCGCCGAGCGCCGATACGGTCAAGCAGAACCAGCGGACTCACGCGATCGCGAAGCACGGCGGACAGATCGTCAAGGAACCGACCGCACAGGAACTGAATGCGACGAAATGATGCGGACAGCGTCATCGTGTGCGCCAATGAAAAAGCCCCGCGATGCGGGGCTGGTCCGGCACGGCGGAATCGCACCGGATTCCGCCGTTGCTCGAGGCGTTACAGGCAGCCGTTGATGTCGCTGGTTGCCTCGCCGCCGGCGGCGCCGCCACCGGAACGGAAGCCGACCCAGGTCGCCGCGTTGCCCGAGCGGGCCGGGCGAACCAGCGCGGCTGCGCCGTTCGGCGGTTGCTGCCCCGGCACGTAGACGTCCTTCGCGAGATCGTTGGCCAGCACTTCCTGCGAGATGACCTGCTGCTGGGATTTGTCGGCCCAGGACTTCGCGATGCACGCGGCCACGTCCTTGGCGGGCTTCTGGCTTTGTCCCACGTTTTGAACGTCTGCGGGCGGTTGCGAAGCGCAGGCGGAAAGCGCCACAGTCAATGCGATGAGCGGTAAGTATTTCACGTTATCTCCCTCTGTTTGTGGTTCGTGAGTGGGATATCAAGGGGTACTGCGATAAGGTCTGATCGCGGAGGGCAAACGATGTTCCACCGATTCGGAAACAAGATGTTAAGCCGCTTGCCAAAGCGTTGAGACCTGTGCGCACTGATCGCTGGTCCGGCGACGTGGCGTGTTGGCGACCTCGCGATGCGAAACGGCGGGGTCGATTGATGCGATGGTGCGGTGCGGGATCGAAGGCGATCGTGCGGCGGCACGTATCGAGCAGGAGTTCAAGGCGTTCGGTCGACGAGCATCGGTAACCGTCAGCCTACGCCATGGAGATTCTGTGATCGCTTGGCGTAGGGTGCGTGCTGAACGGTGGCCCCGTCGCTGTCTGATTGCATCATGGCAAAGAATGGACGACATAACTGTTAAGCACGTTTAAATACGGCCGTCAGAGTGTTAGATAGTGTTTGACGGGGTGGTGCTTTCGTACTTAAACTGAAAGTATCTAGTTAAAGGGGCATTTGCCTTGGACAGTAGCAGTAGTCGATCCCCGAATAGTCTTTTCGCCTGACAGGCAGAACGCCCGCCTCACCGCCGCCGTTCTGCCAGCAGGCAAGACGGTGCGCGTCGCAGTTTCGTGATTTCTCACAGCTTCCGCACCTGATTCGTTACGTCGTCGACGCGTTCGCGCTCCAGCGCGCATGTGTCCGCGGAGTACGGTTTCGCACGCACCGCCGTCGCGAAACGGTTTTCGTTCGTGCCGCGCCGAAGGGCGGCCGGCACGCGGTCCGATTCATGCGTTTCCGACGCCATAAAGGAGTAGCCATGCCCGGCAGTGACAGTGACTCTTGCCCTTTACGCCGAACTTTTTTGACCTGCGCATAGCGGAAATCCGCGGCTCTACCCGTCACCCGTCCAGCCAGCCTGGCGTCGTGCCTCGTGTTCCCGCCGGTTTCCCGGTCGCGCGAAACACCATACCCGTTTCAGGGAGGCACACCATGCACTTCGCTCTTCTCGTTTCCGATCTGCCGCACGTCAGCGATTCGCGTGCTTACTATGACCCGATGCTGTCGCTCGACGGCGGCACCACCAAGCGCCGCAGTATATTCGGCGTTTGCCGCGACGCATTCCGGGCGCTCTTTCGCTGAGCCTGGTTCGCGCTGAAAAATCGAAGCCGCCGGCATGTACGTGCCGGCGGCTTTTTTCATTGCGCCCGCAGCGGGTATTGCGCTCAGTACAAGCGCGTGCGATTGCGTTCCGCGAGATCCCGCTCGTACTCCTGCGCATCGAACGGAACCGGCGCGAGCTTCTTGATGATGTCGCCCGTCGACGGCAGTTGCGCGCGCGGCACGTGCTTCGAACCATCCCACAGTTGCGAGCGCAGGAAAGCCTTTGCGCAGTGAAAATACACGGCGTCGATCGCGACCACGATCGCGCTCCGGGGCGGCTTGCCGTCGACCGCGAATGACGCCAGCAGATCGGGATCGACGGACAGCGTGGCGCGGCCGTTGATCCGCAGCGTTTCGCCGACGCCCGGGATCATGAACAGCACCCCGATGCGGCCGTCTTCGACGACGTTGCGCAGCGTATCGATCCGGTTGTTGCCGGGCCGATCGGGGATCGCGATCGTGCGGGCGTCGAGCACGCGGACGAAGCCGGGCTGGTCGCCGCGCGGCGAGCAATCGAGGCCGCCGGAGCCGGACGACGCCAGCACGATGAACGGCGACGCGGCAACGAATGCGAGGTAGTCGTCGCTCAGGTATGCGATCTCCTTCCAGCGGGAGCGATCGGTCGGCTGGCCGTAAAGCGCTTCGAGTTGTTCAAGCGTGGTGAGCAGCATGTCGCGGTCCTCGCGGCGATGATGGGGCGGGCAAGCGCCTATTATGCCGGTCGCCGGCGGTCTCGACCGACGGACACGGCTGCCGCGAGGCCGGCATGCTCGATGCCGGTCGCCGGATCGTTTCCTTGATGGAATGTCGATGCATGCCGAGTCACGCGAGGCCGGCAGCGAGCGTCCTGTCCAATGGCGCGGACTGTGCCCGAGGTTGCCGTGATCGACGCAGTCCGGAAATCGACGCGCTGAATGCAGCCGAGGCGGGGGCTTCGTTCGGGACGGCCATGTTGCCGCGTGCGCGCGAGAGGGACGATTCGCTTGCGCCGAAGTCGATCAGGCGCTCGACGGGATGTGGCAGCGATTTGAGGGGCGCATCAGGCGATTCGAAAGATATGGGCGGTCTGATCGGTAAGTGTTTCGAATGCACTCGTTTCAATTATGGAAAGTTAAATGAAAATAATGCTTCCAGCCAATCATCAGTCAATTGTCCGATCGCTTGTTAGCATAATGAAAAAATATAACTATTCGTTCACTTTGGCTCATCAAAAATAATTCGCTTATATCAAACAGATTTTGACCACGGGATTCTGTCTTGCTATGGTGCTGCCACTTGATGAATAGGTGCCAGGGCCACCGCGCCGATGAGGGCGAGGGTAGTTGCAGGGCATCGACGGTTCGAGAACCATGTTTGCCGAACCGATGGAAGTGACGATATATAAGCCGTTTTTGGAGTGGATCGAGCGCAGTGCGACGGTGCCACGCTCGAAGGTTTCCTCTACACAATCTCGGCGCTCGATGTCCGATGTGTCGATATCGACCAGGTGGTGGAGACCGTGTCGACGGTATTGAAGGGATTATTCCGGCGAAGAGAATCGAATTGGAGGCCGGATAAAATAATTCTGTAAGAAGTTCTAGGTGTTTATCCGGTGATTATACGATTGGAGCGCCAATCAACGGATTGAAGATGGAAATTCCAGCGGTGTGAAATGAGTCGGTAAGAAAGTCGACGTTCTTTGTCAGAAATTAGTACGGCTAAATAAATGTCCGGGCGATGAAGCAGCGGATTCGACGGTTGCGTCGCATCGACAGATTCCAGGCAGTGATGATGAAAGACGGCAATAACGGGATTGGCACGCGAGTGTCGGGATACGCACGACGGGGTTCAAAAGATTTCCGGGTGCGCAATGGTGGGGTCTTACTGACGAGTGAGAGGAGAAATATGAGACAAAGAGCATTGGCGTTGGCCATTAAACGGATCGTCTGGGCCGAACTGGCGTTGTCCGCCACGTTGGCCGTGCCGGTTTACGCGCAAAGCCAGCCGGCGCCGGGGGCGGCGGCAGTCGCGGAGACCGTGGCGAAAAGCCCGCCCGTGACGCTTGCGCAATCGGACGCGACACCCGCGCCGGCCTCTGGCGCGGCCGCTGCGGCACCCGCGGCAGCTTCGGGCGCGGCCGCTGCGGCGCCCGCGCAGACCACGCAAGGCAACGTCACGCAGATCAAGCGCTTCGAAGTGACCGGTTCGCTGATCCGCAGTGCCGACAAGGTCGGCTACAACCAGGTTCAGACCGTCACCGCCAAGGATATTCAGGATAGCGGCTACACGAACGTCGCCGACTTCATGCGCGGCGTGTCGGCCAACTCGGCGAGCAGCTGGAGCGAAGGCCAGACCAACGGCTTCGCGGCCGGCGGCGCGGGCATCGCGTTGCGCGGCTTGAGCGAGAAGTACACGCTGGTGATGGTGGACGGCCAGCGTGTCGCACCGTATGCGTTCGCGTCGAACGGAACGGACACGTTCTTCGATTTGAACACGCTGCCGCTCAATATTATCGACCGCATCGAAATCGTGAAGACGGGCGCGGTGTCGCAATACGGTTCCGACGCCATCGCGGGCGTGGTCAACATCATCACCAAGCACAACTTCCAGGGCCTGCAACTCGACGGCAGCTACGGCGGCGCGACGCAGGGCGGCCAGGGGACGACGAAGTTCAGCATCCTCGGCGGCTTCGGCGACCTCAATGCCGATCGCTTCAACGTGACGGCCGCCGCGAGCTACTACAAGGCGAACGGCTTCACGCTCGCCGATCGCGATACGACGAAGAATCAGGACTTCACGAACCAGGCGGGCGGGCTGTCGCTGCTGTCGCCTTCGTTCTGGCAGACCAACAGCGGCGCCACCGCGCAGGCGCTCAGCGGCGGCTGCCCGTTCGGCGGCTCGGTGCGGCCGGCCGCCAGCAACTACCTGACGGCCGGCGCGGGCATGGGCGGCACGATCTGCGGCGCCAACTCGGCCGAGTCGACGTCGATCGCGCCGTGGACCGAGCGCTTGAGCGCGAAGGTGCATGCCGATTTCAAGGTGAGCGACGCCATCACGGCATTCGGCGACCTGTGGGTCAGCTCGAACAATACCGACCAGAACAACGGCACGGTGACGGTCGGCAGCCCGTCGGCACCGACTCTGCTCCTCAATCCGGCGACGGGGCAGCTCAGCCAGTTCAACAGCCAGGTGCCCGTCAGCAATCCGTACAACACGACGGGCGCGGCGACACCGCTGGCGTATACCTTCCCGGCCGCCCAGTCCGACACGACGCGCTCGACCTTCTGGCGCTTCGCCACCGGTCTCAAGGGGTCGTTCACCACGCCGTCGTACGGCGATTGGGATTGGAGCGCGGCATACAGCCATTCGCAGAGCATCGTGACCAACACGTTCAACAACGTGTTGAACGCGAACGTGCTGAACAACATCTATCAGAACGGCACGCTCAACTTCGCGAACCCGTCTGCGACGCCGAATGCGCTCAACGGTCTCTACATGCAGACCGGCAACGAAGGCGTGTCGAAGCTCGACGCGATCGATGCGACGCTGTCGACGCCGAACCTGTTCAAGCTGCCCACGGGCGATGTCGGTTTCGGTCTCGGCGCGCAGTTCCTGCACGAGAGCGAATTCATCGGCCAAAGCTCGCCGTCGCTGGACGGGTCGGTCGCCAATCCGCTGACGCAGGCCGTGGCCGGTTCGCGCAATGTCGCGGCTGTGTATTATCAGTTCGACATTCCGATCATCCGGAACCTGACGTTCAGCCAATCCGGCCGCTATGACCACTACAGCGATTTCGGTGGTGCCTTCTCGCCGCGCTTCGCGTTGCGCTATCAGCCGATCAAGGAATTCACGATGTACGGTTCGTACAATCGCGGCTTCCGCGCGCCGACCTTCGTCGAGAACACGCCGTCGCAAAACATCGGCCTGCAGCAGTACGGCAACACGCTGATCAACACGCTGCAAACGGGTAACACGAGCCTTCAGCCCGAGCGGACGCGCAATATCAACATCGGTTTCGAGACGTCGCCGACCCGGACCACCGATTTCGGTTTCGACTTCTACAAGATCTTCATCGACAACGTGATCGGGCAGGCGAACCTGAACACGGTGGTGGCGGCGAACAATCCGTCGCAGGTCGTGCGCGATCCGGTCACGGGCCAGATCACGTATGTGGTCCTGCCGTACCAGAACCTCGGTACGCTTGAAACGGACGGGTTCGAAGGCACGTTCCGCCAATCGTTGCCGACCCAGATCGGGACGTTTACGCTGACGGCCGACTGGGCCTACGTCCATCACTTCAAGATCGGCTTCCCGGGCAGCCCGACGGTCGACTCGGCGGGCAACAACTTCGCGATCACGCAGCCGTTCGGCGCCAGCTTCCCGCGCTGGAAGGGCAACACCGAGCTGAACTGGGCGTATCACAAGTGGAACGCGACGCTGACCTGGGAGTATACGGGGCCGTACTCGCAAGCGCTGGCGGTCTCCGCGCCGAGCCCGGCCGAGAACAGCGTGGCGTCGTACAGCCAGTTCAACTTCATGGTCAACTACACCGGCTTCAAGCACTGGACCCTGTACGGCGGCATCAACAACATCTTCAACCGCGCGCCTCCGTTCGACCCCGTCTGGCAGAACGCGCTCAGCCAGGGTGGCTACGACCAGTCGCTGTACATGTACTACGGCCGCTTCGTTCAGGTGGGCGCAACCTACAAGTTCTGATCGATCCAGGCGTCTTACAGGCATTCAACGGGCCGCTCCAATTCCCTTCACCCACCCTTGGGAGCGGCCTTTTTTTCACGACATCCGAGGGTGGTTGTCTGTCTTGTCATATCCCCGATCGGTCGAGACGCCTCATTGAGCGAGGCGGATATCGGTGCGAACGGCGGCCGGCGGTAAATCTCGCGAACGCCGATCGCGCGGCATGCGGATGCGGTGTCCTACGCGAATCCCGCGAAGTGTGCGGAGAACGCTCGAGCACGTCGCAGTCACCCGTCCGACCCGGTCGATCATCCGTAGAGATGGCGCTTCATCTGCCGGCGGTTTCATGCCCGCCAACGCGCGACGATTCGCTCGTCCATCTCCGAACAGATCACCGTCGATCGACCGGTCCGTTCCTCAGCGGTCGATCCGTGTACGCGCACGCATCGCGTGCCGATCCTTCAATCGGATTCGTGCGCGGACGCGAGACGACGCTTGGCGCGCGACAGACGCACGCGCCGGAATCGCTCGCGCTTGTGCTCCTCGTCGAAGTGCTGATGGGCGGGCTTCACGAGATCGCTGCGCGACACGATGCCCACGAGCCGTCTCGATGCGGCGTCGGCCACGACAGGCAGGCGCTCGAGCCCGTGTACCGCGAGCCGCGTGGCGACCAGCCGGCAGGTCTCGGTCGGCAGCGCGAATGCCGGTGCCCTATCGGGCAGCGCGTCGGCGATGCAGGCGTGCGGCGAGAGCGTCTCGCTCCGTCGTTCCAGCGTGTCGCGATCCAGCATGCCGAGCAGCGTGCCGTCGCGCACGACCGGATAGGCGCGGTGCGCCTGCGCGGCACCGAAAAACCGCCGGCGCGTGTCGCTCACGTTCAACGTCGCATCGATCGTCGAGACCGTGCGCGTCATGACTTCATCGACGTCATGACGTTCGAGCGGATCGATACCGTATTCGCGGTAGATGTGGTAGCCGCGTCGCGCGATTTTCTCGGTCATGATCGATCGTTTCATCACGACGGTGGCGAACCCGTGCGCGACCAGGGTGGCGGCGAGCAGCGGCAGCAGCGCGTTGGCGTCGTGCGTGAGACCGAATGCGAAGACGATCGCGGTCAGCGGGGCGCCAAGCGTGGCGCCGAGAGTGGCGGCCATGCAGACGAGCGGCCACAACGCAGGCTCGCCGCCGGGCAGCACGGGGCCGAGCAGCGTGCCGAGTCCCGCGCCGAGCATCAGCAGTGGCGCCAAGACGCCGCCCGATGTGCCCGAGCCCAGCGCGACCACCCAGATCAGCGCCTTGACGATCAGGATCGCCAGTGCGATCTGCAGCGCGAGGTGCGAGTGCAGCAGATCGCCGATCACGTCGTAGCCCACGCCGAGCGCCCGCGGCTCGATCCAGCCGCCGATCCCGACCACGATCGCGCCCAACGCGGGCCACCACATCCAGTGGACCGGCAGCTTGCCGAACCAGTCTTCCGTCTTGTAGAGCGCCGCGGACAGGCCGCAGGCGAGTGCGCCGGACAGCAGACCCGCGATCAGGCACGAACCGAGCGCGAGCGCCGAGGGCGGGGCGGTCGTCACGGGGAACAGCGGGCCGGCGCCGAAGAACAGCATGCGCGCGAAACCGGCCACCGCGCAGGCCAGCGCGACCGGCAGGAAACTCCGCGGCCGCCATTCGAACAGCAGTAGTTCGACGGCAAGCAGCACGGCGGCGACCGGCGTGCCGAACACCGCCGTCATCCCGGCCGCCGCGCCGGCGACGAGCAGTGTCTTGCGCTCCGCCGCGGTGACTTTCACGCATTGCGCGATCAGCGAACCCAGCGCGCCACCCGTCATGATGATCGGCCCTTCCGCGCCGAACGGGCCGCCGCTCCCGATCACGATGCCGGACGACAACGGTTTCAGGATCGCAACCTTCGGCGACATCCGGCTCTTGCCGAACAGGATCGCCTCGATCGCTTCGGGGATGCCGTGACCGCGGATCTTGTCAGAGCCGTAGCGCGCGATCAGTCCGACGATCAGCCCGCCGACCACCGGTACGGCGATCACCCATGCACCGAGCATGTGGGTGGCGGGCGATCGATCGGCGAACGAGATCTGCTGGAAAAAGAACAGGTTGGTGAACAGGTGGATCAGGTTCAGCAGCACGAAGGCGGCGAGCGTGCTGAGCACGCCGATGCCGGCCGCGAGCAGGGCGATGCGGGGCAGACGGTCGTTGGCGGCGAAGTCGCGTTTGTGCGGGGCAGTGAAACTCATGGCGAATGACGAGCGGCTAGTAATCGATTTGAGGAACCTGAAATGCGCCGCGCAACGATTTCAATTCGGCGCGATGCAGCTCGGCGAGCCGGGCCAGCACTTTCTCCCCGGCTTTCTGAAGATGAACCTCCACCTGACGGCGGTCGGTGTCGCTCGTCCTGCGCTTCACGAGATCGAGCGCCTCGCAGCGCGAAACCAGCGCCACCACGCCGTGGTGCTGGGCCTGCAGCCGCTCGGCCAGTTCGCCGACCGTGGCCCAGTCGCGCGCCGGATAGCCCTTGATATGCAGGAGCAGCAGATACTGCAGCGGCGTGATGCCTTCGCTTTGCGCGGCGCGTTCGGAGAAGCGCTCGAACCGACGCATCTGGTAGCGAAACTCCGAGAGTTGCTCGAAATTCGCCTTGTGCAATTCGCGGGCGGGTGCATTGACGGCCATATCGCTATCCAATGAAAGCTGGAAGTCGTCAAATATATCATAAAGTGATGTATTTGACGGCAAGAAGACGCTGCCGCCGGACCTTGCGGTCGAGTTGCATATGGTGGGGTATGTCCGCAATGTAAGAGTGCAAACGCGAAGCGTTCTGGATCAGATCCGACGCACCCTCGACGAGAGAGGTTGTGCGGCAAGCGACATCGTCGCCGTGCAGGTCCTTTTTGTCGCTGATCCGGCAAACAACGGCGAACCGGGTTTCAACGGCTTTTCGCCGGTCCGTCTGGCGTCTTTCGATTCGATGGCCAAGCCGACTCCGCCTACCCGGACTCGAGCGCAGGTCGTCGGCTTGTCGAACCCGGCTGGCCGATTGCAGTGACGGCGGCGAAGGTATTCTGACTGCCGAATCCGACTTGCCGTATCCGCGGCGCGAGGCCGCTGGCTTTCGCGCAACCGCCGAGGAAGATCCGCAGCGCCTACGCGGCTTGCCGGCGCTGCGCCTGGCGGTACAGTCCCGAAATCAGATCGGCCTGAGTCACGATGCCCGCGAGGCGTTGTTCCGCGTCCACGATCGGGATGTGATGGTGACCGTGATCGGCGAACAACGGCACGAGCTCGGCGATCGGCGTGGCGATCTGCGCTGTCCGCACGGGGCGGCTCATGATGTCGCGAGCAGTGTGTCTCGATCGCTTTCGTCCGCCGGACGCACCGGACAGCGCACCGGCGACTCCGCGCGCGGCGGGCTCGGACAGATCGGCGCGCGTCACGATGCCGATCACGCGGCCATTCGCATCGGTCACCGGCAGTGCCTTGATCCGATGCCGGTTCAACAGCGCCAGCGCGGAAGCCGCAGAGGCATCGGCGTCGATATGGAGCGCCGGACGCGACATGATGTCGGCGCACGACAACTCGCTGAACGTCCGCGCGTACGCCTGCAGTTCGACGTCGCGCAGCAGCGCTTCCAGATCCTCCGGCGTGACGTCGATCCATTCGGTCCGGCGCTGCAGGACCGCCTGAAGGTCGGCTCGGGTGAAGCCGGCGCGCGTTGCCTCGGGACGGGGGGCCGCCGCGCCGTGCGGGTAGCGATGGCCGGTCAGCGCGTGATAGAGCAGCGCGGCGCCCAGCAGCACCGCCGACTGCACCGCGATCGGCTCGAGCACGAAGCGGAACCCGAGCACATGCACGGCGGGTCCGCCCACCACCGCGGTCAGGGCGACCGCGCCGGACGGCGGATGCACGCAACGCAACGCGAACATCGCGCCGATCGCGACGGCGATCGCGAGCGACGCCGCTACCACCGGATCGCCGATCCAGCGCGCGCAGGCAACCCCGACCACCGCCGCGACCAGATTGCCGCCGATGATCGACCAGGGCTGCGCGAGCGGGCTGGCGGGCACGGCGAACAGCAACACCGCGGAGGCGCCCATCGGCGCGACCAGCAGCGGCACGGCGCTCGGGATGCCGGGCATCACGCGCATAAGCACGCCGACGCACGCGATGCCGACGAGCGCGCCGACGCACGAGCGCAAGCGTTCGCGCCAGCCGAGCGTGACCGGCGTCGGCGCGAAACCGATCAGCCAGTGTTTGAGGCGATACGGGAAGAACATGGAGCGGGACAAGATCGGCGGTCGACAAGCGATGAAGCGCGGGCGAGCCGCGAAGATCGTGAATTATATGTCATTGTGATATAACGCGCCGACCTGGCTCTCTCGACGATGCCTGACGGAGCCCGACCGGCGCGCTGCCCGGCGGCGAGCGTTATCGGGCGCATCGGCGTACAATTGCGCCCATCCGATTTTTACAAATTGATGAATTGCCGCCCCCGATGCGCGTTTTCCGCCTTTTCCACGGCCACGGCATCCATTCGTCGGTCAGGTTCGCGCGCTCGTCGCGAACCGTCGACACCTCGGCGATCCTCATCCCCGCTTATTTCCCAAGCCCCAAGCCTATTCCATGGACATGCTCGAAAACATGCGCCTGTTCGTGCGCGTTGTCGAAGCCGGCAGTTTTACCGCGGTCGCGAAAGAGATCGACGCGACCACCGCGCAGGTATCGCGAGCCGTCTCCAATCTCGAAGCGCACGTGCAAACCCGTCTGCTGCACCGGACGACGCGGCACCTTGGCCTGACCGAAAGCGGCCAGCGCTACTTCGAGCGGGCCAAATCGATTCTCGCCGAGATCGATCATGCGAATGCCGAGGCGCGCAACGCGCTGCTGAGGCCGAGCGGGAAACTGCGCATTCACGCGATGACGGGGCTTGGACAAAGCCATGTAGTGTCGTCGATCGTGCGCTATCAGGAGGACAACCCCGACGTGTCGGTCGAGCTGACATTGGCGCAGCGGATGCCGAATCTGGTCGAGGAGGGCTACGACGTGTCGATCGTGTCGGCATCGCATCTGCCGGATTCGGGGTACGTCGCGCAGACCTGCGGGACCAGCTGCAGCGTGCTGGTCGCGTCACGCGAGTACCTGGTTCGCCACGGCACGCCGACCGCGCCCGAGGATCTGCCGGCGCATGTGTGCCTGCGTCTCGACACGCCGGCGTCGCCGGGCGGCGAATGGCGGCTGGAGCGCAGCGACGGCGAAGACACGTTGTATGAGCTGCCGAACGGGCCGTTCCAGGTAAACGTGCCGGATGCGCTGGCCGTCGCGGTGCGCGCGGGACGCGGGATCGGTTCGATCGCGTTGTACAGCGCGCTCGACGACATTCGCGCGGGCCGCTTGATCCGCGTGCTGCCCAACTACCGGCTGCACACGCTGAGCGTCTATGCGGTGTACGCGACGCGCCGCTATCTCGACGCGAAGATCCGGACCTTCCTCGATCATCTGCGCACGACCTTGACGCCCGCCCTCGAAAATGATCTGCGCGAGCTCGATCGCCTCACGCAGGCGCAGGCGCCGTCCGGCGCGGGACGCCGGCGCGCCTAGGCGTACGGGGCCGGCCCCCGCACGTCCAATCGGTCAAAGCTTGAAGGGAAACCCGCCGCGCGCATGCCGCGGCGGCGGGCAGCGCGTCGATCAGTGGGTGATCGACAGGAACAGGTAGGCGGCGAACAGCGACAGATGCACCGCGCCCTGCAGCACCGTGGTGCGGCCGGTGCTCAGCGTCAGCGTGCTGACGAGCAGCGTGAGCGCCAGCAGCACGGTTTCCATTCCGCCGATACCGAGCGTGAGCGGGCGGGCGGTCCAGATGAACACGACGGCGACCGTCGGGATCGTCAAGCCGATACTCGCGAGCGCGGAGCCGAGCGCGAGATTCATGCTGGTCTGCAGCCGGTTCGCACGCGCCGCACCCACGGCGGCGAGGCCCTCCGGCAGCAGCACGAGCGCGGCGATCACGATGCCGACCGCGGCCTCCGGCGCACCGAGGCTCATCATCGAACGCTCGACCGCGGGCGACAGCAACTTCGCGAGCAACACGACCGCGACGAGGCTGATGAACAGAAAAGCGAGGCTCGTCAGCGCGACGCGCGTGCTCGGCGGCGTCGCGTGAACGGATTCGTCCGGGCTCGCGCCGATCAGGAAGTAGTCGCGATGGCGCACCGTCTGCACGAATACGAACACGCCGTACAGCACGAGCGACGAAACGCCCGCGAACGCGAGCTGCGACGTCGACAGCTGCGGGCCGGGCACGGCGCTCAGATAATTCGGCATCACGAGCGTCAGCACCGACAGCGAGGCGAGCACCGCCAGCGCCTTGTTCGCGCCGCGCCCCTGAAAATCCTGCTCGCCGTGCTTCCAGCCGCCGACCAGCAGGCACATCCCGACGATCCCGTTGCAGACGATCATCACCGCCGCGAACACGGTGTCGCGTGCGAGCCCGGCTTTCTCGGGGCCGGCGGACAGCATCACGGAGACGATCAGCGCGACCTCGATCACCGTCACGGCGATCGCGAGCACGAGCGTGCCGAACGGCTCGCCGACGCGATGCGCGACCACTTCCGCATGGTGCACGGCCGCGAACACGGAACCGGCCAACGCGGCGCCGAAGGCGGCGATGAGGAAGCCTTCGGCCGGCACGACGCGGGACAACGCGAGCACCAGCCAGGCGGCAAGCGGGGCCCAGAGCGTCCAGCGCGGGAGGGCATTCGGTGAGGTTGGCATGAGGATGTCCTTGATCGGGGGGCTGACGCGAGCGGGGATTCTAACAGGGGGCCGCATGCCGCCCGGCCCCCCACGGATTGACTCCTCAAGGTACTAAAAAGTGCCGGATGAAGGCAAGTACCGATATCGAACATTCGAAAGCGACCTTTTTGTTGGGGCTCGGCTCGCTTTACATAAACATACCGACCGGTCGGCTTATAATCGCCGCACTCCAACTTTTACGAGCGGATTCGCGATGACGGCATCTCCAGGTACTCCAGGCAACTCCCGGGCGCTCGACCCGGCGGCGCCGATCGGCGTGATCGGCGCGGGCGCGATGGGCGCGGGCATCGCGCAGGTGGCCGCCGCCTCAGGGCACCCGGTGTTCCTGTACGACCTGAGCGAAGCGGCGTCGGCAAAGGCGCTGGCGGACATCCGCGCGAATTTCGCCCGGCTCGTCGAAAAAGGGCGGCTGAGCGCGGAGCAGGCCGATGCGGCGGGTGCCCGTCTGTCGGCCGTCGGCGCGCTGGACGGGCTGGCGGACGCGGCGCTGATCGTCGAAGCCGCGGCCGAGCGGCTCGACGTGAAGCGCGAAATCTTCGCGACGCTCGAAGCGCGGGTGGGACCCGCTTGCATTCTCGCCACCAACACGTCGTCGTTGTCGATCACGTCGATCGGCGCCGGGCTGCGCGCGCCGGAACGCCTGGTCGGCATGCACTTCTTCAATCCCGCGCCGCTGATGGCGCTCGTCGAAATCGTCAGCGGTCTGGCGACGGCTCCCGAGGTCGCGCGAACGGTCTACGACACGGCGCTCGCGTGGGGCAAGCGGCCTGTACATGCGAAATCGACGCCGGGCTTCATCGTCAACCGGGTCGCGCGGCCTTACTACGCCGAGGCGCTGCGCGTGCTCAACGAGCAGGGCGCGGCCCCCGCGTCGATCGATGCGGTGATGCGCGATGCGGGCGGCTTTCGCATGGGGCCGTTCGAACTGATGGACCTGATCGGCCACGACGTGAATTTCGCGGTCACCGAATCGGTCTTCCGGGCGTACTTCAACGATTCGCGCTTCACGCCGTCGCTGATTCAGCAGGAACTCGTCAGCGCGGGTTTCCTGGGTCGCAAGTCCGGCCGCGGCTTCTACCGCTACGGCGAATCGGCCGAGCGGCCGG
The DNA here is from genome assembly GCF_034721475.1 of Burkholderia alba. Lineage (NCBI taxonomy): Bacteria > Pseudomonadati > Pseudomonadota > Betaproteobacteria > Burkholderiales > Burkholderiaceae > Burkholderia > Burkholderia alba. Next base: position 187,035 of record NZ_JAWJWL010000010.1, on the reverse strand, counting down.
CGGCTGTCGTCGAACCGCCGAGGGCCGCGCCCGCGCGGATCGCGCTGTTTCGTCGGCCAGGCCCGGCCGCCGCGCTGCTCGCGCGGCTTGCGTCGTCCGGCGTGCATTGCGCCGAGTCGCGCGATGCGGATCCGGACGACCTGCTCGCGACCTTCGGCGACGTCGCGCTCGCGCTGACCGACGGCCGCACGGCGACCGAACGCGCGGCCGCGACCGGCCGCGCGAATCTCGTGCTGGTCGATCTGGCGCGCGATTACGCGAGCGCAGGAACGATTGCGCTCACGCGCGCGCGGCAATGCGGCGACGCGGCCTATGCGGAAGCGGTCGGGCTGTTCCAGCAGGCAGGATTCGCGGTCGTCACGCTGGCCGACGTGCCCGGGATGATCGTGATGCGTACGGTGGCGATGCTCGCGAACGAAGCGGCGGATACCGTGAATCAGGGCGTTTGCACGCCGGCCGATCTCGATCTCGCGATGGAGAAGGGCGTCAACTATCCGTGCGGCCCGTTGCGCTGGGCGGACGAGATCGGCATCGCGCATGTGCACCGCGTGCTGGCGCATCTCGCGCTGGGCTACGGCGAGGACCGTTACCGGATCTCGCCGCTGCTGTCGGCGTTGCGCGCGGCCGGCCAAGCGTTTCGCGCATAGCGGGCCGGCCGGCGGGATTGTCTTCGATAGGGATTCAGGAACCGACTTCATGACGACTACGCTTCAAACCCTGGCGGTGGCGCTCGACGCGCGCGGCATCGCGACCGTGAGCCTGCAACGCGGCGACGTGCTCAATGCATTCGACGAGACGATGATCGCGGAACTGACTGCCGTGTTCACGGACCTCGGCGCGCGCGACGCCGTTCGCGCGATCGTGCTTCGCTCGGACGGCCGGGCGTTCTGCGCCGGCGCGGACCTGCAGTGGATGCAGCGGGCGAGCGCGAACGACGCGGCCGCGAACCGGGTCGATGCGCAGCGCTTCGCGGCGATGATGCAGGCGATCCGCTACTGCCCCAAGCCGACGGTCGCGCGCGTGCAGGGCCACGCGTTTGGCGGCGGCGTGGGACTGTGCGCGGCCTGCGACATCGTGATCGCGAGCGATCATGCGCGTTTCGCGGTCAGCGAAGCGCGCTTCGGTATTCTGCCGGCGGTGATCGGCCCGTATCTCGTCGAGGCGCTCGGGCAGCGGCAGGCACGGCGCCTCGCGCTGACGGCCGCGTTGCTGAGCGCGGCGGAGGCGGTCGACATCGGTCTCGTGCATCAGGCGGTGCCGCTCGATGCGCTCGACGCGGCGATGGAACGGACCCTGGCCGACCTGAGCCGCAACGGTCCGCAAGCGCTGGCGGAAATCAAGCGCTTCTTCGATACGATCGGCGAGTATCCGTTCTCGGCCGAGCGCGCCGATTTCACCGCGCAGACCATTTCGCGCGTGCGGGCAACGCCTGAAGCGAAAGAAGGTTTCGCGGCGTTCTTCGCGAAGCGTCCGCCGTCCTGGGAGCCGCCGAGGGAGTGATCGCGGGCCGCGATGAGCACCCGGCCCGCGATCGCCGGGCATGAGGTCTCCCCACGTCCGGCCGGATGCGAGCACGAGCGTACGGCCGGGCCGCCCGCGCCGGGCGCTCGGCGATGCCGTCCGACGTACACGACCCAACCGACGCTCGGGAACGCTTTCGCTCCGTCAGAACGCGTACCGCATTCCCCCGAACACGCTGCGACCCGCTCCCGGATAGAAAATCGCGGTGCTCATCGCGGTGCGCGCGTCGGCCACCGTGCTGATGTCCGTGACGTAGCGCTTGTTCGTCAGGTTGCGCGCGTCGATGAACAGCGACAGGCCGTTCTTGAAATCCATCCCCGCCTGCAGGCCGAGCAGCGTGTAGCCCGGCACGCGCAACGTATTCGCGTTGTCGGCCCACGCGCCCGCCGGCACCCAGTCCACGCTCGCGGAGAGGTGAAAGCCGTTCGGCCGCGCATAGCCCAGCACTGCGCGCAGCACGTTCACCGGCACACCCGCGATGCGGTTCGAGCCGTATTGCGGATCGTCCTTGAAGCGGAAGTCGCTCAGGTTCCAGATGCCCGACAGCGTGATCTTGTCGCCCGAGCCGGGTTGCAGGACATTGCGGAGCAGATCCACCGACACGCCTGCCTCGATCCCTTGCAGCACGGTCCGGTTCGCGTTGAAGGTCGACGCGGGAACGTTCGGATCGGTGGTGTACTGCAGCAGTTGATCGCTCACCAGCGAGCGGTACGCGGTGACGTCCCAGCTCAGGCGGTCGCGGCTGCCGCGCGTGCCGACTTCGAGCGTCCACGCATGCTGCGACGACAGCGGCGTGAAGCGCGTCGTCCCGGCGAAGGTCTGGGTCAGATCGATGAAATCGGGCAGATCCTGGCTACGGGTGATGTCGATGAACGCCTGCGTCTCGCGATTCGGCTGCCACAGCAACCCGAGCTTCGGATTGACGCCGCTGTAGGTCCGGCTTGTCGATGCGTAGTTCGGGTCTCCCGGCAGGCCGCCGTGATCGACATACTGCCGCACCGAACGCAGCACCTTGACGCCCGCCATCAGCGCGACGGTCGGCGTGAAGAACAGCCGATCCTCCAGATACGCCTCGTAGTTGTACGCGCTCTGCGTCGAGTCGAGCGTTTGCGCGCCGCGCGCGCCGCCGACGTTCACGTACTGGTTCGCCTGGGTGCGGCCGCCGAAGAAGCGCGCGCCGACGATCAGGTCGTTGCGCATTCCACCGATCGTGAACGTGCCGGTATAGCGCGGCGCGAAGCCGTAGGTCCAGCCGTCCTGATCGAGTACCTGGAAGATCGGGTGATACAGGCTCTTGTGGATCGCCCAGGTGTCGAACTGCAGTTCGCCGTGATCGAGCTTGACGATCGTGCGGTTCGCGATTCGCTCGGTGCGCGAGTTGCGCGCCTGGTCGCCCGCGACCGCGCCGGGGTCCGCCTTGGTCGGGTTGTTCAGCGCATCGGACAGCGACAGCGTGCCCGGCAGGCGCTGGTCGACCACATACGCGCCGATGTAGAAGCGCGTCTCGACACGCGGGCTGAACCGATAGCCGACGTTCGCATTGAACTGTTCGTACTGGCCGCGTTCGTGCTGACGGAACCCATCGGCGCGATTGACGCTGAAGGTCGCGAGAAAATCGAGCGGACCCCGTACCCGCGAGAACTGCGCGCTGCCGCGCACCGTGCCGTAGCTGCCGCCCTCCAGCCGCAGGATGTTCGGCGCGTCCGCCGTATACGCGGTCGGCGTCACGAAATTGATCGCGCCGCCCATCATCGACGAACCATACGCGAGCCCGTTGCCGCCCTTGTAGATCTCGGTCGCCTGCAACGCGAGCGGATCGATCTGATAGTAGTCGCCGCTGCCGTCCGCGAGATTCGTCGGGATGCCGTCCTGCAGGATCTCCAGGCCGCGCGTATGGTAAGGCCGCGCGATCCCCGAACCGCGAATGGAGACGCGCAATTCCTGGCCGTAGCGGTCCTGAACGAACACGCCGGGCACCTCTTTCAGCACGTCGCGCAGCGTGAATGCATAGGTGTTCGAATAAGCGCCGGCGTCGACGAAGCCGACCGAGCCGACGGTCTGGTCCAGCGCGCGTTTCAGCTGGTCGGAGGTCCGGGACGTCGGCGACGTCTCGGCGCGTTCGTTGACGACGATCGCCGGCAGTGTGGCGGCGACGTCGGATGAGCCGCTCGACGCGGCTTGCGCGTGAGCGTGCGACGTAAGCAACGCGAGTGCGCCGGACAGGGCGACGCTGAGTCTGGATGGTTGCGGCATGATGGTTGTTCTGGTTCGACAAGACGGATGCGATGCGGCTGCGGCGCACTTTCGATTTTCCGTACTTCAGTGCGCGCGCGTCCCCCGTGAGCCTGCGCGGCGTGTTAGCGCGGGCGGACTGCATTGAACCGGCCGGATCGCCGCGAGCGCGCCCGGATTTGCCGCGGGCTCGATGGCGTGCGGCGCCGGGCGCCGGCATGCTTGCGCCGGCGCGGTGCGGTCGGTGTCAGGCGGACTGCGCGGGCGGACCGCGCGACGGCGCGAACGCGAAGCGCGTCGGCGCGCGCAGCGTGGGAGCGGGGAACGGGTGCGGCGCCGTTCGAGCGGTCTCGCCGGGCCGGTACGCAGGGAACGGAGGCGGCAGCGGCGGATGATGCGCGAGCAGATCGCAGTATCCGCATTGCTTCACATGGGGGATGGGCGCCGGCGAGGACGAGGGCGGGTGTGCGCCATCCGGCGCGAATGCGCGCGCCGAGCACAGCGCGGCAACCGGCAGCGGCTGCGCGTTCGCGGGCAGCCACTGCGTGACGACAGGCGCGACGATCGCGATCCAGATGGCGGCCAGCGCCAGCCAGGCGGTCGGGCGCGCGCGCCGGGCGGGCGTCGTCACGGGAGCGCGGGCCGGGAGCGGCCGGAACCGCGCGACGGAGCGGGACGGCTCGCGGCGGTGGCGGTCGTGGCCGGGCGCTGCGCGCCGATGAGCGCGTCGCGCGCCGACGGGGCCGTGCGGGTACGGATCACGGCTTCGGCGGCGCGTGGTGATCGGCATCCTGGCTGCCGCCCTGCATGCCGAACAAGCTGAAGCGCTTGACCCGGTCGGGGCTGATCGAACGCTCGGCCTCGTTGAGCTTTGCAATCAGCGCTTTCGCCGTGGCGGCCGGGATGCCCGCGTCCTTCAGCATGCCGACGTCCTTGAAGCCGTCGCCGCCGCACGCGACGATTTCCCATTTGTCCTGCTGGCGGCGCAGCAGCGCGCGCCCGCCGTTGCTGCCCTGAATCCAGTCGGCCAGCGCGAAGCCGTCCGCGACGACGACCGGCGCGGTTTCCACCTTGTGCTCGGGCTTGTCGTAAGTCTTCGACAGCAAGGTCCGGATGGCGGCGGCGTCTGCGTTGCCGGTTTCCGCATGGACGGAGGTCATGGCCAGCGCGGTCAGCAAGGCGGCGAGCAGCGAGATCGGATGACGCAGGGGACGGAATTTCATCGGATGGACTCCTTGGTTGAAACAACGGGCGCCGGGCCGGTGCCGGCCGGCGCGAAGCGGGGCTGGAGAGACATGCTCCGGAGTTGGCACAGCGCATCGACCAGCAGGAAATGACTCCATGCGGTTTCGACGAGCGCGAGCGAATCCGGTGCGATCCGGCAGCAGGCGCCGACGAATCGCGCCGAGCCGTCCGGGAGACGAACGTAATGCGGGCTGCGCAGCAGCGCGGCGACGCGTGCGGCGGCGCTGTCGAACCCGGCACGGGCCGCGTCCACGGAGTCGACCTCGCGTGCGACGGCCAGCATCGCCAGCGCCGCGATCAGCGACGCGGACGGATCGACCGGACCGTCGGCCCGGTCGATCCGGTCGGGTGGACACGCCGTCGGTCGAGTGCGCCGCCAATACGCGCACGAGACGAGCGCGCGCTCGAGATACGCGCCGCGCCAGCGGGCCGCGGCTGCGCTCAGCCCGAGCATCGCCCACGCCTGGCCGCGCGACCAGCTGCCGGCCGTACCGAGCGGCCGGAGCACGGCCTCCGTCAGCGCGGCTTCGGCGTGCCATGCGCCGTCGGACGTCATGCAGGCCGCGATCAACGCATCGGTGTGACGGCGCGCGATCTCGCTCGACGCCGGAACATCCTCGTAGCTGAGCAGTTGAATCAGTGGCGCGAGCGTATCGACGCTCGCGCGGCGCATCGCGTCGGGGCCGCCGCCCAGTTCCACGCCGACCGGCACGAAGCCGTGCACGGCGTCGAACGACCCCGCGATCGCATCGGCGGCGGCGTAGGCGAGGTGCGTCGCCGCCGGATCGCCGAACGCCATCGCGCCCTGCGCCGCGCCATACCAGAACAGCATGGCGCGATTGATCGAATCGGTATCGAGTTTCGCGGCGAGCCGGGCCGACAGCACCGAGGCCTTGTCCCGATCGGTGCGGTCGCCGGTCAGCCGCGCGCGCCGCCACCACGAAGCCGCCCAGAATCCGCCGACCCACGATCCGCCGTTCGACAGCGTCCAGCAGTCGTCGTCTCCGTGCGCGTACAGCGGGAAGGCCGAGCCGCATTGCGCGTCGATGCGAGCCAGGCGCGCGAGCAGCGCGTGAATCGCGGCGTCGATTTCCGCGGACGTCAGCGGCGCGATGCAAAGCGGTGTGTCGGAGCGGGCGTTCATCGCGGGTCTCCGCGTCGCGCACGAATCAGTGCCATGCACAGCCCCGCGCCGACCGCCACGACGACAAGCGTCATCAGCCACGCGCCGTCGAAGCCGGCGGACGCACTCGCCAGCGCGCCGAAACTGGCCGGTCCGATCGAGAAACCGCCGAAGAACGCCGCCGACAGCAGGCCGGAGGCGTTCGCCGCGCCGCCGAAAGCGGGGTCGCGCAGCAGCATGCCCATCGCGATCGCGTTGGTCGCGACCGCGCTGAGTCCCATCGCGGCCGCGCCGGCCCAGAGCATCCCGCTCTGTCCCGCATCGGCCTGCCTCACCAGCAGCAGCGCGACGGCCGCGCATCCGAGCAAGCCCAGCAGCAGTACCGCCTCGTCGTCGAGACGCGCGGCGAGCGGCGTCAGCGCGACGCGCGACAGCATGCCCATCGCACCGAACAGCGCGATCATCAGGCCGGCTTCGGCGGCCGGCATGCCCTGGCGGATCGCGAACATCGGCAGAAACGTCACGAACGCCGACAACACGATGCCGACGCAGCCCTGCACGCCGATCAACCACCACAGCAACGCGTTGGGGCGGGGCAGGGCCTCGCGGCGCCGCGTGGCGGCCGCGGCGGCGGGCGCCACGCGCAGCGCAAGCAGACCCAGCGCGATTGCGACGGGAATCACGCTGCCGAGGGCCGCGCGCCAGCCGAACCGGATCGCCATCGCGGGCAGCACGAGCCCCGCGAACAACGCGCCGAGCTGCACGCCGGATTGTTTGAATCCGACCACGAACGCCTTGCGCGAGGGGGCGACACGCTGCGCGATCAGCAGGTTGGTCACCGGGTTGCACAGCGCTTGCGCGATGCCGCAGATCGCGGCCGCGCCGACGATCCCGCCGAAACCGGGCAGCGCGACGATCAGCAGATAGGCCAGCGCCACCGAATGGAACAGCACCGCGAGTGCGCGCCGCGCGCCGAGCCGGTCGACGAGCGGCCCGGCGCCGAGCGACAGCAACGCCGCGAGCGCGAAGGTGCCCATCGTCACGTAGCCCAGCCAGCCCGGTTCGATCCGCAGGTCGCGGACCAGATAGGGGCCGAGCGTGCCGATCGCATAGAGGATCAGCATCGGCAGCATCATCGCGAGCGTGAGCATGACGCTCAATCCGATTTCGCCGCGCGGTTCGACGGCGGCGACGTCGTTCGTCAAAGACATGGCTCGTCCTCCGGGCCGGAAGTTCGGAACGCATCGATCAACTGCTGGCCGACGCTGCTGATCAGCGCTTCGTCCGCGCCGTCGAGAATGCGGACCGTACGCGCGGCGCGGTGGATGCTCGCGAGCGGCGTCGCGTCGCTCACGCCTTCTGCGCCGTGAACCTGGATCGCGGCATCGACCGCGATGTTCAGCGCCCGCGCGGCGGCGAGCTTCGCGAGATTGACGTCGAGCGTCGCGGCCGCGCCGGCATCGATCAGCCGGGCCGCGCATTGAAGCTGCGCGCGCGCCGCCGCGATCGCCTGGTAGGTGTCGAGCATCCGCAGACGGATCAGTTGCTTGTCGGAAAGCCGTGCGCGAGTGCCGCGCGGCGAGCAGATGCGCGCTCCCATCAGGTCGTAGCAGCGCTGCGCGAGACCGACCCAGTGGCCCGCATTGAGGGCGCGGCCGAGCGTCAGGCGCTCGCGCATCAACGCGAAACCCTCGCCGGGCGCGCCGAGCGCGAACGCTTCGGGCACGGCGACGCATTCGAAGGAAAGCTCGCACTGGCCCTGCGGCTGGCCGAATACGTCGATTTCCCGCTCGATCCGGAAGCCCGGCGCATCGGTCGGGACGACGATCAGCGAGAACGCTTGTTCCGGCGGCGCGCGATCGCGCGTGCGTGCGACGACGGTGACGAACGCCGCATGCGCGGCGCGCGACACGAACCACTTGCGGCCGTCGATGCACCACCGGCCGTCACGCAACGTCGCGCGGGTTTCGAGGGTGGCCGGGACGGAGCCGGGCTGGTCGGGTTCGGACATCGCGTAGGCCGCGTCGATCCGTCCCGCCGCGAGCGGCGAGACGAAGCGCTCGCGCACCTGCGGGCTCGCATGCCGGTGCAGCATGTGCAGATCGAGCGTCGCGCGGCCGCCGAAGATCGTCGGCCCGTACTCGGAGCGGCCTTCCTGTTCGGCAACCGGGAGGTAGTCGGCCAGCTTGGCGAACCGGCCGCCGAGCGCGACAGGATGGAAGAGTCCCCAGAGCCCGGCCGATCGGGTATCGCGGGCCAGCGCCTCGACGATACGCCGGGCGTTCGCGCCGCCGCGCGCGAGGTCGGCTTCGCGCGGCACGATCGCGCGCTCGCCGAACCGGCGGACCGCGCCGGCCAATGCCTCGGGGGACGCGTCGCGAGGCGCGCGGGCGTCGGGTGTCATCGCATTGTCGGACATCGGTGGAGGCCCCGGGTCAGTGCAGCGTACCCGCCGCCCGCTCGACGAACGCGACGTCGGCGGTCAGCCGCTGCTTGTCGATCTTGCCGGCGGGTGTCAGCGGGAATTGCCGCACGAAGCGCAGGTACTCGGGCAGCTTGTTGACCTCCAGACCCTGCGCGCGCAGATAGGCGGCCAGCTCCTCGAGCGACGGACGCGATGCGCCTTCGCGCATCGTCACGCATAAGCAGACGCGCTGGCCGAGATCGGGATCGGGGACCGGCACGCAGGCGGCACTGACGACATCGGGATAGCCGGTGGCGAGCGTCTCGATCTGCACGGTGCTGATGTTCGCGCCGCCGCGAATGATGATGTCCTTCTTGCGGCCGGCCAGTACCAGCCGGCCGGCGGCGTCGATGAAGCCGAGGTCTCCGGTGCGCACCCAGCCCGCCGCGTCGCGGTAGATCGCGTCGAGTTCGGGCGCGTTCACATATTGCAGCGGCGACATCGGACCGCGCGCGGTGATCTCGCCGATCTCGCCGTGCGCGAGCGGCTGCCCGTCGGCGTCGACGATGCGGATCTCGCATACGTCGGGATTGGGCGTGCCGACGCTCGTGAACACGGTGTCGGGGGCGTCGTCGAGCGTGTTGTGGCAGTTCACGCCGTCGGCCGAGCCGTAGAGACTCACGAAACGGCAGCCGAACGCGTCGATGCAGCGCCGAATGGTCGCCCGGTCGATCACCGAGCCGCCGCTGATCAGCGCGACGAGACTCGACTTGTCGACTGCGGCGAGCGCCGGGTCGGCGGCGATCCGTTGCAGCATCGTCGGCACGCCGAGAATGTGCGTGGGCCTGAGCGAGGCGATCGCGGCGATCGCCGCGGCCGTGTCGAACGCGGGCAGCAGCGCGATCGAGCCGCCGAGCCAGCTCAGCACGCCGAACGTCGCCGTCGAGCCGAACGACGAACCGAGGGGCACCAGATACAGTCCGCGAAACGACGTGCCGTCCGGATGCAGGCGCTGCAGGAAGCGGCCGCGGCCGCCGAGCAGCGCGTTATGCGAATAGGCGACGAGCTTCGGCTCGGATTCCGTGCCGGACGACACCAGCAGCCGCACCGGCGCGTCGGGATCGACGTCGGGCAGCGCCGCGTCGGCGAGCGGCGCGCTGCGCAGCAGCGCGTCGAGCGGATGCCAGCCGTTCCGTTCGCCGCCGTCGACGATCAGCATGCGCAGCGACAGCAGCGTCGGGCGCAGCGTTTCGATCAGTCCGCACATGTCTAGATCGCCTTGCTCGGGCGTCACGACGACCGCGCGCGCGTGGCAGCGTTTGAGCAGCGCCTCGATGTCGAGCCGGCCGCGACCGGGCGGAAACGGCGCGACCACCGCGCCGAGGGCCGCCGCGGCCAGGTCGATCGCGCAACTGCGCCAGCTGTTCGGCAACTGATAGGCAATCACGTCGCCCGCGACGATGCCGTGCGCGCGCAGCCCGGCGGCGAGCCGGCGCGCGAGGTCGAGCAGGTCCGCATAGTTGATCGTGCCGGCGGGGGTCAGCACCGCCTCGCGGGTGGGTGCGGTCTCCGCATGCTGACGGAACATCTGAAACACGGAGCGGTTCGGATAGAGGCCTTGCTGCGCCCAATGGCGGCGCAGTTCGGCCGGGACGAGATCGACGATGCCGGCGGCGTTCATTGGAATCTCCATGGGGAGCGGATCTGGGTATAGGTATCGACGGACACGCAACCTGCGAGGCGCGGATCGTCGCGCAGGTCGGTTAGCGCCTCGACGACCGCCGCCGACGCGACGCCGTGTGCGGCGAGCAGCGTCTGCCAGTCGTGCGCGGTCCGCGCCGGCAATGCGCGTGACAGGTCGGCGGCAAGCGTGTCGGGGCCGCGATAGTCGAGACCGGCGGCTTGCGCGGCGGAGGCGGCCGAGCGGGTATCGAAACAGGTGAGCGCGAGCAGGCCCTCGCGGGTCGCGTACACGCGATCGATCAAGGGTTGCGCGAGGGGATCGGGGACATCGTCGGGGAGGGTGTCGGCGTGTCCTCCGGGATCGGTGTCGACGGCGGACTGCGTCGACGCGAGCACGGACAGGCCGTCCGCCTTCGACGACGATGGGCTGTCGCCCGCATCGCGCTCGATGCCGCGATCGGGATGCGATCGCGTTTCGCGGATACGCGAATCGGCCGTGCCGGCGGCAAAGAGCACGCGCAGTTCATCGGCGCTCAGCAGCGTCGCGGCACCGAGCAGCGATGATTCCATCCGCTGTCCCGTGCCGCCGATCCGCCGGTCGAGCAGGGCCGCGACCACGCCTTGCGCGGCCACGACGCCGCCGAGTACGTCGAGGACCGTCAGCAGCGAACCGCCCGGCGTCCCCGACGTCTCGCCGATCCAGTGCGCGATGCCCGAATACGCCTGCGCGATGAAATCGGTGCCCGGCAGCGGATTCGCGCTGCCCGCGCCCCAACCGCCCGCATACGCATAGACGAGCGCGGGATTGACGGCCGAGAACGCCGGCGCGTCGAGGCTCAGCGCTTGCGCCCGGCCGGGCGCCCAGTTGTGCAGGAAAACGTCCGCGCCGCTTGCCAGTTCGCGTAGCTCGGCCTGACCGCGCACCGACTTGATGTCGAGTTCGCGGATTCGCTTGAGGCGATTGAGCGCATCGAAGCGCGCGGACACGCCGTCCGCCATCGGCGGCATGCCGCGCAACGGATCGCCGCCGGGCGGCTCGATGCGGATCACGTCGGCGCCGAGCAGGGCGAGCAGATGGCCGGCCAGCGGCCCCTGGATGCGCCGGCACGATTCGATCACGGTCAATCCCGAAAGCGGCAATGCGTCGCCGGGCTTGGGCGACCGATCGGCCGGCGGCGCGGCGGCGCCGCGCGCGAAGGTCCACGGCCCTTGGTGCCATAGCGTCCGCGCATCGGCATCGCTCGCGCGTTCGTCGAGTGTCCGGACCGGGCAGACCGCGACGCCGGTTTGAGCGCCCAGCGCCGCGATGCGCGCGTAGGGTAACCGCGCGAGCGCGTCGGGCAGCGCGCGCGGCAGCGGCGCGATGCCTTTCGCGTAGCGCAGCAGGAACGCGCGCCAGCCCTTGCCGGCGAGATCCGCATCGACGCCGACCTCGGTCCAGAATGCGCGCCATGGCCCGGCGTCGAGCGTTTCCAGTTCGAACGCGACGCCGTCCGCCGAGGAGAAAGGCGGCTGTTCCGATGAAGCGCCGGTGCCCGGCAGCAAGGATTCCGGCCCGTCCGGCGCGGTCGCGCCGGCCAGATACTGCCCGGCCGCCAGCAGGCCCGCCGCCGCGAGCGACGTCGAAACGCCGGATGTCGCGATGCCGCGCAGCTGTCCGAGCGCGGCCGCGAGCGCGCCCTGCAGCGCGAGCGTCGCGGCAAGTACGGATACGTAGGGCACGCCGAGCGCCTGCGGACGGTCATGCGAACGGCCGTGGATCGACATCAGCCCGGTCGCCGCCTGGATCGTCAGTTCGGACGCCGGCCGCGCACCGTCGTCCGGCCAGCCGGTCACGCGGCCCGTCACGGCGGCGCCCGCCATGTCGAGCGAGAACGGCATCCCGGATACGGAGGAGGCCGGCTCATCGAACGGAGCCGCATGGAGCATGCCGAGCGCGCGCGCCTGATAACGCAGCGACGCGGCGACCGCGCCGAGGCCCGGATAGGCGGCCGAGGGCGGCGGGGCCGCGAGCGAAACGGCCGCGAGCGGCCGGATGACGGGACTCATGGCGCGCCGCGCCCCGATCCGCCCGCGACGGCGGGCAGGATCACGATCGCATCGCCGTCGCGCACGGGCGTGTCCAGTTCGCCGGCGAAACGGATGTCATCGCCGTTGACATAGAAATTGATGTAGCGGTGCAGCCTGTCGTCCTGCATCAGCCGCGCGCGCAGGCCGGGATGCCGCGCATCGAGATCGTCGATCAGCGAGCGGATGTCGTGGCCGGTCGCCTCGACATACTTGTGCTCGTTCGTGAGCGGCCTTAGCAGGGTGGGAATATGGACGGTGACGGTCATGGAAGTCTCTCAGGAATGGGACGGAACGGCGCCGGCATCGGCGTAGCGGGCGACGGTGCGAATGGATTCCTCCATCACGGTGCCGCCGGCGATGCGAAAACTCCGGACCGGCGCGGGCGCGGCGGGATCGGTCGACACGATCACGTAATGCGCGTGCGGCTCGGCGGCAAGGGCGATGTCGTCGCGGCTCGGATAGGCCGGCGAATGCGTGTGCGAGTGATAGATCACCACCGGTTCCTCGCCGCGCGTTTCGAGATCGCGCCACACGTTCAGCTGTTCTCGGCTGTCGAAGCGGAAGAAATCGGGCGACTGCGCGTCATTGCGCATCGGAATCATTCGCAGCGGACGGTCCGAGCCGAGCGGGCCCGAGATCAGGCCGCAGGTTTCGAGCGGATGGTCGCGGCGCGCTTGCGCGAGCATCGTGTCGATGAGCGTGGAAAGAATGATCAGCATCGTGGATTCCCGGATTCAGTAGCTGGGCAGAGACGGATCGACGTCGCGGATCCACGCGAGGATGCCGCCGTCCAGATTGAGCAGGTTCGTAAAGCCGTGCGCCTGCAGCGCGAGCAGCACGCTGCGCGAGCGCGCCCCCGACTTGCAATGCAGCACGATCGGCGTATCGCGGCCGAACTGCGCCGCCATCTCGGCCGACGCGGCGCGCGCGCTCGGAATGTGCCGCGCGCCGGGAATCCGCACGATCTGCCACTCGGCGTGCTCCCGCACGTCGATCACCTGGAAGGTCTCGCCGCCGGCCTGCCGGTTCCTCAGCTCGACCGGGCTGATGGTCGGCACGGGCGGCGCGTCCTCCGCGCGCCCGGTACCGCAGAGCGCGGCGTAGTCGGCGAGCGCGGTGACGGGCACGCGTCGCGGATCGCGCCGCAGCGGCAGGAAGCGCCAGCTCATCTCCAGCGCGTCGTACACCGCCAGCCGGCCGAGCAGCGTCTCGCCGATTCCCGCGATGAGCTTGATCGCCTCGGTGGCCATCACGGCGCCGATCGACGCGCACAGCACGCCGAGCACGCCGCCTTCGGCACACGACGGCGCGTGTTCGGGGGGCGGCGGCTCCGGATACAGGTCGCGGTAGTTGACGCCGCGATCGCCCGGCGCGGCCTCCCAGAACACGCTGGCCTGGCCCTCGAAACGAAAGATCGAGCCCCATACATAGGGCTTGCCGGCGAGCACGCAGGCGTCGTTGACGAGATAGCGGGTCGCGAAGTTGTCGGTTCCGTCGACGATCAGGTCATAGTCGGCGACGAGCGCGAGCGCATTGGATGCATCGAGACGCTCGGGATGGAGGCGCACGTCGACGTGCGGATTGATGTCGAGGATCGTGTCGCGCGCGCTGTCGGCTTTCGGCCGGCCGAGATCGGAAATGCCATGGATGATCTGGCGCTGCAGGTTCGATTCGTCGACGGTGTCGAATTCGACGATGCCTAGCGTGCCTACGCCGGCTGCCGCGAGGTACATCAGCACCGGCGAACCGAGGCCGCCCGCGCCGATTGCCAGAACCCTGGCTTGTTTCAGGCGTTTCTGGCCGTCCAGCCCGAGATCGGGCAGCAGCAGGTGCCGGCTGTAGCGGCGGATTTCAGCATCGCTCAGGTTCGCCGAGGGCGCCACGAGAGGAGGGAGTCGCATTGCGGGAATTCCTGTTGTCGTGTGAAGGCCGGCGAACGCGCCGCGGCGGCGCGCGGCGCGGCATCCGTCGGGGACGGATGCGCAACGACACGCGGAAACGACGCGGCGCGCGAATGCGGCAAGAGGCTTCGACTGGGACAAACGCCGGCGCGCCTCGCACCGGCGTGGCCGGCATGCGAAGCGCGTGGACGATCAGGAACGGGCGGGTGGCCCGCGCGGCGGCGCGGCCGCGAGCTTGCGCGACTTGACGCGCGGGGTGGAAACGGCGGGAACGAAGGCGGTGCTGACGTACTGCGCATCGGCGACGATCGCGATCGGAACGGGCGGCAGCGCGAAATGGTGGCCGCTCGAACAGTACGGGCAATGCGGGGTATAGAAGGTCTTGGCGGGGGACGACGTCGGGGATGCGCCGTCGAGCGAGATCTGCTTGAAACCGCCGGCCGTGCAGAGCTGCAGCACGAGCGGCGACGACGCGCGCCCCGCATAGGCCTGCGCGAGCGTCGGCATGAGCGACTGGCACAGCATCGCGAAAATCGCGAGCCATGCGACCACCCCTCGACGCGTACGTTTGGCCAGTTTCATAGCGGCGGATTCTACTCGCCTCCGCGCCGCGCCGATTTTGGCGTGGTGCGGCAGACTGTCGCACCCGCCGGCGATCCGTCCGGCCGCCGGTTTGCGTGATGGGCGGCGCCGATCGGTGCGCGGCTATCCGGCGCGACGTACGCGGCGCGCCGCACCGCTTTCGACGAGATGATCGAGCAATTGACGTGCATAGGCGGGCAGCGCGTCGCGATCCTTCACGCACGCGCGCATTTCGCGCAGCGCCCAGGGATCGGCGATCCGAAGGACGCGGATCGCCATCGTGCGCTTGCAACGGCGTGCCGCCGATTCCGGCACGACCGAGACGCCGACGCCGTTCTCCACCATCCGGCAGATCGCATCGAAACTGCGCAGCCGGATGCGGGTGCGCACGCGTCGCCGCAGCGCGCGCGCCTGCGCGTCGAGATATTCCTGGATCGCGGCGCCTGCCGCATGGCCGACGAAGTCGTGGCTCAGCAGTGCCGCGAAGTCGATCTCGCGTAGCGGCTCGAATGCGTCGACGCGGGCCGGTACGACCGCGCACAGCCGATCGGTCGCGAACGGGAACGATTGCAGCGTGCCGATCTCGGCCGCCGCCGCGACGATGCCGATATCGGCGACGCCGTCGAGCAGCGCGCCGACGATCTCGTGGCTCAGGCGCTCTTCAACCTCGATATTGACGTTGGGATGCGCGGCAAGAAATTGCGCGACCGGCCCGGGTACGAATTCGGTCAGCGCGTTGGTGTTCGCCAGCAGCCGCACGGTGCCCTTGAGGCCGCGCGCGAATGCGCCCAGATCGTCGGTCATCCGCTGCATCCCGGTGAGCAGCGTGCGCGCGTGCTTGAGCAGCGCGTGGCCGGCTTCCGTCGGCACGACGCCGAGGCGCCGGCGCTCGAACAGCGGCACCCCGACTGCGTCCTCCATCTGTCTGATTCGCCCGCTCGCCGAACCGAGCGCGAGATTCGCGCGCTGCGCGCCGTGCGTGATGCTCCCGGCTTCGACGACGGCCACGAACAGCCGAAGGTCGGCGATATCGAAGCGCATGGGGTTCTCCGTCCGCGTGAAAGGCATGAGCCCGCGAGCGAGCCTGCGGACATTCCGAAGGATTCGCCGGCGGACCTCGCATTGTGTCGCGCCGGCGGGGTTTTCACAATGCGATGTACGGATATTCGACCGGAGTCCTACGGTGCCGCCCGTCCGTGGGATCGCGATGCCCGCAGGCCGGCGCGATGCGGCGTCGCCGCATCGCCGGGAGCGCACGGTGCGAAACGCGTGGCCAACAGCCGGGACGGGGAGACGGACAGCACGCGTGCCGCTGCGATCCGGCATGCCCGATTCCGCGATCACCCTGCTCGAAACGGCCGCCCCGGGCGGCCCGCTTTCCTCGCGGGCCGCCGAGCGATTTCAGGATGAAAAAGGAGAGGCGTGCTCTACAATGCGCGAGCCGTCGCAGCAGCCTTCCCGACCTCTCTTTTCTCACTCTTCGATGCGATGATCGTCGACCGTCTGATCTCCGAGATCCTGTTCGGCTTCACAGGCCTGATGGGCATCATCAACCCTTTCGGCATTGCATTCCTGTTCCTGGAGCGCACCGAATCGCTGACCGAGGCCGAACGCGGCGCGCTGGCCCGGAAGGTCGCGATCAACGCGTTCATCGTGCTGCTGGCGGCCTTCTTCGTCGGCACGCCCGTGCTGCATTTCTTCGGGATCTCGATGGAAGCGCTGCGGATCGGCGGCGGGTTCGCCGTCGCGGTGGCGGGTTGGCAGATGCTCAACGAGCCGGACGTGCCGGGCGGCGGCGCCGCGGTCAAGCCCATGGATGCGCAAAGCGCGATGGCGCGGGCGTTTTTCCCGTTGACGATTCCGCTGACCACCGGCCCCGGCTCGATCGCCACCGCGATCGCGCTCAATGCGAACCGCACGCACAAGCTGTCGGAATTCCTGCTGTCGAGCCTCGTGTCGGTCGCGGTGTCGGCGCTCGTCGCGCTGGTGATCTGGCAGACCTACAGCCGCGCGGCGTTTCTCGCGCGCTACCTCGGCACGGAAGGCACGAAGGTAGCGATGCGGGTGTCGGCTTTTCTGCTGCTGTGTGTCGGCGTGCAGATCATGCTGACCGGCTTCTCGGAATTCCTGCGACCGATTGCCGATCAGATCAAGTGACGCGGACGGCCCTTAACGGACCGCCTGGATCATCGGGTAGGTGAAAAGGGTGAAATGCGCCAGGTTCAGGCCCACGTGCGCGAGCACGGCGGACTGCAATCCGCCGAAGCGGTACGCGAGCCCGTAACCGATTCCGGACAGGAAGCCTACCGCGATCCACGGCCAGCCGCCCGCCGCGTGCGCGGCGCCGAACAGCACGGCGGCAAGCAGCAGTGCGATCGTTGCGCCGCCCGGTACGTTCTTCAGCAGGCGGCCGAGGCCGCCCTGCAGGTAGCCGCGAAACAGCGTTTCCTCGGCAAAGGTGACAAGCAGCAGGTTGTTCAGCAGCCACAGCCAGCCGAGCGCCGGCCACTTCGGCGCCCAGCCGACCATGCCGACGGCCAGCGCGAACGTCAGGCATGTCGCCGACGTCGCAAGCGCCGCGACGAGCGCGGTCCGCCAGATTCGCGCGCAGTCGACCGGCGGCTTGATCCAGGGCAGCACCCACATCAGCCAGAAGCCGACGAGCGGTTTGTCGAGATTCAGATACATCGTGAATGGCGCCGCATCGGGCGTGAAGCGCACCGGACCGATCACACGCGGGTTGTGGAAACCCGGCAGCCAGTGAAGCGTGAGCGCGATCGCGAGCGCAATGAAGAGCAGGTGTCCCGCATAGCGGATCGCCGTGCTTCGCTGCGGCGTCACCGCGAAGGCGGCAAGCGCGAGCAGGGCGATCGGCGCGAGGGCGACGGGGGCGAGCAGGCCGGTCGCGAGTGCGCCGGCATAGCCGAGCGCACACAGGCCGAGGCTCGCGATGCGCAAGCGAGGAAACCAGACCGCGAGCGCGGCAATGAAAATGGCGGCCCACGGTGCTGTGAGCCAGAGGAGGTTGCCGGACATGAAAAACGCCAATGTTCAGATGAAAGGCCGCACATGATAACGCGTGCCTGTTCCGGTCCTCCTCGGTGCGGTATCGGCGAGCCCCGGTTCCGGTCGCCTATCCGGTGCCTGGGCCGCTGATCGGCGATACGTTCCGTCTAAAGCGGCTGGGCGCTGGCGCGTCGTTCCTGGCTCAGATGCGCGAGCAAGCCGTCCCACAGCCGGAGGCGCTCGTCGATGGCGGCAAGTCCCGCTTCCAGCGCCTGCTCGAACTTCACGGGATCGTCGCCGGCCGCCTCGAGAATCAGCGCGCGTGCCGCCGGCCCGTGTTCGCCGGAATCCACTTCGATATGCCGGTCCAGGTAGTAGCTCAGCAACGGCACGCTCTTGCGATCGATACCCCAGGTGTCGAGCAGGGTGCGGAACATGTCGGGAATCACGTTCTCGCGGCCGTAGAAGAAATTGCCGAGCACTTCATGGGTCGGACGCTCCAGACACGTGGTCATCGTCGCGGTGACGAACGCATGAACCGGCGCGGGCGGCGCCACCGTGTCGAGCGCGGGGCCGATGCCGGTGCCCGCGCGCAGCAGCGTCATGAGCCGTTCGACCTGTTCGGTCGAGGCGTCGATGTCGCGCATCGCATGCAGGTACAGATCGTAGTGGCTCATGTAGCCGCGCGGCGTTTCATCGCACTCCTCACCAAGGACGATCTCGTTGATGAGCCGCGCGGCGTTGACGTTGCGCGGCGCGATCCACGGCACCGACACCGTCGTCAGATCCGCCTGCAGGCGCTTGACGAGGGACATGAAATCCCACACGGCGAACACGTGCCATTCCATGAAGGTCTGCAATTCTTCGATCGAACGAATCGAACTGAAAACGGGGTGATTAGCCAGCGCCTCGTGCTGAGCGGCAATCTTCGATTCCAGCAATTCAATCTTGGCCATGATGTTATTCCTTGGGAGAGGTCAGATTATGTTTTGATGCCGGGAACGGATCGAATAGGCGAGCGCTACCAGGCATTGCGAGCGGAACGGAATGTAGTTGGCCCGGCTCGCGCCTCCATAGTAATAAGCCTTAAGTGCGGAGTATCGCGTTTTCGACTCGCCGGGGAAGCCGCCTGGATAACAGAAGCCGGTTTCTTTTGGCGGCGCGGGCGAGGCAGATCCGAGGGGATTTTTTTATGATTTTCGTTTATGCGATTCGGTTTGTTTGCTCAGGGCGTTGGCCGAAAAGATAAATTTTTCCAATCCCCGATCGGCGGGATTTTTATTTGGCGAGGGGAATGGACGACGAAGCCGGCGGGGACGGTCCGGCGTCTGCCGCAATCGAATCTGTCGCAGCGCGGCGAACGAGCGGCGCGCCTTGTCTGGCCGGCCTTCGGGGAGGATCGCGACCGGCTGCGGCACGCCTGTCGCGGCGCCGCGCACCCGGTCGTCATGGTTTACACGGGTTTGGCGCCCACCGTGAATTCGAACGATGCCACGCCGTCGACGCCGCCCGTCACCCTGTCGCCCGGCTGCAGCGCGCCGACTCCTGCCGGCGTGCCGCTGAAGATCAGATCGCCCGCGCGAAGCTCGACCGAGCGCGACACGTAGCTGACGATGTCGGCGACCGGCCAGATCATGTCCGCGAGGTCGCCTTGCTGGCGAATCTCGCCGTTCACCGACAACCAGATGCGGCCGGTCAACGGATGCCCGATCGATGCGGCCGAATGCAACGGACTGACCGGACCGGACGCGTCGAACCCTTTGGCCCAATCCCACGGCCGGCTCAGTTTCTTCGCTTCGGCCTGCAGATCGCGGCGGGTGAGATCGACGCCGACGCCATAGCCCCACACATGGTCGAGCGCGGCGGCGGCCGGGATCGAACGGCCCGACCGGCCGATCGCGATCACCAGTTCGATCTCGTGATGCAGGTCGCCCGTCAGCGGCGGATAGGGGACGGTGCCGCTCGCCGGCACGACGGCATCGGCCGGCTTGGTGAAAAAGAACGGCGGCTCCCGATCGGGATCGGCGCCCATCTCGCGCGCGTGATCCGCATAGTTGCGACCCACGCAGAAGACGCGGCGCACGGGAAAGCGCGTCGTGGTCTCCGCGATCTCGACGGAGGTCGGGGTGGGCGGCGTCACAGCATAGTCGGTCATGTTCGAGTCCTCGGATAGGGATCGGCGCCGGCGGCCCGGTTGGCCGCCGTGAGCCGGTTGTTCATCACGATAGCAACGCTACCGCTGCGCGAGTGCGACGGAAGTGTCGATTCCATGGACAAAACTACGCTGGCCGAGCGGTGTCGGTACTGTTCGCTTCCCGATAATCTTTCGGGGACATGCCGACGCGCGCCCGAAAGCGCCGTGAAAAATAGCCTTCGTCGCGAAAGCCGACCGCGCGCGCGATGTCGGCGATGCGCCGCGTGGTGTGCGCGAGCAGCGATTGCGCGAGCGCGATGCGGCGCTCGGTAACGAGATCGGTGAAGGTACTGCCGGTTTCCTTGCGAATCAGATGCGCGAGATAGTTCGGCGAAAGGAAGGTCGCTTCCGCGGTATTCGCGAGCGTCAGTTCGCCGCTCGTCAGGTTCACGCGAACGTGACGCATCACGCGCGCGAGCGCATCGCGTCGGCCGGCGCGCTGCGCGCCGCTCTGCGCGAGCTTGCCGAGCCCACCCGCGTACTGCGTGCACACGAGCCCGATCAGTTGCAGCAGGTAGCCGCGCAGCAGCGGCACCGAGCCGAACGTGCGGGCCCGGTCGGTATCGAGCATGCGCTGTGCAAGCCGGCGCGCTTCGTCGAACGCGCCGCCCGTCAGGATGAAATCGAGATGTTCCTGGAAGCGGAACGGCGTGAGTTCGGGAACCCGCTGCGCGGAGACATCCTCGAGATCGAGCGGGTCGACGTCGAGATCGGCGCGCAGGAACGCCTGCGAAAAATTGATGACGATGAAGTGCGCGCCGGGCGGATGCGGGATCAGATGCTCGCGATACGGCAGGATGAATGCGAGCGCGCCGTGCGGAAACGGCCGGGTGACGCCGCCGATCCGCTGTTCGGTGTCGCCGCCGAGATTGAGCTGGATCTGGAAGTACGCGTGCCGGTGCGATTCGGTGATGGCCTGGCGCGTGGTCTGATCGCGGATGTAGAAATCGAGACGGTCGCTGCGCTCGGGCATTCCGTAAGTGCGCGGCAGGGAGGGGGCGGGCATGGCGATCGATACGAGGTCAGGCGGGACGAGTCGCGATGGTACAGCGGTTGGCTGCATCGCGCCGGATCCGGCAAAGCGCGCGCGGCCTCGGCACGGCGGACATCGGCGGCGGGCTTGCGCGCGGCGAGGGGGCATATCCGGGCATGGCCCGGGTTGCTTCGCGCAGGGACAGGGGCGGGCCGATTCCCTGCTCCGTCATTTCGAACGCAGTTGCCCCGATTCGCTCCATTCCGCGAAGGTCAGCGGCTGCCACTCCAGTTCGCTCCTGTCGAGCCTGACCCAGGTATAACTGACGTCCGGCAGCCCGGGAACGACATGAAGCGGCGCGCGGTGCGCGGGCCGGGAGCCTGACCGGTAGGTCTGATCCGGCCAGAAAACGGGAATGAAGCGCCGCGCCTGGATATCCTGTTCCAGGTCCGCCGGGCCGCGCTCGTCGCGCACCACTTCGCACTGGAAAGACCAGTCGTTTTCATCCCAGGCGAGAAACACGCCCGGTTCGCCGTCCGCATCGAACGTCAGCACGGCGTTCTGTTCCGGCCGCCAATAGTATTCGACAATGCGTTCGCGGCTGACGACGCTGTCGAGCACGGCCATCACCTCGGGCTTGCAATAGACCGCACCGATGCGATGCACGCCGATCCGGCCGCGTTTCATGCAGTGGCTGCGGCGGGCTTCGTCCAGCAGCGCCCGCAGCTTTTTCCCGAGGTTCGGCTCGGACTTCCTCAGGTAATAATCGATCAGACCCGCGTTGAACGCCTTGACGGCCTGCGTATCGCCCGCCGCGCCGGTCAGCAGGATGCGCGTGCAGGCCACGTTGTCCAGCCGGGACAGAAATTCGATCCCGGTGAGATTGGGCATGTCGTGATCGACGATGATCGTGGCGACGGTCTCGAACCGCGTCTCGTCCTCCATCACGTCCGGCCCGATGGCGTTCACGTAGCCGCGCTCGATCTCCCCGCACTCGGATTCGGCCATGCGGGCCGCGGCGGCCGGGTATCCGTTTCGCATCACAAAATCCAACGCCTCGGCCGGGCTCGAAAAGAAGTGATTTGTCCGAGTGTCCGGAAATATACCCTTCAGCGCATACAGAAAATCGGAACTATCGTCGATAAACGCCACCGAAATGGGGTACCAGACGGGTTGCCTGACATAGTCGCTCATTGTTGCCCTCGACATTAACCGCGCACATGAACCGATTCCGCGTGACCGATGCCTGGCGCAGATCGAATGTGGCCGATTATCGGCGCATCCGCCCGCTGCCGCAACGCAGATCCCTTCCAACGGACCGCCCGGCATGCCAGTGATCAACGAATGAGACCCTGTCAAATCTATCATCCGTGTTAACCAGCATTCACAAATCCGTAGTCACGCTTCTCCGATTATTACCAAGAAAAATCAAATTCAATCTGATGAGATGGCGTCGAATCCATTCATTTCCTGTTCTAGAATCGCGGTGAAATAGGTAAATCGACGAGATCGGCCGAGTTGTTTCTCGCGCATCACGCTCCGCGCGCTGAAACGGTGAGATCGGCGCACTGCCTGTGATTGATCTTGGCGGCGGACGGCGCTGGAAAGTGGTCCGCAGCGTGCCGCCAACTGACTGACCTCTACCCGGGCCGACCATGTATTCCCTTGTTCCTGCATTCGTGTCCGCGCTCTTCCTAGGCTTCGGATTGTACGTCTGGATGGCGGAGGGCATGACCCGGCAATCCGCGCCGTTCGGCGTGATGTGCGTGTTCACCTGTGCGTGGCAGGGTATCTGGGCGTTCCTGTTTCAGACCTCGGACCCGGATGTGGCGCTGACGCTGGTCCGCATCGGCTATCTCTTCATCCTGTTTCTGCCCACGACGTTCTATCACTTCATCACCGAAGTCACCGCTCGTCGCCGGGAGCGGCCGTGGCTGATCTGCTCGTACCTGTTCAGCACGATGCTGGCGGTCATCCTGCTCACGGGCGACGACATGGTGGCGGGTTACCACACGTATTTCTTCGGCCCGTATCCGCGCGCCGGCATACTGCATCCCATTCACCTCGCGCAGACCGCGCTGCTCGCGAGCCGGAGCGGCTGGCTGCTGCTTTCCGCCAGATCGAGCGTGCAGACCGGCGCGCGCCGCCGTCTGCTGGATCTTTGCCTGCTCAGCCTGCTGTTCTACTCGCTCGCGGCGGTCGACTATGCGGTCAACTACGGCGTCGCATTCTATCCGCCCGGCGCCATCTTCATCGCGGTCAGCCTGGGCATTCTCGCGGTCGCGGTGGTGCGCTACGGACTGATGCGCCCGTATGCCCTGGCGGCTTCGGTTGCGCACGAGGTGGCGACGCCGCTCGCCGCCATCGGCCTGCACGCGGACGAGTTGAACGATGCGCTTCCGGATCTCGTGCGCGGCTACCAGCTCGCCGCCCAGCACGGGCTGTTCGTGGACGAGATGTACCCGGGGCAGACCGACCGGCTGCTGAACATCGTGTCCGAGATCAGAAATCAGGTGGACGCCACCAGCACGGTGATGCAGATGTCACTCGCGTCGTTCACGCTCGACAAGGTCGACCGGACGAGCTTTTCCGCGTACCCCGTCCAGCATTGCGTGAACCTTGCGCTGGAGCGGTTTCCGTTTCGCGGCAGCGAGCGAAGCCTCGTCGCCGTCGCGCCGATCGATCCGCACCTGAGATTCTGGGGGCAGGACGTGTTGCTGACATTCGTGATTTTCAATCTGCTCAAGAACGCGCTCTACGCGATTCAGGCAGGGGGAAGGGGCAATATCGAAATCTCGGCGTCGAACGTCTCGGGCGCGTGCCAGGTTCATTTCAGCGATACCGGACCGGGCATCAGCACCGACGTACTGCCGCACATTTTCGACGATTTCTTTTCCACGAAATCGCACGGCAGAGGCGCCGGGATGGGCCTGGCGTTTTGCCGCCGGGTGATCCGCGCGCTCGAGGGCGAAATCACCTGCAAATCGGAACTCGGCACGCGGACGCTGTTTACGATACGGCTGCCCCTGCCGCCGGCTTCCCGCGACACGGAGCCGCTCGGCGTGGCGACATCCCCCGGCTGATGAAGCCGGGGGATGCGTCCGATTAATTGACGGCCGACGGCAGGATCATTTCATAGTCCTTGACGCGTTCGATGATGCCCTCGGGGAAACGCCGGATGCGCCGATCGCTGGCCGCGAACAGAATCTGCTGGTAGCCGAGCGAGACGAGCCGGTTGTCAATCATGAAACGGAAGACCAGGTAGGCCGAGCACTGCCTGACGGCAAACGTGTTCAGGTAGCAATCGACCCGTTGGAACGGGAAGGTTTCCTCCACGTACTCCTGGTGCGCCCGCTTGGTGATGAAGATGCCGCCGGTCGCCAGCAGGTTGTCGTGAATGCACTCGTGGAACCAGCGTTCGCGGCAGACGCCCTGCCATTCGAAGTAGCGGGAAAAGTAGGTGTTCGAGAACGCATTGGAATCCTTCAGGTAGATATCGATCGGATGATGGAAGGTCTTGTGGGCCGCATCTTCCAGACCGTATTGCGGACGCAGCACGAGGCTTTGGGACAGAAACGACGGAATGGCTTCTCGGGTTTGCATGGTGTAACTCCAGATGAACGACTGCAGCGGCAGCCCCGCGCTCCTCCCGGAAAGGAAGGAACGGTTTTCATTCTGGTCCCGGTGTCGATTCGGCAAGAAAACACGCCGGCAGGTATCGGCGGGTATCCCATGCGTTGAAAGGCGCGGCCGGCCATGCGGCCGTTGGCGCGCCGACGGCATTCGGCGGCGGCGCCGGTCGGCGAGGATGGGGCGAACATCGGCTATTCCGCGCGGAAATCGGGGAAGTCGTTCGACGGCAACGCAGCGTAGCCCGCGCGCGCTTTGATCCCGGTCATCCCGCACCGGCACAACCGCGTTCCGGTGATTGCCGGATTCCCCCTGGTGTGCTCGCGCCGTGTAGGGTTGCTGCAAGTTTGTATATAATAATCATTCTCATTTACATATGCAGCCACCGGCGTGAATCCGGGGAGGGCGGCTCATGTCGGCAAACAAACTGCATCTGCACCGCGAAATCTCGGCGCTCTACACCGGTCATCACCGCTGGCTGCACGGCTGGCTGAGCAAGAAGCTCGGCTGCGGGCACCGGGCCGCCGACCTCGCGCACGATACCTTCATGCGCCTGCTCGCGCGTGACGAGCCGATCGGCGCGAGCGAGCCCCGCGCGTTCCTGACGACCGTCGCACAGCGCGTGCTATACAACCACTGGCGACGCGAGCAGGTCGAGCGCGCGTATCTGGACGCACTACAGCAGATTCCGGAAGCGCATGCGCCGTCGCCCGAGACGCGCGCGATCCTGCTCGAAACCCTGATGGAAATCGACCGGCTGCTCGACGGCCTGCCGGCCGCCGCGAAGCGCGCGTTTCTGCTGTCGCAGCTCGACGGACTCTCGCATGCGCAAATCGCGGCGCAGTTGCGGGTGTCGCTGTCGACGGTGAAGCGCCATCTCGTCAAGGCCGGGGCGCAGTGCTTTTTCGCGATGGCGGCGTGAGCGCGCCGCAGCGGCCGGCGGTGCCGCCGCACGTTGCGCGGCAAGCGGTCGAGTGGTGGGTCGATCTCAGCTCGGACCTCGCGACCGACGCGACCCGCGCCGGCCTCGCGCGTTGGCGGAAAGAAAGCCCGCTGCACGAGGCTGCCTGGCACCACATCGAGACAATCAACGGCCGGCTGACCCGGCTCGCGAGCGAGCTGAGCACGGACGCCGCGCGCGCCGCGCTGTTGGCGCCGCACACGAAGCGCCGCCGTTCCGCCGTCAAGGCGCTGGCCGTGCTGCTGTTCGCCGGCGGCGCGGCATGGACGGTCGAACGGCGCGCGCCGTGGCAAGACTGGCGTGCCGATCTGCGCACGGCAGTGGGCGAGCGGCGTAGCGTCGTGCTGGCCGATCGAACGACCGTCATCCTGAACACCGACTCCGCCGTCGATATCCGCTTCGATGAGACCACGCGCGGCGTACATCTGCTGCGCGGCGAAATCATGGTGACGAGCGGACGCGATGTCCGCTCGGTGCCGCGTCCGCTCGCGGTGTTCACCGCGCAGGGCGAGTTGCGGCCCATCGGCACCCGCTTCGCGGTGCGCCAGCAAGCGGCGGCGAGCCGTGTCGAGGTGTTCGAGGGCGCGGTCAGCGTCGCGCCGTTCGACTCCGATGGCCCCGCGCAGGTGGTGGCGGCCGGAGAGGGCGCCCGCTTCACCCGTATCGCGCTCGATCCGCCCGATCCGCTCGCCGAACATGCGGCCGCGTGGACGGACGGCATGCTGGTCGCGGCGGGCATGCGGCTCGCCGATCTGCTCGACGAGATCGGGCGCTACCGGCGCGGCCGCGTGGACTGCGATCCGGCGGTCGCGGACCTGCGCGTATCCGGCACCTATCCGCTCGGCGATACCGACCGGATACTCGACGCGCTGCGCGCGACGCTGCCGGTCGAGATCCGCTTCTTCACGCGCTATTGGGTCCATGTCGTGCCGGTGCGCGCGTGATGCACGAAAATTTTTTGCCGCTTGCCTGACCTGTTTTCGATGTTCGCGGGACATAGGAAATAAGAACAGCACTTTGCCTGTCGCCCAACCAGCCATCGATCATGGATTCCTTCCGCAGCAACCGCCTTCGTCATCCCGCTTTTGCCCGCGCGCCGCGCCGGCTTGCCCGGCCGCTGGCCGCCGCGCTGATTTCCGCCGCCGCCGCGTCCGGCGCGCTGGCCGCGCCCGACGACGCCGCGACAGTCGAGGCCGCCCCGCGCCGGCAGTACGACATCCCGGCCGGGCCGCTCGAAGCGGCGCTGAACCGTTTCGGCCGGGAAGCGGGCATTCTGCTGTCGTTCCCCGGCGCGCAGGCCGACGGATTGCGCAGCCCCGGCGTGCATGGGCAGTTCGATACGGCGACGGCGCTGGACCGGCTGCTCACGGGCACCGGGCTAGCCGCGATCAGGCGGCCGGGCGGCGGCTATACGCTGATTCGCATGTCGGCGACGGAGGGCGCGACGGCGGCCGGCGTCGCCTCCGAGACCGCGCTGCCCACGGTGGCCGTGCGCGCCGCCGCGCTGCAGGCGGATAGCTACCGGCCCGCGAAAGAAGCATCGATCACCCGCTCGCAGATCCCGGTGCTCGACACGCCGCAGGCGATCAACATCGTTCCCGCGCAGGTACTGCGCGACCAGCAGCCGCGCAATCTCGACGACGCGCTCGGGAACGTCAGCGGCATCACGCAGGGCAACACGCTTGCGGGTACCCAGGACACGTTGATGAAGCGCGGCTTCGGCGCGAACCGCGACGGTTCGGTGATGCAGAACGGCATGCCGCTCGTACAGGGCCGCGCGCTGAATGCCGCGTCGGAGAGCGTCGAGGTGCTGAAGGGGCCGGCGTCCCTGCTGTACGGGATCATGGATCCGGGCGGCGTGATCAACATCGTCAGCAAGCAGCCGCTGCAGACGCGCTACAACGCGATCTCCGTGCGCGGGTCGACATACGGCCACGGCCGCAACGGCGGCGGCGCGACGCTCGACACGACCGGACCGATCGGCGATACGCGGCTTGCCTACCGGCTGATCGTCGACCAGACCAACGAGCGGTACTGGCGCAACTTCGGCGAGAACCGCAGCACGCTGGTCGCGCCGTCGCTCGCCTGGTACGGCCGCGATACGCAGGTCGTGCTGTCCTACCAGTACCGCACGTTCCTGGCGCCGTTCGATCGCGGCACGGCGCTCGATCCGCGCACCAACGAACCGCTGTCGATTCCGAGCCGCAGGCGGCTCGACGAGCCGTTCAACAATATGCAAGGCGAATCGCATCTCGCCCAACTGTCGGTCGATCATCAGATCAACCCGGACTGGAACGTGCATGTCGGCTACAGCTACAACCGCGAGACCTACGATGCGAACCAGCTTCGCATCACGGGCGTCGATCCGGTCAAGGGCACGCTGACCCGCAGCAACGATGCGACCCACGGTTCGCTGAGCACCGACAGTTACGGCATCGCCTATGTCGACGGCCGCTTCCGGCTGGCCGGCATGCAGCACGATGTGCAGATCGGCATCGACACGGAGTACCGGCGGATCTATCGCGCGGACCTGCTGCGTCAGGCCGTAAAGACGCCGTTCAGCTACGTGAATCCCGTCTACGGGCAATTGCCGCCGTCGAGCACCGTATCGCCGAGCGACAGCGACCAGACCGACACGCTGCACAACGCGTCCGTGTTCGTCCAGGACAGCGTGAAGCTGACCGACAAGTGGATCCTGGTCGGCGGCGCGCGTTTTCTCAGCTACAACCAGGTAGCGGGCCGCGGCCGGCCGTTCAAGCGCAACACCGATATCGACGGCAGCCAATGGCTGCCGCGCGCGGGCGTCGTCTACAAGTGGAACGACGCGTTCTCGCTGTACGGCAGCTACACGCAGTCGCTGAGACCGAATTCGACGATCGCGCCGCTCGGCTCGGGCGTCGTCATCGATTCGGCGATCCTGCCCGAGGAGGCGAAGTCGTGGGAAGTCGGCGGCAAGCTCGACATGCC
The DNA here is from genome assembly GCF_034721475.1 of Burkholderia alba. Classification (NCBI taxonomy): domain Bacteria; kingdom Pseudomonadati; phylum Pseudomonadota; class Betaproteobacteria; order Burkholderiales; family Burkholderiaceae; genus Burkholderia; species Burkholderia alba. The sequence continues at coordinate 158,543 of NZ_JAWJWL010000010.1, read as the reverse complement.
GGGCGGCCTGACCGGCACGCTCGCGTTCTTCAACATCGACAAGCGCAACGTGCTGGTGTCGCAGTACAACGACTCGACCAAGCTGACCGACTGGCGCACGTCGGGCAAGGCGCGCTCGCGCGGCATCGAACTCGACGTATCCGGCCGGATCGGCGAACGTTGGAACGTGATCGCGAGCTACGCGTACATCGACGCCCGCACCACCGAAGACCCGCTGTACGCCGGCAACCGGCTGTGGAACGTCGCGCAGCATACGGCGTCGCTCGCGGCGGTCTATGACGTCGGCACCGTGTTCGGCGGCGACGAGCTGCGGGTAGGCGCGGCGGGACGCTATGTCGGCGCCCGGCCCGGCGATTCGGCCAACAGCTTCACGCTGCCCGCCTATGCGATCGCCGACGCGTTCGCGACTTACGACACGCGGCTCGGCAAGCAGAAGCTGCAGTTCCAGCTCAACGTGAAGAATCTGTTCAACCGGACCTACTACCCGTCGAGCGCGAACCGTTATTTCGTCGCGGTCGGCGACGCGCGCCAAGTGTCGCTGCTCACGACGCTGCAATTCTGACGCTTCGATTCATCGACCCGGTCCGCCCACGCGGCGGCCGGACTTCACCGGGGAATCCCATGAAAACCGTTTTGGACAGTCTGACGGGGCGCCGGCGCCACGTATTGCGCGCGGCCGGCGGCCTGATGCTGGCGATCGGTATCGGCGCAACGGCCGTCGCGCATACGGATGCGCCGCGTCCCGGCGCCGGCAGGCAAGTGGCCATGCTCGTCCAACTGGGCGGCCCGGACCTGAAGGTCGACGAACGGGCAAAGTCGCACCTGGAAGCGCGCGGCTACGCGGTACGCCTCGTCGATCAGGCGCAGCCGGCCGGCGCGGCGGCCGACGCGGATCTCGTGATCATCTCGTCGACGGTCGCGTCGAAGCAGGTCGCGAACGGCTGGCGCACGCTCGCGAAACCGCTGCTGACCTGGGAGAACGATCTGCTCGACGATCTCGCGATGACCGGCAAGCGGCATGACGCCGATTTCGGCGAGACCGGCAAGGAGCGCTATCTGTGGATCGTCAACGCGCCGCATCCGATCGCGGCGGGGCTGCCCGCCGGCACCGCGAACGTGTACGGCAAACAGGCGAGCATGAGCTGGGGCAAGCCGGGGCTCGGCGCAGCTATCATCGCCACCGTGTACGGCCAGCCGGACAAAGCCGCGATTTTCGCGTACGAGACCGGGGCGACGATGGACTACGAGTCGCTCGCGCCCGCGCGTCGCGTGATGGTCTTCCTGAACAACGACACCTTCACGAACCTGTCGCCGCAGGGTCTTGCGCTGTTCGACGCCGCCGTCGACTGGGCGGCCGGCGTGCGCTGAGCGCCGGGTTTCGTCTCCGGGGCGCGCGGAAATCAGTGCGCGTCGGCTAGCCGGCCGCGCTGCGCGGACGCGCCGAGCGCCAGGGTGCCGAATATCAGCACGCCGGTCGCGACCTGCTGCCAGTAGAAATTCCAGCCGATCAGCAACAGGCCGTTGGCCGCGAAACCGAGCAGCAGCACCCCGACCAGCGTGCCGCCGACATTCGGCCGCCCGGCCGCGGACAGCGTGGTGCCGATGAATGTCGCGCCGATCGCATTCAGCAGGTACGCGTTGCCGGCTTGCGGCGCATATGACTTGACCGTCGACGAGAGCACGATGCCGGCGACGCCGTAGATCAGCGCGCTCGCGATCAGCGTCAGCGCGGTAAGCGCGCCGACCGGCAGGCCCGAATACAACGCGACGCCGGGTTGCGCGCCGAGCGCCGACGCCTGCCGGCCGAATGTCGAGCGCGCCAGCGCGATGTGCAGCGCGAATGCGAGCAGCGCAACGATCCACAGCGGATGGGCAATGCCGGCGGTACTGCCGTGCGCGATCGCGTCGAAAGCGGGCGGCAGCGAGAGGCTCAGCAGATAGATCGGCTGGCCGCCGCCGGTGGCGAGCTGCTGGATCGTCTGGCCGATGAACAGGGTGCCGAGTGTCGCGAGAAACGGCGCGATGCCGAGCCGCGCGACGAGCAGCGCGTTGAAGGCGCCGACCGCGAATGCCGCGACGAGTCCCGCAAGCGCCGCCGGGGCCACGCCGAGCCGATGCGCGATGGCCGCGACGAACACGAGGCTCGCGACATCCACCGAGGTGCCGAGCGACAGATCGATCGCACCGATCGACAACGCGAGCGTCATGCCGAGCGCGGCAATCGCGAGCAGCGCGAAGTTGTTGACGAGCACCCGTTCGACATTGGCGAGCGTCGCGAAGCCGGGCGCCGCCGCCGCGAAGAATGCAAGCACGGCGAACAGCGCGCCGACGACCGCGAAGCGGCGGGCTCGGGCGAATCCCTCAGTCATGCGCTGATCCCCCCGCTTGGCGTCGCCGCTGCAACGCGGTTGCGGCGACGACGAACAGGATCAGCAGACCTTCGACGCCGTTGACCCAGTCGCTCGAAACGTTGTTCAGTTGGAAGCCGTTGATCAGCATGCCGACGAACAGCACCGCGACGAGCGTGCCGGGAATCGTCGGCACGAAGCGCCGGGAGAACACCACGCCGAGCAGCACCGCCGCGACGACGGGCAGCAGGTTGTCGCCCGCGCCGGGCGCGCTGCCGCTCAGCAGCGCGGACGACGCGAGCGCCGCGCTCGCCGCCGCGAGACCGCAGGCGAGATAGCTGGACGCCACGTAGCGCGCGGCATCGACCCCTGACGCGACGGCCGCCGCGCGGTACGCGCCGACCGCATGCAGCCGCAGCCCGTAGGGCGTGCGATGCAGTAGCGCGCTCGACAAGCCGGCGGCGATCAGCAGCGCGTAGGCGAGGTTCGGCACGCCGAACGGACCGTCGGCAAGCAGCGTGTCGAGCAGCGGACTCGCAGCCGCCACGGAGGTGTTCTGCGTCAGCACGAGCTCCAGGCCGGCGCAGAGATTCATGGTCGTCAGCGTGGCAAGCAGCGGCAGGATGCGCAGGCGCGTGACCGCCCACGCATTGAGCGCGCCGACCGCCGCGCCGGCCGCGAACGTGAGCGCGCAAGCCACAGCATCGCCATGGCCGGCGCGCTTGGCGACGGCGAACACCGCCGCGCACCAGCCTAGATTCGCGGCAACCGACAGATCGAGTCCCCCCCTGATCGCATCGGCGCCGCCGCCGATCATCACGATCGTGAGACCGAACGCCAGCAGGCCGGTGACCGCGCTTTGCTGCAACACGTTGCCTAGATTCGCGGGTGACAGGAACAGCGGTGAACTCAGTGAGAAGCCCGCGAACACGAGCGCGAATGCCAGCCACGCGCCGTGCCGGAGCCAGAAGCGCGGCGCGGCGAGCGTGGTCGCGAATACCGGGCGGGTCGCCCGGCCAGCGCCGTCGCTCATGCCGGCACCTCGGCAACCGGCGCGGCCCGGCCGGCGTCCTCGGACGGAGCCAGAGGGGCGCTCGCGCCGGTCACCCATGCGAGCAGTTCCTGCGTATCCGTCTGCGCAGACGAACGCGCCGCGACAATCCGGCCGCGCGCCATCACCAGCACCCGGTCGGTGACGGTAAGCAGTTCCGCCAGATCGCTGGACAACACGAGGACCGCCGCGCCCGAGCGCGCCAGTTCGTCGAGCAGGCGGTAGATCTGCGCTTTAGCGGCGACATCGACGCCGACGGTCGGCTCGTCTAGCAGATACACCGACGACGCGCGGCTGAGCCATTTGGCCAGCGCGACTTTCTGCTGATTGCCCCCGGACAGGAAGCGGACGGGCACTTCGGCGCCGGCCGGCCGGACATCGAGGCGCCGAATCAGCGCATCCACCGTATCGGTCTCGAACCGAAGGAGCATCAGGCCGAAACGCGCGAAGCGGGACAGGCTTGCGAGCGACATGTTTTCCCGCACGCTCAGCGCGGGTGCGATGCCATGCGCGCGGCGGTTTTCCGGCACGAGGGCGATACGCTGCCGCACCGCGTCTCGCGGACGCCGGATGCGGACGGTGCGGCCGTCGATCTGGAGCGTGCCCTGCGTCGCCGGCTCGATCCCGAAGAGGGCCCGCAGCAGTGCCTTGGCACCCGATCCCAGCGAGCCCGTCACGCCGACGATTTCGCCGCGCCCGACGTCGAGCGACACCGGTCCGAAACGGCCCGGCAGTGCCAGGTCGCGTACCGACAGGGCGATCTCTCCGCGACGGCGTGGCGCAAGCCGTTCGCGAGCGACCGCGCCGTCGCCGAGCATGGCGGCCACCAGCGCCTCGCCCGGTGTGGTGCGCGCATCCACATGGGCGACGTCGACGCCGTCGCGCAGGACCGTCACGCGGTCGCAGAGAGCGGAGATCTCGTTCAGGTAATGCGATACGTAGAGGATCGTGAGACCGTCTGCGCGCAGCCGGTCGATCGTCCGCAACAGCCGGTCTATTTCGCTCGCGACAAGCGCGGCGGTCGGCTCGTCGAATACCAGTATCTCGTTGTGCCGGATCAGCGCGCCGGTAATCTGGACGATCTGTTGCTCTGCGACGCTGAGCGCCCCGATCAGTCGGTCCGGCGGCAGATCGATCGCGAACTGCTCGTGCAGGAGATCGCGGCACGTTCGCCGCATTCGCTTCGTGTCGAGCGGCCGGAATGCGCGAAGCAGGGCGGGGCGGCTGCCGCCCAGGGTCGGCGGATCGGGGAAGCACAGCGCTTCCGCCACCGTGAGCGTTGCGGGCAGCAGTCGCTCCTGGTGAATGAAGCCGATGCCGGCCGGGCGCGTACGCGGGGCGCCTCGGTAGCGGGCCGGCGCGCCGTTGACGTCGACCGTGCCTTCATCCGGCGCGTGCAGTCCGGCAAGAATCTTGATGAGCGTCGATTTGCCCGCACCGTTCTGGCCGATGAGGCCGTGCACGGTGCCGCGCTGCACGGCGAGCGATGCGCCGCTCAGCACCGGTACGCCGTTGAAGCGCTTGACGATGCCGCGCAGTTCGAGCGCGGGCGGCAAAGGGACCGAGGTCATTGCGTGGCGACCTGGGCGGCGGCTTGTCCTGGATTGGGGGACTGGCCGAGGGTTTGCTGCACGATGCCCGCGTTGTCCTTCGTGACCAGCACCGACGGCACGTAGGTGTAGGCGGGCAGCGAGCGGTCGCCGGCCAGATAGCGCGCGACGTTCTGTACCGCGGTCTTGCCGATCACGGCCGGCTGCTGCGCGACCACGGCCGCCGCGCTCGATTTCGGATCCTTGACGAGCGCCACCACGTCGGGGCTGCCGTCGACCGCATAGGTCCGGATTTCGCGACGTCCCGCCGCGTCGACCGCCTGCGTCGCACCGACCTGCGGCACGTCCCAGGCCGCCCAGATTGCCGCGATCGAACCCTTCGGATATTTCTGCAGCAGTTGGCTGACCTGCGCATAAGCGTTCTGGACCGTGTTCGGAATCACATCGCGCAACTCGGGCTCGATGATCTTCACCTTCGGATACCACTTGAGCACGGCCTTCAACTGGTCGTAGCGAATCGCACAGACCGGCACACCGTAAAAACCGTTGAAAACCAGGATATTGCCTTCGCCGCGAATGTCGTTCACCAGCTTGAGCGCCAGTTGCGAGCCGATCAGGAAATTGTCGGACGTGACGACGTTTAGGCTGGCCGGGGACGCGGTGTCGATCGTCAACAGCGGAATGCCGGCCTGACGAATCTTCTGGAGCCACGGCTCCAGGACCGACGCCGTGCCGAGCTGTTCGATGATTGCGTCCGGCTTTTGTGCGATCAGCGTCTGGATCTGCGCGATCTGGCGGCTGTCGTTGCGGCCGGCGTCGAGTGCGATCGGTGTGCCGCCGAGCCGCTTGACCTCGTCGACCGCGCCCTGGTACGCCTTCAGGTCCCAGTAGTGATCGGTGCCGGCCACCGTGATGCCGATCCGTTTGCCTTTCAGCGACAACGGCGCTTTCGCCGAGCCGGTCGCCGGTACTGCCTGCGCCAACGCGGCACCGGTGCAGACCGCCGTCAGCGCAGCGGCGCTCAGCAGGGAGAGAAGCAGACGGCGGATGGGCGTGGGCATCGAGGGAGTCATGGCAGCGCAGTCGCGGGAAATTGATCGTTTGACGAGCGGACACTCTATGCAAGCCGTCCTCGGAACGGAACGATGGATTCGCGCTTTGGTTATCCGATTCCGGCAAATGCGGGGGCGCGACAAGCAAAGATGACGCAGTGGGAAGGCCGGTGAGGGCGCAGGCAGGCGCGGGCGTTCCTGTTAGTGGGCAGACCGTCGGAACGCGTCATGAGAATGAAAAAATCGAGTAGCTCGCGCTGCGTAAATAAAATGAAAGAATTGAGTAATCAGGTTTAACCCTCGACTTCGAAAAGATCGATTTCCTTTGATCATGGAATTGAGTAATGTGAGGTAACAAAGGGAGAATTCGAATGGACTGATGTTATGACCCATTCGATAAAAATAGAGAGAGTATTCGATTCATGTGCCGGTATTTTTTTACCGGAGGGGGCCGGTGCAAAGGCGTCGGCGGCCGATTCGCCTCGCAACCCGCAGGGAAGCGAACGATCGGAGAGACGGGCGCCCGGGGATAAGGGAATCATTGCTTTTGGCCAGCGACAGCGCAACATCGTCGCTTGGCGAATCAGCCGGGAAGCAAGGGTTTTCTATAAGATTAATTGACTTTATTTTAAGATTGTCAACGCGGGTCGCCTGATTGCGGATGGTACGGGGCGCGAAAAGGCGATCGATCGGCGTTGCCCGGATATTGCCATGACACCTATGACACCACGAGAAATGGCTGCGAGGAATCTGTACCCCGGTACCGTCTTGCCCAGCGCCTCGTCGTCGGGAGCGGCCGCGTCGCCCGGCTGGGTCGGCATGCTGGTCGAGGTGGGTTCCCGCGTGGCGGCGGGGCTCGCGCTCTGGTTCTTCGCGTACGGCGCGTTCCTGCAATGGCGCATCAGCCCCTGGCGCATCACGCTCGTCCTGCTGGTCGCGTCGACGGTGCTGAGCGTCGGCATGTCGCTGTTTTCCAATATCCCGAAGAAGCGCGACTGGAGTCCGCTGGCGCTGTTCTTCTCGATCGCCGGTACGTTCTATTACCTGGTGTTCCAGTTGACGACGAGCCGGCAGATCGTTCCGGAAAACATCGGTGCGGGCATTCAGGTGATCGGAATTGTCTGGCAGCTGTACGCGAAGCTGTCGCTGCGGCGCTCGTTCGGCATCCTGCCGGCCAACCGCGGTATCGTTTCGCGCGGCGCGTACCGGCTCATCCGTCACCCGATGTACCTCGGCTATCTGGTGATCGATACCGGCTTTCTGCTGACGAACTTCAGCACGCGGAATCTGTTGACGATCGTGATCCAGGTTCTGCTGCAGATCGGGCGGATTTATCGCGAGGAAAAGATCCTGTCGGAGGACGGCGAGTATCTGGCGTACAAGCAGAAGGTTCGGTATCGCGTGATACCGGGGGTGTTCTAGGACGGGTAAGGCCGGTTCAAGCAGGGCAGTTCGACGGTGCCGGCGCGGAAACGACGGGGTTCCGCGCCGGTTGCCGTTGGAGCTGCGATCGGACGATGCGACGTACCAGATGCCTTCGAGTCCGGCGGCTGACAGAGCCTGAATTGCGTGCGTCTAAGCTTGATTGCTTCATCAGCCGGAAGCCGGCGTCAGTTTGTTGATTTGACTTGAGTTGTGCGCTAGATACCGAACCGGATTGTCCGTCATTACTCTCCTGGATCACCGGGAAATTCCCCCAAGCGCGTCAGCGTTCATCGGCAGTCGTATTCCCTCGTTTCCTTAGCCCTTTACCCGACACGGCCACCGGTCGCGCGATGCCGTTTTCACGGACGCGCTTTCGCGAGTGAATTGCAGTCGCTTCGTTGCGCAACGCGAAACAACGGCTGAAAGCAGGGCGTTTGGGGCTATCAATAACCAAATTCGCAAGTTGAATTTTATGATCCTTCGCCAACCATTTCTTGCTCATTATCTTGGCCGATTAAAAGCGGTTTTTGATTTATGCTTACATATCGGTCTATGTATAATTAATTTGTCAGAATCCAATTAGGTGACTGACAGTCCCGCGATCTTTCGTCAGGTCACACTACCAGGATCGCCATTACATCAAGTGAGGAATAAAACTAGGGGATAGTTCATGAAATTAGTGCGTGCAGTCATTATTGTTTCGATGTTCATGTGCGGTATCGGCGTCGCTGGCGGGGCCGCGATCGCGGCGGAAACCTCCCAAGGGGCGAGCGGCATCTCGAGCACGAATGGCGTAGAAGGGAATTTCAAGCTGGATCCTGCGCAACAAGCTGAACTCAACCAGGCCCTCAGTTCTTATCCTCGGCAGGATTTCAAGGGCGCTTACTTTGACGTGACGCCTTACTGGAATCCGGGAAGCGGTCCTTTCTGTCTCTATAACTGTCCGCCGCCCGTCGGCAGCGTATCGGCATCCCCTCAGCAGGTCAGTGTCCCGAAAAATGGAACTGGCAGCACGACGTTGCACTGGACCTGGAACGAATCACGAGGCCAGCCGATTGCCGAGTATGCCTGCCTCTGGGTGAGTGCCGCCGGCGAGCAAAATGCTCATATGGTGGATTGCGAACATCCGGGGAACAATTACACGGTGAATGTCTCGTGGATTGCGCCGGTAACGTATACGTTCTGGGTCGCCTTGGGTAATCCTAAAGGCGGGCCGGCAACCGTGCCGATCACCAATCTGGTTCGATTCGCCCAGACGACTGTCGTGGGAATCTCTCAGTAATACACAAAGCGCTGGATAGCTCCGGAATTTCCGATTTTGGAGTTGTCGATGAAAGCCTTGCGGCCGAAGAAGTGCCGCAAGGCTTTCGTGCTTTGGTGCAGGTATTCGAGCAAGCATGTGTGGGACGGCTCCGTTGTAAAGCGATTGGAGCCGATCGCATGATCACGCTGACGTACCGGGAGAACATGCAGGACAAGGCCCGTCTCAAGTGCGATTTCGATGCGTTGCGCCGCCGTCTGTCAAAGCTGTCCAGATTTCAGTACGTCGCGACGCCGGAACGGCAGAAGCGAGGCGCGTGGCACCTACACGTCGCCGTCAAGGGGAGGCAGAACTATCGCGTGCTGCGTTCGATCTGGCAAAGCATCGTGGGCGCGGGTAACGGTCAGGTCAATATGCGGAGCCCGTTCAAGGAAAAGGGGCTCCGGCACAAGTTGGCGGCCTATCTTGCGAAGTACATCACCAAGGATTTCGCGGAGCACGCGCTCAATGAGAAGCGGTATTGGACGAGCCGGGGCGTTGTCGTACCTGAGGTGATGCCGATCGATCACATCCTGGCGGACGATCCTATCGAGGCGCTGAAAATTGCCTTCAAAGCGGCGTTACGTGTTGGCGCGACGCTCGACCGGTGCCAGTCGTATTGGCGACAGGAGCTTGGGGTGTTTTGGCTATCGACTCGTGAAAGCTAAAGATCTAGCCGTAGGACTGCTTGATGCGCCGGAAGGTTTTACAATAATGGGCATGATGTTTTTTGGGGACAGATATGCTTACTGTTACTTTGCCCGCCGAGCTCGAAACCGCCATCGTTACGGCGGCGCGCCGGTCGGGCCAATCTGTTGATGAGTACGCGGCGGCTGTTTTTGCAGATGCGTTGTCGCTTGAGGTGGATCGAGCCCGGTTGGATTCGTATCTCGCCGGAACACCGGCGGTGTCGCACGAGCGTGTGTGCCAGTGGTTGGATGATCTATCGTCGGGAAAGCGGGCTCCATGTCCGCGTTGAAGTGGCATCCCGATGCTGTAGAGGATCTTGAGCGGCTTTATCCGTTTTCTTGCTATCAACAAGTCCGGCTGCTGCGGCGCGGGCAGGTAAGGTTATCCAGGCGGCAGGCTACTTAATTGCTGAAAATCCGGGATTTGGCGCGCCGCGTGCTGAGTTTCGTGAATGGACGGCGAAATTTGGCCGAAGCTCATTTGTGCTGCGGTATGCGATCCTGGACGATACCGATGTCCTTGTAACGCGGGTGTGGCATAGCCGTGAGCTGCGAGAGCCGACCGGCGAAGTATGATTCACGCGTCAAGAGAGGCGTCGCCGGACGTACTATATAGATCGATGTAACCGGGCCATCTATGAAGAAACATTCTCACGCGCATCGACCACTAAAACCCGCAAAAAAAGGTTGGGTGGCGAAAGATCCTACAGTTGTTCCTGCAAGCTCTCAGGCGGCGCTGCGCGCTGCGATGGTTCAGGAGGAGGTTCCGGTAGCAGATTTCAATGACCTACTGTGGATCATGGCTCAAGAGTCTGGCGGACGGGTGAATGCGAGTAATTCGAGTTCGTCGGCACGCGGTCTGTATCAGTTGTTGAAGGCCCAATATTCGTTGAATCCGAACGGAGAAAAGTCGTTCGGCAATGCTGTCGAAGAGTGCCAGGGAGGTATCCGCTACATTTATGGGCGTTACCACTCCGCTCGTACTGCGCGGGCATTCTGGGAAAAACATCACTGGTATTGACGGAATGAAAAAGTATCCTCTGGTTACGCTCGCGTTCGGTTTGTGCGCTCTCGGGCACGTCTACGCTGACGAGCAGCTGCCAAGTTTCGACGCATACCCAGTTGCTGAAAAGTTCGAAGGAAAGGTCGCGAAGGTCCGTATCGAGTCATCAAAGGACAAAGAATATGCGACTCGCTTGCGGCAGGTCATTCGCGGCAAACCGAATTTTGCCGGGCATTACATTTTGAGTAGCTGGGGTTGTGGCGCTTCGTGTGTTACGACTGTGGCCGTTGACGCGAAGACAGGTCAGACGACATGGCTACCATTCACGCTGTGTTGCTGGGCTCCCGAAATTGACGTGCCAATCGAGTTTCGCGTGAACAGCCGTTTGCTAATCCTACATGGCGCTCGTAACGAGTCGGGCTCGGGTACTTACTATTACCAGCTGGGTAGATCAGGCTTTGAGCTTGTGAAGGCTGTAGAGGATGGCACGAACCACTAAGTTCGTCGGGATCAGAATGGTGCGTTTTAGCGCGCTTCGAGGGTGAGGATTTAGGGGCGGGCGTGTAGGGGGTTGCTGTTACGGGCTTACAAAAATATTCAAAGACATGAGGGTACTTGCCGATATAAAGCATGTCACCTTTTATGGACTTGAAATGATTCAGCTTGAACTGTTAGAACGACCTGAGCTGTCTGAACAAGAGCTGTTTGATGTGGCGCGCGATATCCGACACCTGTACTGGATCATTCGAAACACACGGCGCGGGGTTCATGACGCAAGGCGTCGCCGGACGTACTATCTGATCGCGGAGCATAAAAAACGCCTGCTCATGGCAGGCGTCTCGAAGGATGCGATTCTGGGTTTGCTACGCTGTTACCGGTCGAGGCATTGTCAGCAGCAGGGTTGTTTTGATTGCCCGAATCGTGCGGCGGATTCTTGACCTCAATTTGACATAAGGTAAATTATCACCATATTTGATGTTGGAGCTTTTTAGTCATGTCTGGTTTGGGCTCGTTAGAAATGTCTGATTTCCGCTCCTGAGCGCATGCCATGCTACGCGCTGGCGTCGCCGGGAGCCCAACATGAATGGACGTGAGCTGGTTACGGCAAGCATGCGTGAACTCGAGCGGGTCAAGGTCATTGCCGCAGTCGTCGAGGGTTGCCTGAGGTGTGGCCAGGCGGCTGAGCGACTGCAGATCAGTGAACGGCAGATCAGCCGGCTTGCCGACGGTATGAGGCGGCCGGCGTGGCGGGTCTGGTATCGGTCAAACGCGGGATGCCAAGCAATCGGGCGCTACCGATCGATTTACGCGCCCAGGCGATGGCGCTCGTGCGGGAGCGCTACGCGGATTTTGGGCCGACGCTGGCCTGCGAGAAGCTGTACGAGTGCCACGGCATCCGGCTGGGCAAGGAAACGGCGCATACCGCCGCCATGTGTTCATCAACAGATGGGCCTGACCGATGCGCGGCCGCCACGATGGCGGCCTGCAGTTCGACGGGCAACGCTACTGTAAGCATATGCATCCCCTATTCCAGCACCCCGCTATCGAATATTAAATCTTAGAAAATCAAAAATAATAATCACACTTTACAACACCCATCCCATGTACATCTTTGTAATGCGAATATCTTCCACAATTATCTTTGTAAGGAGCGAAATGTAAAAATTCACCTTGATCAAAATCGTAAAGTGTTTTTAAATACTCCTGGTTAATATCGGAAAAATTTTTCAAATAATCCGATTCATAATTTAAAAATATATCTGAATATTCCATTGAAATTGGCCTTGCATTGACGGATGACACGGAGCAAGAAAAAATCACACCTCCAACAAATGCATAAATAAAATTTCCAATTTTCGATGGATTGATTTTCATAATCACGTCCACATGGTAATTGATTGGTGATTTAATCTCTGTCCAACTGAAATTACGAAGCGTGCATCGACCGACCGCTTGACCTGAATCATTCACGGGATATACATGGCACTGGACACCAGAATTGGTTCCCAGGTCATCTTCAGCCTACTCCGTTGCAATCGGGAAAGTTCCCGCGAAGCCCAGCACAGAAACAGATCGCCCCTGTGATGCGCCAATTTTTCATCCCGCCCTCTATCGAAAAGCAAAGATTAATCATGTCGGCATGTGATGATTTGGCGTCGAGCAGAGTAAGCCTAGGATGATTTGTAGAATATTCAATTAATTTATAAAATATAATCAGACCATCAAGTCGAACAGAAGAATTAAAATCATCCACAATCAACCTAATAATTCAGAGTATGAGGCAGTATCAACTCTCTCTCGTAGATGCCTCCCCAACTCTTGCCTCCAGAATGCCCGACCACTGCAGGGCCACTTTCAGCGCCTCAGCGGGATCGTCCGAGAGAATGTGATCGATCGGCATCACTTCCGGCACCACTACGCCCGGCTCGCCCAGTAGCGCTTTTGGTTGAGTGCGTGCTCCGCAAAATCCTTGGTGATGTACTTCGCCAGATAGGCCGCAAGCCTGTGCCGTAGTAACCCCTTCTCCTTGATCCATGCCGTGATCTGGTCCGGATGCACATCGAACTGCTGCACCAGTTCGGCCCGTGAACGATCAGCGCCCGGGCGTCAGCCCCGCAATGCGTTCACGCAGGCGCGGCACGACGAAATCGAGGAACGCGCGCAGCTTCAGCGGCATCGGCGCCTGCCCCTTGTGCACCAGGCTGACCGGCAGCGGCTGCGATTCGAACGCGTCGAGCACCACGTCCAGCGCGCGGTCGCGCAATGCCTGCGCGACCTGATACGACAACACACGGATCAACCCCACGCCGAGCACGGCGGCATCGATGGCCGCCTCGGCCGTATTCACGGCGAAGCGCGAATGCACGGGCACCGCCAGTTCGCCCTTCTCTCCCTCGAACACCCAGGCACGCCGCGAAGCCAGCACCTCGAACGTGATGCATTGATGCCGCGCCAGATCGGCAGGCTCGCCGGGCGCACCATGCGTATCCAGGTAGGCGGGACTCGCACAGACCACACGGCGCACGCTACCGACGCGAGTCGCCATGAAACTGCTGTCGGGCAGCTCGCCGATCCGCAGCGCGACATCGATCTGCTCGTCCATCAAGTGAGCGACGCGATCCGTCAGCACCAGGCGCACGTCGATCTCGGGATAGTGAGCGAGGAACGCGGCCACCACCGGCACGATATGCAAACGTCCGAACACGATCGGCGCGGTGACGATCAGTTCGCCTCGCGGCGCCGCGTATTCGCCGGTGGCGGCTCGCTCGGTTTCCGCGATGTCGTCGAGGATCCGCCGGCAACCTGCGACATAAGACTCGCCCGCCTCGGTCAGTGACAACTGCCGCGTGGTGCGGTGCATCAGCCGCGTATTCAGGTAGGACTCAAGCTCCGCAATCTTGCGGCTGACCGTCGCCAGCGGAATACCGAGCTGGCGCGAGGCGGCCGACATGCTGCCGGCATCGATCACCGCCACCAGCAAGGACATCGACTCGAGACGATTCATGTTACCTCTCGAATTTTGGAAAGATGATTCCAAATTCTGGTGGATTATCTTTTCCGCCGCAAGTCGGTACGCTCCGTTCATCCATCGCGGCGACAACATCCGCTGTCCGCGATGAAGGATCGCCATGAAAGGAGCCTGCCATGAACGAATTACCGCTCGCATCCGGCATGCCGCCCGTCGCGGCCGCCGCTCATCCCGCCACCGCCTCGCGCGGAAAGATCGTCGCGATGGCCGTCATCGCCGGCGCCGTGGTCACCAACATCTACTGCACGCAGCCGATCCTGCCGCTGATCGCGCAAGGCCTGCACGCCGACCCGGCGACGGCCGCTCTCGTGGCGGGCGCGGCCCTCTTCGGTTTCGCGACCGGGCTCGCGCTGCTTCTGCCGCTCGGCGATCGCTACGATCGGCGAGCGCTCGTGCTGGGACAAATTGCGCTGGCCTTCGCGTTCGCCGTGACGTCGTCGCTCGCAACCGGCGTGTGGGCGCTGATCGGTGCCGCGTTCGCGCTCGGCGTGGTCAGTTGCGTGCCCCAGCAATTGGTGCCGTTCGCGGCCGTGATGTCGGCGCCCAGCGAACGCGGACGCAACGTCGGCACGGTCGTCACCGGCATCATGGTCGGCATTCTGCTCGGCCGCGCGATCAGCGGCCTGATCGCCGCGCACTACGGTTGGCGCGCGGTGTACGGCGTCGAGGCCGCCGCGATGGTGCCGGTGGGAATCGCCGCGGCCTGGCTGCTGCCGCGCGGCGTGCCGAGCACTACGCTGTCCTACGGCCGGCTGCTCGCCTCGCTGTGGACGCTGGCGCGCGATCATCGACCGATCCGCGAATCGATGATCGTGCAGGCGCTGCTGTGGGCCGCCTTCAATGCGTTCTGGGTCAATCTCGCGGCCCTGCTCGCCGACGGCCCCTGGCACCTCGGCAGCGCGTGGGCCGGCGGCTTCGGCGTCATCGGCGCGGCGGGCGCGCTGGCCGCCACGATCGGCGGCCGAGCCTCGGACCGGATCGGCACGCGGCGCGTGATCGGTCTGAGCATCGCGATCGTCACGGCCGCCTATCTGTTCCTGGCGGGCGCCGGCAGTTCGCTCGCGCTCCTCGTGATCGGCGTGGTCGTGCTCGACATCGGCGTGCAGGCCGGACTGGTTGCGAACCAGACGCGCGCCTTCGCCGCCGATCCGAAGGCGCAGGGCCGCATCAATAGCCTCTACATGACCGCGACCTTCATCGGCGGCGCGCTCGGCGCGATCCTGAGCGGCGCGCTGATGGCCCGCTTCGGCTGGCACGGCGTAGCCGCGTTCGGCGTCGCGGCCGGGCTCGCCGCCGCACTCGCGCATCGCGGCATGGGACGGCGCTGATCCGGCGGACCCCACGATGGACACCCAGCTCGTCCACAAGGCGCTTGCGCATCCGTTTCGGCAGGACGTACTGCGCTGGCTGAAGTCGCCGGACACGTTTCCGGACGCGGCGATCCTCCACTCGTGCCACGGCGTGCCGCTGTCATCGATCGTCGCACGCAGCGGATTGTCGCAGTCGACCGTTTCGGCCCACGTCGCGCTGCTGCGCGACGCAGGGCTGATCATCGCGACACAGGTGGGCCAATGGATCTTCGTTGCACGCAACGATGCGGCCATTGCCGCGTTCATCACCCGGATCGCCAGCGATCTCTGATTCGGCCGGCGACACGGAGGTGGTCAGCGCCGCAACGAGCACGCCCCGAGGCATTCCGCCCGCTTTCCGCGGTCGCGAAATATGCGCGGCGTACACGGAATGGGCGGGGCGATCCATGATTGTGTCCGAGACCATCATCGACGATTACGCGGAATCGGCCGGCAAGCGCCGAGCGGCAACATACGCCATCTCCGGTCACCAGCCGGGAGACCCGGCCAAAGGCGCCGCAGCGGTGATTGCCGCGATGGAATCCGATGCGCCGCCGTTGCGTCTGCTGCTTGGCAGGTCGGCGCTCGATGTCGCATTCAAGCGCCTGGATGCCTTGCGCGAGAATGTCGAAGCGTGGCGCGACTTGACCGAGAGCACCGATTATCCCGCGTCGTGAAGCTTCGCCCGGAGACGCTTCTGCGCGAACGGGCTTGGCAAGCCGGCAAGCTACCGGGTCATGCCGGTGCGGAGGAACACTGAACACTCAGCCCCTTTCTCGCGACGCCCCTGCCCGGCATGTGCCACCTCCTCGTGACACCCTTGATCAAGGTCGCGTACATACCGGGGAACGGCCGGCCTGTACGCGACGCGCTTCCATGCGGACTCGCGTATCGGTTCTGCCGCGCGATACGATTTAGCGCGTCAATTCATCCCGGACCATCTCGAGCCGGTCCTGACCGAAGAACATCTCGTCGCCGACAAAGAAGGTCGGCGCACCGAAGACGCCGCGATCGATCGCTTCCTGCGTCGCCGCCTTCAGCGCTTCCTTGATTTCCGGGCTTCCGGCAAACGCGAGCATCCGCTGGGGATCGAATCCCGCGTCCGAGAGAACCTGCGCGGTCAACTCCGGCTTGTTGAGATCCAGAGCGTCGACCCAGATAGCCTTGAATACCGTGTCCAGGAGCGCGTGCAAGCGATCGGGCTCCTGTGCCGCGATGCCCGTGACGACTCGCATCAGGAAAAGCGTGATGATCGGGAAATGCGGGTTGACCGCCAACGGCACGTCATATCTGCGCGCATATCGTTGCAGGTCGTGATTCACGTACCGCGCCTTGGCCGGCACGGTCATCGGAGACGCATTGCCGGTGCGCTGAAAAACGCCGCCGAGCAGCATCGGCTTGCAGACCAGCTCGGCGCCCGCGGTGCGGCACAGCGTCGGCAATTGAGTCCAGGCCAGATAGGAAGCAGGACTGCCGACATCGAAATAGAAGTCAACGCGCTTGGACATGGGCATGGACATAGGGTAACGATCGTTTAGTGAACGAAGGCTATGCTACGCTGGAGGCCGTGTCAACATGGGTCGCCTCTACCGCCATGCGCTACTCCAGCACTCACAAACAGGAAACCCGCGCACGGCTGCTCGCCAGCAGCCGCTCGATCGCCAAGCGCGGCGGATTCGCGTCCACCGGGGTGGACGCGCTCATGTCCGCCATCGGGCTCACGGGCGGCGCGTTCTACAGCCACTTCCCGTCCAAACAGGCGTTGTTCGAGGAACTGGTTCGCGAGGAACTTCAGAACAGCGCACACATGCTCGCAGGTCACGACGATGCGTCGGCCGACCACGTGGCCAAACGACTGCGCGGCTATCTCAGCAGCTTCCATGCCGCGAACCCCGAGACCGGTTGCGTCCTCCCCACGCTGGGACCGGAGATCGCACGCGCCGGCCCGGCCGTGCGCAAGGCAGCCGAAGCGAGTCTTCGGCATACGCAGGAAAGCTGGCACCGGCGGCTGGAGGATCCGGATGCGGCCTGGGCACTGATCGCTCAGTGTGTCGGCGCGCTCGTGCTGGCCCGCTCCGTGGAGAGCGACAAGATACGCAAGGAAATCCTGGCCGCATGCCGGCGCTACATCAGCCGGATGCACTCGCTGGAACTCGACAAGAAAACCTGAGCAGAACGCCGGCGCGCATCGGCACGCTTGACATCCTCATTCCCATTACTTAACGTTCGTTTTATAAAGCGAACGTTTATCAAAGGAGAGAGCGATGCCGGATGCCGCAGAAACCCGAAAAGTCGCGCTGGTCATCGGCGCGGGAGATTCCACCGGCAGCGCCATCGCCGCGCGCTTCGCGAGGGAAGGCTTCATCGCATGTCTGACGCGCCGCTCCGCGGATAAGCTGCAGCCTGCCGTCGACGCGATCCGTGCTGCCGGCGGTCAGGCCTTCGGTTTCGGCAGCGATGCGCGCAAGGAAGAGGACGTTGTCGCGCTTGTCGACCATATCGAGCGCGAACATGGGCCGATCGAAGTGTTCGTGTTCAACATCGGTGCCAATGTCTCCTGCAGCATCCTCGATGAAACGGCACGCAAATATTTCAAGATCTGGGAGATGGCGTGCTTCGGCGGTTTCCTCAATGCGAGAGAAGTCGCCAAACGCATGGTCGAACGTGGCCGCGGCACCCTCCTCTTCACGGGCGCCACCGCTTCGCTGCGCGGCTCGGCGAATTTCGCGGCTTTCGCCGGCGCGAAGCACGCACTGCGTGCGCTCGCGCAGAGCATGGCGCGAGAACTCGGCCCCCGGAACATTCATGTCGCCCACGTGGTGGTCGACGGCGCGATCAACACCGCGTTCATCCGTTCCAATTTCCCCGATCGCCATGCCCTCAAGGACCGGGACGGCATTCTGAATCCGGCCCATATCGCCGAGAACTACTGGAATCTCCATATGCAGCCGCGCGACGCGTGGACCTTCGAGCTGGACCTGCGACCGTACATGGAACGCTGGTAAATCCTCGTTCGATCCGTCTCCCGCTTGCGAGCCCTCGGCTGCCTCGGATGATTCACGGAAGACGCTGGAACGGACACAAGCACCCTGCTCGTTCAAGAATTCGACTTGTCGGCGCCGCGAACGTCCGTGCGCCCGCCTTCATTGCGCTGACGAAGCGTCCGGCCGGCGTGAAACCCGCGCGCGTTGACGGAGGCGTCGCGCCCCACGCCGCGGAGCCGGATCACGGCGACTGCCGCTGCACACGGATTCCCGGCCTCGTTCGCCTGGTGCCCGAACAGGCAGTATATTTTGTATGACTAACCGGTTAGAGTCCGGGTTTGAGATGCGCCCCAAGCGGGGACTTTGGCCGGTTCAAGCCGAATCGACTCCGGACACACCAACGCCCGGAATGGGTCATGCGTTGATGCGGACAGGCAGGCTGCCCCGTGTCAACGTCCGAACCTTATGCGAAGCGACATGCCAGAACATCGACACGACGACTCCATCCGGCTGACGCTTTCCGAGTTTCGCGCGCTCCGGTTCCGCCGGTATCTGTGCCTGCAGGATCTCGACCTGCTCCGCGAGCTTTGGCGGGAAGGCATTCCTGCCGTCAATGCCGGCTTCTATGAACTGATCTGTGAAGAACATCGCCCCGCAGCCAGCATCGGCTGTACCTGGCATGTTTGCGCCGGCCGGTACGACATCAGGATTCCAAAGGAAGACGTCAGCTTCAACATGATGCTTCTCGACACATACGGCAACGAATACGGCATGGGGTGCAGTCGCCTGCTGATCCACGACTGGTTATGTTCCGGCGCGCGCGAGCGCGATATCCAGTCCGCCGTTCTTAAGGAAACCGGTATCTACCGGCACAACTGAGACCCGTCCAGGGTCGGATCCGCCGTCGAAACGCGGTGCACTGCACAACGCTCGACGCGCGACGTTCATCTCCGCTCCCACCTTGCAAACACCCTTCGTCACTGCCCTGCCCATTCGGGCAGCTTCTTCGTTGGAATAAGAAAAGATTAAATAGTGATAACACTTTCGAGGATGCGCATGATGTTCGATGTCTTGTCGGGAAACAGCGCGGCACTGGGTCGAAGTACGATGCGGCAACTGAGGGGGTATCGACACAAGATGCTGTATCGGGAGCCGGACCGGCCTCTGCCGGCGCTCGATGAACCAGGGCATGACGAGTTCGATCACGACGAGACGCTCTACGTCGTCGCCATCGATCAGCGCGGCGACGTCACCGGTTGCGGCCGTCTGCTGCCGACAAGCCGGCCTTACCTGCTGGGAACCCACTTCGCGCATCTGATGAGCCCGGCGCTGCCGCCCGCGGACAACGACGTCTGGGAGTTGTCCTGCTTCGCGATCGGCCTGCCTCGGGGCGAATCGATGGGCGAAGAAGATGTTCGCCGGCCGGCGCTCCTGCTGGTCGACGAAATCGTCCGCGTCGCGCGAACGCAAGGCGCCGACCGTCTCATCACCTTCTCCTCGCTCGGCGTCGTACGGCTGCTTCAGCGAACGGGAATCGACATTCACCGGGCCGCACCGCCGCAATGGATGAACGACACGCCGACCCTGCCATGCTGGATCGACATCGACCGGCACGCCGGTGCCGCGCACGCACGTGATCCGGGGCCGAGGCGGACCGGCACACTCCGGCGCGCCGATCTCCCCTCCGCGAATCGGCCGGCCTGCCGGTTAAGCGGCGTCATGTAGCCGAAGGCAACGCGGTTCCCGAGCTCGATTCGGCTATCGATCAGAAATTTGCTTCAGTTCAATGGGCTGACAGGACTGACTTCATGACCTTATTGGCGGAATGCTACATCAAGGAAAAATTCCCTTTCAGGGAACGAAGGGCACTGGACCTGCGCGTGCAGGAGCACTTCTTCTCCCGCGTGGCGATCACCTACGACATGACGCCGCACGCTCCAGACGATCCGGACGTTCGCGAGGCGTACGAAGCGCTCAAGGAAGAGATCCTGATGCAGTTCGAGTTCATGTCACGGCATGACATCAAGATCCGTCCATTCCTCGGTCAGGGTCAGCCCTACGCCAATTCGGCCGAGATGATCGCCCAGGTAGGGTCGACCAGCACGCTGTTCGTCTATCTGACCTCGCGCGGATACGGCAGCGACGTCGCGCCGCCGCCCGATCATCCGATGCTTGAACTGAGCGACGTCGTGATCGATGGGTACCGGTTCGCATACAACGACCTGT
Source organism: Burkholderia alba (assembly GCF_034721475.1). Taxonomy (NCBI): domain Bacteria; kingdom Pseudomonadati; phylum Pseudomonadota; class Betaproteobacteria; order Burkholderiales; family Burkholderiaceae; genus Burkholderia; species Burkholderia alba. The sequence goes on along the minus strand of NZ_JAWJWL010000010.1, from coordinate 138,037 downwards.
TTCGAGCCGTCCACGACTACTACTGCCACTATTCGCCGCGCCAGGATTTTTCGCTGCACGGGGAATGCATGGCGGCACTGCATCATCTGGAACTGCTGTCGTCCACGGCGGGCCGCGCCGTGTTTACCGAGACGGTCGGCCAGATATGCTGGTTCTACCGCGGTGCCCATCTTCTCGACCGGACGCTGCACCTGCCGACCCGCACGGACGCCGACTACAGGCCGCCGCGTTCGCGGCGCTATCCTCCGCAAAAGGCGATGCTGTTGCCGGCCTGCCTGATCGAACGGTTTCGCGAAAGCGTCATCCAACCGTGGGCAGGCCAACCGACATGAGCGATCGCGCATTGATGTCGCTTCGCCTGAGGCTTGCGTCGAAGATGCCCGTGCTGCTCGACGGCGCCACGGCCACCGAACTGCAACGCCGCGGCTACGAGATGCGGCCGCCGCTCTGGTCCGCCGAGTCCTTGCTGACGCCCGAGGGGCGCGCGGCGCTGCTGGAAATTCACGGCGAGTACGTCGAGGCCGGCGCGGACATCATCACCGCCAACACGTTTCGGACGACCCGGAAGGCCGTTTCCGCGAGCAGCCATCGCATCACGGCCGCGGAGCTGACCGCCGTCGCCGTCGAGCTGGCCCGGCAGGCGATCGACCAGGCCGGCGGCGGCCGCGAGATTCTGATCGCCGGATCGCTAGCGCCCGTCGCCGACGCCTATCGCCCCGAAGAGACGCCGTCGAACGGCATTTTGCGCGAAGAACACGGCGATTCGATCTCGGGTCTGCTCGATGCCGGCGTCGATCTGATCCTGGCGGAAACCATCAACACGTGGCGGGAAGCGCAGGTGATCGGCGCGTTATGCCGCGAGAGGCAGGCGCCGTTCATCGTCAGCTTCGTCTGCAATCCAGACGGTCTGCTGCTCAGCGGCGAGAACTACGCACCGCTGGCGGATTTCGTCGCCGAATTCGCACCGCTCGCGATCAGCATCAATTGCAGCAATCTGGCCGCGACGCACCTCGCGCTATCCCGCCTGCCGTCGATCGGTCATCTCGCTCTCGGCGCCTATCCGAACGTCGAAGACCGGTCCGAAGAGCCCGCCGACGCGCCGGGCGGGTACTTGCGCCCCAATGTATCCACGCGACAGTTCGTGGAATTCATCAGCGAGAGCGCTTCGCGCTACGGGCTGAGCCTCGTCGGCGGCTGCTGCGGCACGTCGCCGAGATATATCGCGGCGCTGCGAAAGCTCGTCGATACCGGCGCGATGTAAGCGCCCTCTACAAGGAATGCCTATGAATACGATTTCCCCGAGCCAGGAACAGCGGCAAACCTGGAACGCGCTCGCTCAGGCGTGGGAACGCTGGGGCGACGCATTCGAGCGCGGTGCAAGCCACGTCAGCCGGACGCTGATCGGCAGCGCCGCCCCGCAGCCCGGCGACCATGTTCTCGACGTCGCGACGGGCCTCGGCGAACCCGCGCTGAGCATGGCGGCGCAGGTCGGACCCGACGGGCACGTGACGGGCATCGACATCGCCGAGGAGATGATCGCGGTGGCGCGCCGGCGCCAGGGTTCGGTCGGCAACGTGTCGTTCGCCGCGGCCGACGCCGAGCAGTTCGTGCCGGATTCCCGCTACCAGATCGTGACGAGCCGGTTCGGGCTGATGTTCATGCCGAACCGGCAGGCGTGCCTGCTCCGCTTCCGGGAGGCCATGACACCCGGCGGACGGCTCGTCTTTTCCACCTGGAGCACGCCGGACCAGGTGCCGATGATCAGTCTCGCCGTCGGCTTCTTCGCCCGCGAACTGGATCTGCCGCCACCGCCGCCCGGCAAACCCAATCCGTTCTGCATGGCCGACGAGCAGGCGGTACGCGCCGAGCTGGAGGCCGCGGGCTTCTCGCAAATTCGTTGCGAACGGGTCGTCGCCCCGTTCATGTTCGAGACGGTGGACGAATTCGTCCGGTTCTCGCGCGACCTGATCCCGCCCGGCATCGGCGCGGCCATCGCCGAACGGGCGTCGCCGGATCGGCTCGCCGCGTTGTGGACCCAGTTCGCCGAAGCGGCCGGCCGCTTCGTGCGGGCGGACGGTACGGTATCGCTGCCCTCGCATGCTCTGTGCTTTTCCGCCCGACGATGAGCGGTCAAGCCATCGTTTCCTTCACTTTCATCGTTCTCAACAAGGTGCCTGCATGAACATTCATCCGTCTCATATCGCCGATATCAAGCTGGCCGACGAAGGCCGCGAACTGACCGAGTGGGCACGGCGCAGCATGCCCGTGCTCGAATCGATTCGTGTGCGCTTCGAGCGCGAACGCCCGCTGGCGGGCCGCGTGATCGGCGCCTGCCTGCACATCACGGCCGAGACCTCCAACCTGATCGAGACGCTGCGCGCCGGCGGCGCCAAGGTGTTCCTCTGCGCGTCCAATCCGATCAGCACGCAAGATCCCGTCACTGCCTATCTGTCGTCGCAGGGCGTGCACGTCTACGCGATTCACGGCGAAGACCTGAAGACCTACGAAAGCCACTGCCACATGGTGCTCGACGCGCAGCCGCACGTGGTGATCGACGACGGCGGCGATCTCACCAAGCTGCTGCATTCGGACTATGCGTCCGCTGCCGCGAACATCGTCGGCGGGCTCGAGGAAACGACCACCGGCGTGATCCGCGTGAAGAACCTGGAGCGCATGGGCGGACTCAAGTATCCGATCATCGCGATCAACGATTCCAAGACCAAGCATATGTTCGATAACCGGTACGGCACCGGTCAATCGACCGTCGACGCGGTGCTGCGCGCGACCAACATGCTCCTGGCCGGCAAGAAATTCGTCGTGGCAGGCTTCGGCATGTGCGGACGCGGCGTGGCGATGCGCGCGGCCGGGATGGGCGCCGACGTGATCGTCACCGAGATCGATCCGGTCCGCGCGCTCGAAGCCGTGATGGAAGGCTTCCGTGTCATGCCGATGGATCAGGCCGCGCCGCTCGGCGACGTGTTCGTCACGGTCACGGGCAACAAAGCCGTCATCGACGACCGCCACTTCGCATCGATGAAGGACAACGTCGTGCTCGCCAATGCCGGCCACTTCGATTGCGAGATCGATCTCGTGCGCCTGCGCGCGCTGTCCTCCGGCACCCGGAAGATCCGCTCGGACATCGAGCAGTTCACCCTTGCGAGCGGGCGGCGCATCTCGGTACTGGCCGAGGGCCGCCTCGTCAATCTGTGCGCCGCCGAGGGGCACCCCGCCGAGGTGATGGACATGTCGTTCTCGAACCAGGCGCTGGGTTGCGAATATCTGCTCAAGCATCCGAACCTGCCGATCAGCGTGCTGGACATGCCGGCGGAAGTCGACACGATGATCGCGTCGATGAAGCTCGCGTCGCGCAGCATTGAAATCGACGTTCTCACGCCGGAGCAGCGGAGCTATCTCGACGCCTGGGAAGAAGGCACGAAGAAGGATCTCGAAGTCGAGAGCGTGGCCTGATGAAATTCGACACGATCGCGGTACACGTCGGCCAGGAGCCGGATCCGGTCACGGGGGCGGTCGTCCCGCCCCTTCATCTGGCGTCGACGTTCGCGCAGGAAAGCCAGGAGCCGCTGCGTTATTTCTACGGCCGGGGCGAGAATCCGACCCGTGAAGCGCTCGAACGCTGTCTCGCGGCGCTGGAAGGCGGCGACCATGCGCTTGCCTTCGCCTCCGGACAGGCCGCGGGTGCGGCGGCGCTGAGCCTGCTGCGTCCGGGCGATACGTTTCTGTGCTCGGACGATGTCTATGGCGGGACGCTCGACCTGTTCCAGGCGCTGGAAACCACCAGTGGCCTGCGCCACCGCAAGGTCGACATGAGCGATCTGCAGGCCGTGGAAGCCGCCCTGACCGGCGGCGTGCGTCTCGTGTGGATCGAGACGCCCACCAATCCGACGCTGAAGCTGGCGGACCTGCGGGCGATCTGCGCGCTCGCGAAGCGGCGCGAGGCGCTGGTGCTGGTGGACAACACCTTCGCCAGTCCGTATCTGCAGCGCCCGCTCGATCTCGACGCCGACTTCGTGCTCTACAGCACGACCAAGTATCTCGCCGGCCACGGCGATGTCATCGGCGGCGCGCTGATCTCGCGCGACGAATCGCATCACCGCGTGCTCGCCCGGCACCGCACGGTGACGGGCGCGGTGCCCGGGCCGCTCGACTGCTACCTGGTTCACCGGGGCGTCAAGACCCTGGGCTTGCGCGTCGAGCGCCAGGTCGCCAACGCGCGGGCGCTGGTCGATCTGCTGCAGCGATCGCCGAAGGTGTCGCGCGTCATCTATCCCGGCCTCGAATCGCATCCGCAGCACGCGTTGTGCGCGCGGCAGATGACCGGCCCGGGCGCGATCATCTCGTTCGAGTATCTCGGCGACGTCACGACGCTGATGCATGGCCTGAAGTATTTCCATTGCGCGGTGAGCCTCGGCGCCGTGTTCTCGCTGATCGAATGCCCCGCGCTCATGACGCATCGCGCCGTGCCGGACGAGATCAAGCGCAGCCTCGGCATCACCCCGAACCTGATTCGCCTGTCGGTCGGCATCGAGGATATCGCCGACCTGTCAGCGGATCTGACGCGCTATTTGTAACGCCAACGCCATCGCGTTCCCTCACGTTTCCAGGAAAAGGTCATCATGTCTCTCAACCAGGCCAAGAAAGACTTTCCGATCTTCACGCACGACGAAAGCCTGATCTATCTCGACAACGCGGCAACGACGCAGAAGCCGGCCTCGGTCATCGACGCCATCACGCATTACTACAGTCATATCAATGCGAACGTCGGGCGCAGCGTCCACAAGCTCAGCAATCGTTCGCACGAAGCTTACGAAGCCAGCCGCCAGACCCTCGCGCGTTTTATCAATGCGGCCTCGAGCGACAGCATCGTCTTCACCAAGGGCACCACCGAATCGATCAACTTCGTCGCGCAGAATTTTTCCAAGCGACGCCTGAAACAAGGCGACGAGGTCGTGGTCACCGGCATGGAGCACCACTCCAACCTGCTGCCATGGCAGACGGCCTGCGAGGAGGCCGGCGCCACCCTGCGCGTGGTGCCGGTCGATACGACGGGACGGATCCGCCTCGAGGATTACCAGGCGCTACTGTCGCCCCGGACCCGGCTGGTCGCGATCGCCCACGTGTCCAATGTGCTGGGCGTGACCAATCCGGTGAAGGAGATGGCGCGTCTGGCCCGCGAACGCGATATCCCGGTCCTGATCGACGGCGCGCAGGCCATCGCCCACGTGAAGGTCGACGTGCAGGATCTCGACGTCGATTTCTACTGTTTCTCCAGTCACAAGATGTACGGGCCGCAAGGCATCGGCGTGCTGTATATCAACCCGCGCCAAACCGAATGGCTCGCGCCGTTCCAGACCGGCGGCGGCGTCGCCTACGGCGTCAATTACGAGCGCGTGACGCATTACCTGCCGGCGCCGCATCGCTTCGAAGCCGGTACGCCCAACGTGGCGGGCGCCGTCGGCCTCGCGCGCGCGGCCGATTACCTCGTCGCCCTGGGCCTGGACGCCGTCCGGGAGCACGATCAGGCGCTGTTCTTCCATGCCGCGAAGCAACTCGGCGCCCTGCCCGGCGTGCAACTCTTCGGCGCGCCGGGCGAGCCGGGGAGCATCCTGTCGTTCGGTATCCGCGATCTGCATCCCTACGACGTGGGCAATCATCTGAACAGCTTCGACATCGCGGTGCGCACCGGCGTGCATTGCGCCATACCGCTCGTCGACAGCCTGGGCGTGCTGGGCACCGTGCGCATATCGTTCAGCGTCTACAACACGCAGGCCGATATCGACAAGGTGGCGGAGGCACTGGTCAGCATCAAGCCCGGGCAATGGACGAAGGAGCACCCGACGTCCCGCTTCCTGCATTGAACGGGCCCGCCGCCATGTCGCCTTCCTCGCGCTCCGCCATGACCTGGGCGCCCGTCCTGCTGGCCTTGTTCGAACTGGCCGTGTACCTGTCCAACGACATGTTCCTGCCCGCGCTGCCGGCCATGCGCGGCGATCTGTCGGCCGGTACCAACTTGGCCCAGCAGACGCTGACACTGTGGTTCCTCGGCGGCGCCGTGTTCAACCTGTTGCTGGGCCCGGTATCCGATCGCTTCGGACGCAAGCCGGTGCTGCTGGTCTGGGGCGTGCTGTTCTGCGCGAGTTCGTTCGTCTGCGCCACGACCAGCGATATCGCGCTTTTCCTGACCGCGCGTTTCCTGCAGGGCGCGACCGTATCCGCCGTCGCCGTATGCGGCTATGCGACGATCCACGAAATGATGGACGAGACGGCAGCCGTCAAGACGCTCGGCTGGATGAGCTTTCTCACCGTGCTGGCGCCGGCCTTCGGCCCCACTCTCGGCGGCATCATCGTCGAGTGGTGGGCCTGGCGGCCGATCTTCGGGCTGATCGGCGCGGCGGCCGCGATCGTCGTGCTGCTGATCGCGTGGCGCGTGCCGGAAAGCCATCCGGCAGCGCGTCGCACCTCGCTGCGAATGAGCGATGTGATCGCGCGTTACGGCCGCCTGCTCGGCAATCCGGCCTTCATGGTGAATACGGTGTCCGCATCGATCCTGTTCGGCGGCACGCTCGCGTGGATCGTATCCAGCCCGCATCTGCTGCTCGAGGTGCAAGGCTACAGCCCGGTACGCTACGGGTTGACCCAGCTCGTGCTGTTCGCCGGCTTCATGATCGGCGCGGCCGTGGTGAGCGGACAGGCGTCGACCGTGCGAAAGGAAGTCTTCGTGCGCGCCGGCATTGCGATCGCGCTCGCGGGCGGCCTGCTGCTCATGCTGTCCGGATGGATCGCCGAATCGGTGTGGCCGCTGCTCGCAGGCGTATTCGTCTACAACGTGGGGAACGGCCTGACGTTCGCGATCTTTCAACGCATGGCCATCGACGGAAGCACCGAGCCGGCCGGCGCCAAAATGGCCATGTTCGCCACGGCCATGGTGTCGTGCGCCACGCTCAGCAGTCTGCTGGCCAGCTTCGCCGACCGCAACATGTGGCACTTCGTGGCCATCATGTTCACGGGCGCGGCAATCGCAGTCGCCGCGATCCGCCTGCGCTGGCGCCGTCGGCGAGTGCTGGAACTGTCCGGCGAATAGGCCGCGCAATATCGATCCGGCGCGCGAGGCTCGCGGGAGGGCCCTCGGAGGCCTCGGCTGTCCGGCCGCAGCGAAGCGCGTCGACAGCCTCTCGATTGCCCTGCCCGCCCGGATACGCCATCGGAACAACGGCATGGCGCCGGCCGGATGAAGGCTCAGGCCGCTGTCATGCCGCAATCGACGCCGGCCGGCAGGCCGGGGCCAGCAGCCTCGCGGCGGCACGGGGCCGCCTCGAGATCGAGCGCGTCGAGTGTGCGCTCGTCGATGGCGACCCAGAACGGCACGGTCGGTTTGCCGTCGATCAGTTGAGGCGGCGCGGCCCGCCGGACGCTCACGCCCATGCGCCGCAGCAGCCGCTCGTTACCCAGCACCGAAAAGGCAATCAACCGCTGAGCTCCATGCCTCTGCGCCACGCGCACGATTTCCGCCATCAGGCCTCGCGTGTTGTCCCACGCTTGCTCGGCAGTCAGGGATTCGTCGTCGGGCGTGCTGATCGCGAAGCGCGACAACTCCCACACGTCGGACGCGCCGGGCAGCGCCGCGTTGCCCATCAGTCCGGGAAACACGGAACCGAGCAGATAAGGTCCGCTGGTCGGCAACAAGCGGCCGCACCCGGTCACGTCGCCGCGTTGACTGAGGGCGACCACGTAGAGCGTGTCGGCATGGTCGAACTCGTCGGACTCCAGACCGCCGGCGACAGGCAGAGACCACCCGAGTTTCTCGATGAATACCGCGTACCGGTATTGCTTGAGCCGCAGCAGCATCTCCCGGCTCAGTTCGGCGCCATTCCCTGATAAAAAGCGCAGCATCGCGACGGCTCCCTGAATTCGGTTCCGCAATTCAAGCCAATACCTGGTCATTCATCTAGCTGCCCGTATGGACAGGGCATGACGATGTCGCAATCCAAGCCTTCCGGCTGCTTCATTTACGAAATTTCTTTATCTGGCCACCGATGCCAACATGATAAAATTTCTGCAATAACATCTATATCGAAAGACTATTGTAATTAATTGAATTGAAAACCTCGATACTCGAGCGTGTTCACGCACGGCAGTCGGAAACACTGAAGAATTACGATGTGTGACATGCGGATCACATGGATGAAACATGATCGCTTCGCCAGTGCCGGCGCGTCGATCTTCAACCGCTTCCAGTCTGGATATTCCGTGTTTTCCTTGCCCCGGCGGCTACGGTAACCTCGATCGACGGCATGCCGCCACGGAGCGCGCCGGCGTGCTTCGCCGCAGATTCGTTTCGATATTTTCGTTTCGCTCCGCGATACCCGGTTTTATTTACTTAATCAGCATCATTTCCGACATGAATTGCTGTTTTTGAAAGTATTTAACGCAGGTGCCATCATGCAAATGTGGAGAGAGACGTATCTGGACTTATTTGCTGCGGCGCAATCCGAAGCCGATATTTTTCGGGAATTATCGTTTGCGGTCAGGGAGTTGGGTTTCGAATACTGCTCATTCGGCACTTGTGTCCCATTTCCGATCAGCAACCCGCGATTTACGCTTCAGTCCAACTACCCGGACGCCTGGGAAACCCGATATGTCAGTTCCAACTATTTCGCGATCGACCCCACGGTCCGGCACGGCCTGACTCAATCGATGCCGCTGGTCTGGCGAACGAACGGCCAGACGCAAAGCCCCGAGTTCTGGGAGGAAGCGGCTCACCACGGGCTGCGTTACGGCTGGAGCATGCCGACACTGTGCCGCAACGGACCGGTCGGATTGGTCACCATGGTGCGCTCGGGCGAGCCGATCGACCGGCGGGAGCTCGTATCCAAGGAATACCGGATGCTATGGCTCGTCGACGCGGTCAGCGGCGCAATGCGCGCGGATTTCGCTACACGGCTTGCGCCCGAATACGCGGTCGAACTGACAGGCCGCGAACGCGAGGCCCTGAAATGGTCGGCGTCGGGAAAGACCTACGTGGAGATCGGCATGATCATGTCGGTCGACGAACGGACGGTCAAATTTCATCTGGTCAACACGATGCGCAAGCTCAATGCGATGAACAAGACCGAGGCGGCGGTCAAGGCGGCGATGCTGGGCCTCCTGTGGTGACGCCGCGGTATCGTCGAGCGCCCCACGCTCGAGACGATTTCGCGAGCGATCCGGATGCCGGCACTATTCAATTTCTCCGGCGCGACGCAAGCCAGCCGCATACAACGCCCTGTCCGGGGAATGAGATGGTCCAAGCGGCGGTCCGATCAGGCTTCGACGTCCGGGCAGCCACCCGCCACCCTCCTATTTTTAATAGGTTTACTTCCTCTCAAAACCCCATATAACCAACATCACCCGTCATGCGACGCGTCAGGCCGGACGATCGCCCGCACGACACATGGGTGCACCGACCTTGCCCGATCACGCGCCGAAGCCGCGCGTCGTCTCCCCGCCTCCGAGGATCTGCCATGCGAACACGCCGAGCATGCCGTGCCTTGCTGCAAGCCGCTGCCCTGACGAGCGCCGCCCTCTTCGGCCAGCATGTGCTGGCCGTCGCGCAACCGGTTTCCAGCAGCGCCGTATCGAACGAGGATACGGCGCCTCGCGCGGCCGCTGAGCAGGGGTTGATCACCCTCGTCCAGCGCCTCGCCGCGCTTCCGCCGTCCGGCAACGCGCCGCGCATCATGGCGGTGAACCACTACACGGATTTGCGCCGCGCTTCGATCGGCTACGGATTCCAGGTCAATCTGCTGGATCCCCAGGCGCTTCTGAGCGGCGGCAGCCTCGCGGCCAGCGCACACCCGAGCGGCGAGTGGCGCTTCGTCGTGATGCTGGACAGCCAGCCGGTCGGATTGATCACCGTCGCGCAAGTGCGCAGCCGCTGGCGGATGGTGTCCGCCGGCGCCAGCGAACTGGCGCGCGACATCATGCCGGTCGTGTCGCGCTATGCCGGCCGGACGCCCCCGGTTCAACTGCGTTTCCTGCGCAGCCAGCAAGCTGTCGCCGATTTCATCGAAGTCGCGCCTTCCGCCGCCGACACGCCGGCCGCCCCCTCGTATCTCGCGCTCGATACCGTGCGCGAGGCGCTGCGCCAGACGTCCGGCGACACGCGAACGGCCGCGCCCAACCTGCAGCCGCGCCCGGAATCCCAGTTGATGCCGGCGTTGCGCGCCAGCGTGCGGCGCGGCATGCTCTCGCCCCGCTTCATGCACCAGGAGACGCCGCAATGAAAGCCCTCTCGCTCGTCCGCCGCAGCGTTGCCTTGCTCGGGCTCGCGCTGCCGATCGCCGCGATGAGCGGCGCTCAGCAACTCAACGTGCCGATCGTGCAGCAGGATCACAGCGAATGGTGCTGGGCCGCCGACGCCGACGCGGTGCTCACCTATCGCAACATCTCCACGTCGCAGTGCGCGATCGCGAACTGGGTCAGCGGCGTCGGCTACGCGTGCAACAACAGCAGCTTCGACTGGAACGACGCGGTGAATTCGCCGAACTACCTGAGCGGCACCACGGGAATTTCCGGAATCCTGTGGTCGCTGGGCCGGCGCAACTCGACCTACTACGACGAACCGCTGTCCTATCAGGCCGTCACCTCCGCCATCCGGCAAGGCAACCCCGTCGTCATTCTCTGGCAATGGCCGAACGGCGGCGGACATTTCCTGGTCGTGGACGGATATGACGACAACGGACAGATGATGTACTTCATGAATCCATGGCCCGGCGAAGGGGCGGGATACGGCGACTATGACTGGATGAGCGCCGGCACCGGCAACATGGGAACCCACACGTGGGTGGAGTCCCTGGTCACCCACTGACCCGGCCGGCGGCGGCCCCCGCGCAGCCATGCCGCCGCGCTTCGCGTCAATCGGGTACCGCTACGTTGAACGGCTTGCCCGGCACGCGCACCCAGCTCGCCAGGACTTTTGCACCGGCGGGGCCGGCCGTCGTCACGTGAACCACGCCGGCGGGCAATTGGAACGTCTCGCCCGCATGAAAGACGCGCGGCGGCTCGCCTTCCAGCCGCACCGTCACCTCGCCCTCGAGCACGTAGCAAGCCTCGGGGCCGCTGGCCTTGTGGCGCGGCTTGGCCGCGTTCGGCGGAAATTCGGCGATCCCCATGCCCATCTCGTGCCCGGTTCCCGGCACGGCGACGCGCTGCAGGACCACGGTGTCCTTGGCGTCGGGCGCTTTTCCGGCCGCGAGGGCCGGCTGCGCGCAGGACAGGGCCGCCAGAATCGGCAGGCACCATCGGATCCGATTCATCGCGTCCCCCTTCTTATTGATCAGGCTTGTTGTCCAGCGTCGTGAGAATCCGATAAGCGGCCTTCACACGGTCGTCGATCGGAAAATTCTTGTTGGCCAGGATGACGATCCCGAGCCGCTTTTCGGGGATGAACGCGACATAGGAGCCGAAGCCGTTGGTGGACCCTGTCTTGTTGATCCACACGTCCTGCCGGGGCGGCTGCGGCGGCGTGATCGCGCTGACCGGCGTCGGGTCGAAGATCATCGACGCTCCGTTCCCTTTCAGCAGCGACTTCAACGAGACCGGATACGGGTACTGTTCCCAGATCAGATCCTGCGTCATCGGTCCCGCCTTGAAGTAGCCGGTATGCGTATCCGTGACGGCGTCCTGGAGCTTCCCATCCAGCTTGATCAGTTGCATGTTGGCCTGCACGAAGCGAATCATGTCGGTCGCCGTCGCCTTGAACCCGTAGGCTTCGGCGAACAGCATGCCCGGCTTCATCCGGATCGGCGCGCCTTCCGTCGTGTAGCCCTGCGCATAATCGGCCATGCGGGTCTCGGGAACGTCGATGTAGCTGCCGGTCATGCCGAGCGCGGGAAGCAACTGCCCCTGCATCAGCGCGGTGAAGTCCTGCCCCATGCTCTTAGCGGCGATCAGACCGAGCATGCCGATGCTGGGATTGGCATAGGTCCGGTAGGTCCCCGGTGCATAGGCGGGGCGCCACGCCTGGAAATACCGGATCAGTTGCTCGTCGTTGCGGATGTCGTCCGGCACCTGCAGCGGCAGCCCGCCCGGCGTATGCGTGCCCAGATTCATCAGGCTGACGTGGCCGAAGCTGCTGTCTTGCAGCGAAGGCAGATACTTGCCCGTCTGGTCCGACAGCGACAGATAACCGCCGCGCTGCGCGTAGGTCGCGAGCGTCGCCGTCAAGGTCTTGCTGACGGATCCCAGTTCGAACATCGTGTCGCGCGTGACGGCCTTGCCGGTATCCGTCGACGCCACGCCGTAATTGAAGACATAGGGCTGCCCGTCCGCCACGATGCCGACCGCGACACCCGGAATCCGGTACTTCTCCATGAGCGGCCGTATCTCGCGATCCACTTCGCTTCTGATTCCGTCCTGGCGGGCGTCGGCCGCCTGGGCGGCGCACGGGATGGCGCTGATCGACACGGCGATGGCCGCGATCACGGTGCTGACGTTCAACTTCATATCCTGGGTGTCCTTCGGTGTCGGTCGGTTGTTCGATTTCGGTGGTGCGGGAGCCGCGCGGCTTTGTCCTGGATTCCGCGAGCGGCTCATGACGCCGCATCCCGGAACACGCGGCGCCGGCAGGCGACGGATGTCCGGCTCGGGGGATGCAATGCCAAATGATTTCTATCGGACGGATCGGCATGCGCTGACGGCGCAGATTGGACAGCACGCCCACCGAGCAGCACTATCCGCTGTTCCCGGGGCGCTGACAAACGAGGATATTTTTTCGCAGGATAAAGAAAATCTTATGGCTGCCTGGTGCGGCGTTGCCGAACGCGATCACCGGTGTGTCGCATTCGGCGGACACGCGCAATCAACCCGCGCGGTGCGAGAGGGCTGCTCCGCGCGGGACCGCTCATGCCGATGCGGGATACGGCGTCGACAGCAGCGATCGCGCAGTGGCCAATGCATCGTCGCGCGTCGTCTCCACGAGCAGCGGATAGCCCCAGACTTTCTCGAACGGGTCGGAAAATGCTTCCAGTACCGTCCGTTTGTCCGCGTCCGATTCGATCGCGATCATCGCACCGATCTGCTCGCGCGATTTCGGACGGTTTTTCTTGGCCCACAACACCGCCTGCTTACGGCCCTCGGCATCGTCGTGGGACGAGTCGTCGCCGGCCGGGGCATCGTCGGTCAAGAGCACGAACCGATCGCCTCTCGCAAGCAGCGTATCAAGATGGTCAAACACATGCGCCGCGCCCTCCCCGGACGTGTAACGCAACCAGACGAACGGAAAATCCTTGCTGTCGATATCCATGACGGCCTCCCAAGTGATAACGATTCTCATTCTAGATATCGGGATCCCGCGCGTCATTCGGCAATCCGGCCATTCTCTTGATCGATCCGGCCAAACTCGGTGCTTGCGGCTGCGTGCGTGACCGCTCAGCCGTGACGCGCCTTCAGATAACGCATCGGCGATTTGCCGGTCGTCTTGCGAAACATCGCGATGAAGCTGCTGGCGCTTTCGTAGCCGAGATCGATCGCGATGTTCTGCACGCTGTCGCCCGCCACGCGTTTCTGCAGCGCGAGGATCACGTGCCACTGGCGGCGCCAGTCGCCGACACTCATCCCGACCTCCTGCTGCACGAGCCGCCTCAGGCTGCGCTCGCGCCGGCCGATCCGCCTGGCGAATTCGGGCAAGCGTGTGTGGTCGGCGGGATCGGCGAGCGACATGCCGGCCAGGTCCCGCAAGCGCCGGTCGTCCGGCATCGACAAGACAGATCCTCGACCGGCGTAGCGGCCAGTTCGTCCAGCAAGGTGGCAGCGAGCCGCCCTTCGGGACCATCCAGGTCGGACAGACAGGGAAAACCGGCCGCTTTCAGCAACAACTCGCGCAGCAGCGGCGAAACGGCCAGCGTGCAGCACTGCCCGGGTAGCGCCGGGGACGCGTCCGGCTCCACGAGCACGCAGCAACATGCGGCGCCGATCAGGCCGCGCTCCACGCCGCATCGGATCACGCCGTCGAGCGTGCCAATCAGTTGCGCCTGGCGGTGTCGGTGCGTCTGACGCTGCGAGGTTGACCCGGCAACCGACGCCTCGATCATCACGAGCGGTCGAGGCACCTGATCGATGTCGAGCAAGGTCAACGGAGCGACGCCGGTGGCGAGCGGAATGGTTCGCATGAGCGGGCCGGAGAAGGATGCATCGAGAGGGGAACGGCTGTCCCGGGAAATGGATACGCGTGCGGCAGCGGTCATTCCGCTACGAGGTCAGAGGCACGCGTGTTCGGCGAGTGCGCGAGGCTGAACGAGGCATGGTGAGGCAATTCCGGATGGTCCGCGATGAGCCCGAACACGCAATGATCAAGGAGAGGCGCCGGGCGCGGCTTGCTCCGTATCGAGCCGTGCGGAGCAGTCGGACAAGCGCCGTGGCTTCATGCGATGGCGCGACGGCATGCGCCCCGGGAAGTCTCGCGTGAGCAGCGGCCGTCGACCGTCCGATGACTACCGCGGGTCGCAGACCCGCCTGTCGCGCCGTGACGGCTGACTACGAGGCAACCCGGCCGGCCCCCCGAACGCAAGCGGCTTCAGCCCCGGTCGCACCTTCACAGTCCGTATTGCTGCGCCTGGATGTGCGCGAACATCCCGCCGTCCGCCGCGATATTCGCGCCGCGCAGCCAACGCGAACCGTCGCTCAGCAGAAATGCCACGACCGGCGCGATATCCGTCGCATGTCCCGGCCGGTCCATCGTCTTCATGTCCTCTTCCACCCGCGCACCGAGGGTCTGCACGAAGTCCTTGAGAATCGGCGTGTCGACCGGTCCCGGGCTGACGGCGTTCATCCGGATGCCGCGATCGCGCCAGGTCCAGCGGTTCTGGATGGTCCACGCGATCAGCGCTTCCTTCGCGAAGAAATAGCTGCGTGTCTGGTCGATGCCGTGCCGCGCATTGAATGCGGCCACGCCGTCGAAGTCGAGCGCCTCCGCCGCCTTGATCGTCGCCACCGCCTCCGGCCACCCGAGGCCCGCGAGCGAAGCGAGATTGACGATCGCCGCACCGTCGGCCAGTTTCGGCAGGACGCCGAGCGTCAGGTACTTCAACCCGACCAGGTTCACCTTCACCACCGCGTCGGCCGGCCGGGTCGGCGGCAATCCCGCGATGTTCGCGAGTCCGTGGATCGCTTGCGGCAGCGCGTTCAGCAGATGATCGATCGCCGCCTTGTCGCCGAGATCGGCGCTCAGGAATCGATCGACCGCCACCTTCGGCGGATTGACGTCGACACCGATCACGATGGCGCCCAGCGATTTCGCAAGCCGCGCGGTTTCCTCTCCGATTCCGGAACCGACCCCGGTGATCAGCAGGGTTTTGCCATCGAGCATGTCTTCTCCTGTTCGTCCCGACGCAGACGGAAAGTCGGCGCGGCGGGTTGCATCGTGCATCGCGCAGCAATCCGCTGGACGTTCGCCGCGGCCGCAAGGCGGCGGTTCATCGCGCGCGCCGCGAGCCGGACCGCGCAACCGAGACGGCGGTTGCCGCGCCGCCGGCTCGACGCCCGACGCGGCTATTGCGCGGCGACCTTCGCGTTCAGCGTGACCGTGATCGCCGGATCGTAGTACGGCACGGTGATCATCGCGTCGTCGCTCGGGTCCGCGCTGAAGCGGAAATGTTTCGGCATGATCTGCGTGGTCGACGCCTTGACGGTCGTTTCGGTCGGATCATAGCCCGGCTTCTCGCAGCGGATCTTCAGATCGGAATCCGAGCGGCGGACCGTCACCGTGTCCGGCGCGGTGATCGACCAGTCGCCCTTCGCGTTGGACAGGGTGCAGGCCGCGCCGGCCACCGTGCCGCCGGCATCCACGACACGAATCGACAGATCCTCGCGATTCCGGTCCTCGCCGCCGGACTGGCCGTTGTTCCCGTCCGTCACGCTCCTTTGATTCGTGCCCTCCAGCATGTTACCCAGCTTGGGAATCGACCCATCCAGGGGGGCGGCGCAAACGTGAATGGAAACAAGCGAAACGGCGATCGTTAATGCAGCTTTCTTGAGATTTTTCGGCATGGACGGACTCGTTGGATTGTTATTCTGAGCGTCGTGCGGCACACGACGCCGCCGGGAAGCGGCCGGATCAGGCGGGCTTCATGATATACGGCAATTCAATCCCGTATCGGCTCGTTTAAGGCCATTGTGCGGGGCGAGGGAGAGGGGGCATGGGCGCGCTCGACACGGGACACGCTGGCTGAACGGCAGCGCCGCTACCGGATGCCAAGTGAAAGTCGATGCACCGGCAACGATTGCCGGTTCCAGGCGCTGCGACGATTCCTGCGGCGCCAACCTGCGCGTCCGTTCCGAGTCCGGCTTTCCGTCCGGGCTCACGCGCAAACACTCGGAGCGGCGGGACACCCGTTTCCGGCGCGAACATCGCGTAATCCATGTCGCGTATTTTCCGCGGACGCTCCAGCCGCCCGGCGATACCCGGGGCCCAGCCCGCGGAAAGACAGCGGGCCGGGCCGGAATGCCTCCCGACCCGGCCCGCCCGGTCAAGCCGCAGCGCTCAGATCCTCAACGGGCAAAATCCGACGTGCTCTGGATGAACGTATTCAGCTTGGAGATATCGACACTGCCGAAACCGGTAGTCGCATCCCAGCCCGTCTTGGCGGCGTATCCGTATCCGCCGCTGCCGTTGTTGCCGGACGTGACGTCGTGGATCAGCGCCGCGTTCGACGGGAAATACTTGTAGATGCTCGTCGCCGGGAAGCCGAGGGCGTTGTTGTTCGCCGACTGCAACCGGGCCCAGATCCCCGTGAAGATCGGTGCCGCGAGGCTCGTGCCGCCTTCGTTGTTCAGATAGCCCGAGCCCCACAGCGTGTCCGTCGTCTTGCCGGAGACAACCAGGATCGCCCCCGTCCGGATGTCGGCGTCGAAGCCGACGTCCGGCAGCGCCCGGTAGCTCGACCCGGTCACGCTGGACGACTGCCACGACGGCGCGCGCTCGTATTTGCTGAACCCGCCGCCCGTCGACCACACCGTCCCGGACTGCCAGCTCGGATCGTTCCACACGATCTCGCTGTTGTACGCGTTGGTCGCCGTGTTGGTGAACAGCGTCGTGCCGCCGACCGCGATCACGTACGGCGACGTTGCCGGCTCGCTGACCGTATAGGTCGAACCGGACGGCTTGCCGCTCGCGCACTCGTACGCGCCGTGATCGCCCGCCGACACCGAGAAGGTCTGCCCCTGCGCGACGGCCTGCTTGAAGATCGTGTCGTCGGTCGCCTGCGATCCGGCGCTGTTGGCGGACGATTCGCACACGCCGAGCGACACGTTGATGACCTTCGCGACATTGTCGGTGACGGCCTTGTTATAGGCTGCGGTGATCGCCGACAGCGTCATCGAGGGCGCATCGTAGAACACCACCTTCTTCACGCTGCCGCCGGCCGCGCCGACGATCGACTGGCTGTCCAGATTCCACTCGACCATGCCGCTGGTATCGGTGTACGAACTGCCCGACGAACCGGTCTTCACCACCGAGCTGCTGATCGTGCCCAGTCCGTTGTTCGATGCGAAGGTGTTCAGGTCGGCGATCGTCTGCGTCAGATCGCCTTCGGAAATGATCCCCACCGTGGTCTGCGATGCGTTCGGCGTGGTCCCGCCGCCGTAGATCGACGAGAACTCCGTCGGGTTGTGCGGCACGGCGGACGCGCCGGCCGGAATCGTCAGATTGCTGGTGTTCCCCTTGGGCTGGCTGGTCGCGCCCGTATGCATCACCTCGACGTTCTGCAGCCCGAGCACCGCTCCGACGATGCTGCCGAGCGCACTCGGCACCTGGGCGGCGTCGGTGTTCGCATAGACGCTCCGGCCATCCTTGCTGAAGCGCTTCAGCGTGGTGCGGAACGCGGACTTGACCGTGGCGGCCGTGCCGGACGCGGAGACGAGCAGGCGGTTCGGCGACACCACGATATTCACGAAGCCCGCCTTGCGCAGGTGCGCGGTGACCGCGGCCACCTGCTGCTCGGTGGGCGCGTACTGGGCCGCGAACTGCTCCGGCGTGACGAAGCGCCGGTACTGCGGTGAGCCCGGCGTATGCAAGTCGTGCAGGAACTGATCCAGTTGCGCTTCGTTGCGCAGGTTCAATCCCAGCACCACGTCGACCGTTTCGCCCGCCGTCATCTCGACGGCCGAGTTCGTCGCGGCGGCGGTGGCCGCCGACGCGCCGCTGCTTTCCTTGAGCTGCACCAGCGGCAGAAAGCCTTTGGTGCGGGTTTCCGTCCAGCCCGCATCCGCCGCCGCATGCGCGGTAGTCGCGCCGAACGCCCCCGCCACGGCGGTTGCGATCATCAACTTGAGGATGCTGTTCCCTGTCTTGCCTGAAACGTGATTCATTTGAAGTTACCCCCTCGGTTAAATATCAAATGCCATCGACATCGCCTTGTTCCGGAGGCGCCGAGACAATGCGCCTCCGTCCCTCTCCACCCCGGCCCGGCCTGCTCTGTGTAGGCGGCCGCGTCTCGGGGTGCGCGGGTTCTTTCGGCCTGGAGGGAAACCTCCGCTTCCATCAAGCCGTATTCTTCATCGATCATTAGCAGTACGACATATGCAGATTTCGCGTTTTCCAGGCGAACCGACCCGGCTCCTCGCCAGGCTGACGGCACAGGCCGTGCGTTCGACCGGAACCGGTGCTCACGCATGAATGCAAGCCGGGTACGCAGTCGTCACCGCGTGCCTGCCAACTTCGATAATTCTGGAGTCCTATCGGGCCGGGAGACTTCCCCGCCCGGCTGTCGAGCGAAAACGGGACGGCAACGAGCCCCCCGTGCCCACGCGATCGGCGTCGCGGAAAGATCCGCTCAAGGGCGCCGTTGCGGCGCAACAAGAACGGAAGGGGACTGTACGGATATTGATTGCTTTGTTTGCAATACGTCAGATTTCTTGAAGCCAACAGTAGCAAGAACGAAAACCAGGCGTCAAACTTTTTTTGATTGGATGTAAAAAATTTAAATGCGAATACATGAAAGCGATCAGTAATTTAAAAAACATTTTGTAATACTGAGTGCTAAAAAACGCCATAATCGCGAGATAACGCATTCATATCCATCGATGGAGCATCAATGGGCAGCGGGTGCTTTGTTTGGGTGGGGTTCGTCCGTGATTGACGTGGAACGTATCGCTGTGGCGCCAAGCGTCGCTCGAGACCGAATGGACCGATGCACGCTGAAAGAAATCAGGGCGGGGAAACGGACTGATGTTGCAGCGCAAGGATCGCGCGCGCCCAAACTGTGGGACGAGTCATGCCGCGATCGCGGCCGTCAAGTCCGCGACGGGGTCGACGTACGGGTCATGTCGAACGGCGATTTCGCCCGCGCCGCCGTTACGCGCCGGCGCACGGAGTACACGCCCGCGGTTCGAGCCATGCCGTGGCGGATCGGCTCGTCATGACAGGCGCCTCGCGGCCAGGTCGCCGATCACACCTGCCGCGGCCGGTCCCGCCATCGCATCGAACGGTCATCCGGCGGCGTCGACCGCGGGCTCGCCGCCGCGCACCATCAGCACCGGGCACCCCGAGACACGCAGGAAGCGTTCCGCCACGCTGCCCAGCAGCGCACGTCTGACGCCGCGTCGGCCATGCGTACCCAGCACGACGAGATCGGCGTCGAACTGCCGCGCGGCACGCGCGATCCGCTCCGCGATCTCCTCCCCCAGCAGATCGGTTTCGATCAACTCGGCCTCGCCGGAAACGCCGGCCTGCCGCATGTCGTGCTCCGCTTCGGTCAGCACGCGTCGGCCGTCGTCGCGCGACGCAGCCAGCAGCGCACCGGGATCGAAGTGGCCGGCGTAGTTGAACAACGCCGACCGGTCGACGATCGACACGGCGAGCAGTCGACCGCCGGTCGTCGCCGCGATCCGGATCGCTTCCCGCAGTCCATGCTTCGACACCTCGCTGCCGTCGAGCGCCACCATGATTTTCTGATACATGAAAGTCCCTTTCCCGTGGAACGGCATGCATGCGGACCGTCGAACCGTCGTCCTCGGCCGTGCGCGCCGATGCGGCATGCCGGGCTGGCCGCCGCACCGTGTGCATCATCGGAGGTTCCGTCGCTTCGGCATTGACGCCGGTCAAGCGCAAGCGGTGGATTCGGCTCGCGGAATGGAAAATCATGCGCGATGGCGCTCGAGCATGGCCGCATGAAGACGGCTCCCTCTCCAACGGAGCGCCTGGGAACGGATCAAAGCCCATCAGGATCCACGTTCGACACAGGCTCAAACAGGCGCATCACGCCCCCCTGATTCAAACGTCTCCTCGTGCCTGATTTTCGCGTGTACCACGCCAAGCTCGTACTTGTAGAAATTAGAAAATCAATCGATTATTTTCCATCCGATAACAAAATACGCGTTATTCGCGACAATTCATCGCGATACGCAGCGTGACGCGAATTAGAACGACACAAGCGCGTTTCGCACATCCACCTCTTATTACCTCTTATTCCTTCGACACCTTGCAATGAAGATCAGCCATACGATCGTCAACGGCAACGCATGTCCGGATCTCGACCATGCAGCCTATATACAGACCGGCGCGGCGATCAAGGGCGGTTCCGTGCACGCCGGAGCGCTGATCCCGCTTGACTATCTATAACGTGCGCCCGGCGGTCTTCGCCAGGCGGATCGGCGGACAATCGCGGCACTGCGTCGACGTCTCCCGTCACCATCTTGCCGGACGGCAATCCGTGCGAAGCCTCCGGAAGCAGGCTCATGAACCGGTGCGGCGGGCAACGTGATCGGCCGCCTCGAGCCGTCCCAACACCAACCCGCCGCGCGGTCTCCACGGCCGTCGCTCACTTCGCAGCGGGGGAGTCGATCGGCGGCAGCCGGCTGGTCGACTTCAGTTCGCGCATCGACACGGTGCTGAGCAGTTCCTTGACGCCGGGCAGCGCTCGCAGCCGGTTCAGCACGAAACTCGAGAACGAATCGAAATCCCGCACGAGAATCTCCAGCAGGTAATCGTGCTGGCCGGTCGTGTTGTGGCATGCGACGACTTCCGGCATCGCGATCACCCCCGCTTCGAACGCACGGCAGGTTTTTTCGGTATGGTTGTCGAGCGAGATGTTGACGAACGCGACCACGCTGAAACCCAGCGCGCGCCGGTCCAGGATGGCCTGGTAGCCGGTAATGAAGCCGGCCGCCTCCAGCCGCTTGAGGCGCTTCCAGCAAGGCGACGCGGACAGCGAGACGCGCTCGGCCAGCTCCGCGTTGCTGAGGCGGCCTTCTTGTTGAAGGATGTTCATGATCCTCAGGTCTGTTTCGTCCAGCGTCATCCGGGTTGCCTTCGCTTTTATGAAAATAGCTCAGGATAGAAGATTCTGCTGAACCTGGGGTCAAAACGGAATGAAATGGAAAGCCTATTTCCTGACCGCTTCTCTAAACTGAGCGGTTCAACGGCCGCCCGGCACCCCGCCGGACCGTCCCCCGGTAGCCGTTCCCTGGCAAAGGAGCCATCGCATGACGTATTCCAACTACCACAAGAAGGACATCAACGGCCACGCGCTGCACGCGGAGACGCAGATGATGTCGTACGGATTCGATCCGTTCCTGTCGGAAGGCGCGGTCAAGCCGCCGGTGTTCCTCACCTCGACGTTCGCGTTCCGCTCGGCGGAAGACGGGGCCGATTTCTTCGACATCGTGTCGGGACGCAAGGCGCTGCCGCAGGGCGAGGCGGCCGGGCTCGTGTACAGCCGCTTCAACCACCCGAATCTCGAAATCGTCGAAGACCGGCTCGCGCTGCTCGACGGCTCGGAGGCCGCGGTCGTCACGTCGAGCGGGATGTCGGCGATCAGCGCGGTATTTCTGGCTTTCCTGCGCCCGGGCGATCAGCTCGTGCAATCGGTGCCGCTTTACGGCGGCACGGAAACCCTGATCGGGAAAATCTTCAAGGAGTGGGGCGTCACCTCCCACGCGATCGAGGACGGGCTGTCGCCGCAGTCGATCGGTGCGGCGCTCGAAGCGGCGGCCCAAAAGGGCCCGGTGCGGATCTGCTACGTCGAGACGCCCGCCAATCCCACCAACTCGCTGATCGATCTCGACGGGATGCGCCGCGAGCTGGACGCATTCGAAGCCCGGCACGGCTATCGTCCGATCTCGGTGTGCGACAACACGATGCTCGGCCCGGTCTTCCAGAAGCCGAGCGAACACGGCGTCGATCTGTCGGTCTATTCGCTGACGAAATACGTCGGCGGCCACAGCGATCTCGTCGGCGGCGGCGTGACGGGCCGCAAGGATCTGATCGGGAAGATCCGGCTGATCCGCGGCGCGTTCGGCTCGCAGCTCGATCCGCATTCGTCGTGGATGCTGACCCGTTCGATGGAAACCGTCGTGCTGCGGATGAAGCAGGCCGAGCGGACGGCGCGCCGGGTCGCGCACTGGCTGGCGACGAACCCGCACCAGAAGGTCGACGTCTATCACCCCGACCTGATCCGGAACGACGCCTACCAGGCGGTCTATGCGCGCCAGTGCCACGGCGCCGGCTCGACGTTCGCGTTCGTGCTGGAGGGCGGCCGTCCCGAGTCCTTCCGTTTCATCAACGCGCTGCACCTGTTCCGCTCGGCGGTGAGCCTGGGCGGCACCGAGTCGCTGATCTGCCATCCCGCGTCGACCACCCACTCCGGCGTGCCGGAAGCCGCGCGCAAGGCCGCGGGCGTGTCGGAAGGACTGATCCGGATCTCGATCGGACTCGAACACGAAGACGACCTGATCGCCGATCTGGACAACGCGTTCCGGCAAGCGGGGCTGTCTTCGCAGGGTTGATTCGAAACCACGGCCGCGCGGCTCGCGCGGCCGTCTGTTTTTCCGCTCAATCATTCGGATAACGATTCATCTGCCTCGCCTGCCGCACGCCCATATCGGGTAGCGCGCCCCCGAAGCCCGAACCTTCCGATGGCGCCGCGCATTGGCTGGATGGCTAGCCGGATGACGGACTGACGGTTCTCGCGCGACGAATCCACGCCGGTTAAGCCCCCCCTCGCCGATCCTCTGTATGGGCCGGTTTTTACGCCGTTTCATCGGCCTTCCCTTCGTTGTTCAACGAATCCGCGACGCCAGCCACGATCCCCCGGCAGCGAGAGATTCGTTTCGACTCAAATCAATAAATAAGAATCATTTGCATTGACAAAGCCGGTTCGTAATGTAATCGTAATGCCTCTATCTCAATATGGGCTCCTAAGTTTTGACAGAATACAACCGACTCAATCCAGGGCTGGGACGGCGCCTTGTCGCCGCTTCGGTACTCGCCGCGCTGGTTGCCATGCCCTCCGCCATCCGTGCCCAATCGCTCGGATTCATGGATGCTGTCCAGACTGCCGGCGACGGCGGCATCGTCGAGCAGATCGCCAACACGATGGTGTTTCCGGCCTTCAAGGGCGAACTCAAGCCGGCGGGCAGCCTGGCCGTCGCGGCCATCGGGAATGCCGCGTCCGTCAGATCGGTCAAGGTCCTGGTCGCCCGCGACGGCAGCGATGCCCGTCTCTTCACGCTGCGGGCCGGCGACGTCACCATTTCGGCACGCGTGTCGCCGTCCGCGCTGGCCGTGACCTTCGGCAACGGCACCCCGCCGCTGACTGCCGAAAGCACCGCGTCGAAGCTGCTGTGGCGACCGATTCCGCAGGACGTCAAATACCTGCTGTTCACGGTCTACATCGTGCCCAGGACCACCACGCAATCGGAATGGTCCGACAGCGTGATCGTCACGGCGAACGAAGCCGCCGTGCACGACGCAAGTATCGTCGCAGGCCGGGAAATCGCCGATCCGATTCGATCGGGGTTGTCCAGCGAAGGGCTCGACGGGCTCCGCCAAAGCGCGATCAGCGTCAGCTCCGGCACGCTCGACAACCGGGGCGTGGCGCTCCTCGAACAACGTTCCGTGCCGCTTTCCGACGAGCCCGGCTCGCACCATCGAAGCAAGCGCTGCTTCGAGGACTTCATTCAGGGCGTCACGTCGCTGTCCGCATGGTGGTGGGAACGGCTGTTCGGTGCGCCGAGCATCTGCTCGACCCGGCTGCCGGGACCGCTGCCGGATCCGCAGATCGATCTCGTTCCGGTGCAGACCCAGCCCGTCAACGTCGATCTGAGCGTGTACGAAGCCGGCGAGATCCAAGGTGAAGATGCGCCTGACTTCGAGGTCGCGATGGGCGTGCAGTTCTGCAACGATCGTCCGCCCGCACGCCGCACCGGCAGCGCCGAGGACTGCACGCTGGCCGACCGCGATGCGATCCGCTCGATCGGCGAGTTGTCGCCGCGCACGGTGCGTGGATTGCTCCAGCGCATCAACGACTACCACGCCGACAGCGAGACGGGCGCCGCCGCGCCGCTGCGTCTGACGACCGGCAACGCGCAGCTCGATGCATGGCTGCTCGCCGATCCGGAGCGCGCGGCCAATGCGCTGAGCAGCGCCGCAAGCATCGCCCAGGCCTCGGACAGCCGCACCAAGCCGGACGAACCGACCAACCTGCGGCAACGCAAGAAGAAAGTCGTCAAGGCCAGCTGCGCGGACAACAACGCCACGCGAGAAGCCAGCGAGCAAGGCTGGGAGTGCGTGACGAAGGCCAAGCGCAAGCTCAAGCGGCAGGACGATGCGATCGCGGTACCGCCGCAGTTGCAGACGGGCGGGCGCTATTACCTGGCCGGAACAAGTGAGTTCGACGCGCTGGTGCGGACGTTCCTGCGGCCCCGGCCGGAGTTGCCGGCCGGCATCCGGTCCGACGAGTTTGCCGCGCGAACCGCGGCGATCGCGCACGACGGCGCAGCGACCGGCGACAATCTCGGCATCGTGTACCTGAACGATCCCGTGAGCGGCGGCCGGCAGCGCTTCCCGTACGGGCTCAGCCATATCTGGGCGCCCGGCGGAGGCGGCGGCGAGGACGGCCACCGTCAGGACTGGCGTGCGCTCTCGGTCGATTCGACCGGCGCCCTCACACGCGTCATCATGGCCGCTCTGACCGACGTCAACGCGCGGTACACGCAGACCCGCACGGCCGACGGAAAGGTCGTTCGCACCTATCGCCGCTTCAGCTTCATGGCCGACGGACGCCAGACCGTGTACCAGAACGTCCGCATCGTGCTGCGGCAAAACGGCATGGTCGTCACGGCGTTCCCGCTCAAGAATGCCAAACGGGAGGTCGTGCAGCTCAACATGTAAGCGTCGTCGGCATCCTCTGACGAACGTGGCGGGTGCGTTGCCGAGTCGGCCGGCAACGCACCCGGCCTTCTCCGGCCGGACGGCCGGCGGTCTCTCTTCCGCTCGCAACGGCTGCCCCGCAGCGGATATTTCCGGGCGCGGCAGGCGGTACGTCCGCCGCGCCCCCTCTCATCGCCCCCGACGCGCGGGCTCGTCCGCTCACGTCGGCGGCGGATCCCCCAGCCAGCGGCGCGCACCCGGCCCGTTGCGCCCCGCGCGGTCGTCCGGGTTGGTCAGCTTGCAGCGTTTCAGCGACAGGCACCCGCAGCCGATGCAGTGGTCGAGATCGATGTACAGCCGCTGCAACTCGTCGATCTTGTCGGCCACCCGCTTCTTCCAGTCCCGCGACAGCCTCAGCCAGTCCTCGTCGGCCGCCAGCGTCTTGCCCGGCAGGCTCGACAGCTGGTCGGCGATTTCGTCGAGCGAATACCCGATCCGCTGCGCGAACACGATGAACGCGATCAGCCGAAGCGTCGAGCGCGGGTAGTAGCGATGGCTCGACCCGCTCCGCTTCGATGCGATCAGGCCGCGCGACTCGTAGAAACGCAGCGCCGATGCACTGACCCCGCTGCGCGCCACCACCTCGCTGATCGACAGCAGCGGGTCATTAACTTCACCAGTGAGACGCACTGTTGCACCTCCGTTACCTTTACTTCAAGTTAGCTTTAATTTGTACACTGGGCGCCAGTCTAATTCATGGCGAGGCCAAATGCATCCTTCCACTCTGCGCGGCGCTCCGCGCTGGTTCGCCATCGGCGCGCTTCTGCTGGCGCTTGCCGCCTGTCACGACAACAAGAAGGACGCCGCGGCCTTCGCACCGCCCGAAGTGGGCGTCACGAAGCTCGCGGCACGCTCCGTCCATCTGGTGGACGAATTCAACGGCCGGGTCGATGCGGTCGACGCGGTCGAGCTGCGGCCGCGCGTGAGCGGCTATCTGCAGCGGCTCACATACAAGGAAGGCGATCAGGTCGCGCTCGGCACGGTCCTCTTCGTGATCGACCAGCGGCCGTACCGGATCGCGCTGGAGCGGGCCGATGCGCAGTTCGAACGGGCCCGCGCGGCGGCCCTCCTCGCGAAAACGCAGCTCAAGCGCGCCGAGACGCTGATCGGCTCGAAGGCGATATCGCAAGAAGAACTGGACAGCGCCCGCGCGACCGACGCGCAGGCGAGCGCCGACCTGCACGCGGCGGCGGCGGCCGTCGACGACGCCAAGCTGAACCTGGGTTTCACGGAGGTGCGCGCGCCGATCGGCGGCCGCGTCGGCCGCGCGCTCGTGACGACCGGCAACCTCGCTCGCGCCGACCAGACGCTGCTGACGACCGTGGTGTCGCAGGATCCCGTCTACGTGTATTTCGATTGCGACGAGCAAAGCTACCTGCGCTACAACGCGCAGCGCGCAAACGCGAAGGGGCCGGCGATCGGCGCGAATCCGGTGCGCATCGGGCTGGCCGACGAGCAAGGTTTCCCGCATCAGGGCACGGTGGATTTTCTCGACAACCGCCTTGATCCCGCCACCGGCACGATCCGCGCGCGGGTCAAGCTGCCGAATGCCGACCGGGCGTTCACGCCCGGCCTGTACGCCCGCGTGCAGCTCACGAGCGGCTACGACCAGGACGCGCTGCTCGTCGACGACAAGGCGATCCTGACCGACCAGGATCGCAAATACGTGTACGTGGTCGGCCCGGGCGACAAGGCCTTGCGCCGCGACGTCACGATCGGGCGCCTGATCGACGGCGAACGGCTCGTCAAGACCGGGCTGCGCGCCGGCGACGCCGTCATCGTCGAGGGCCTCCAGAAGATCTTCTACCCGGGCGCCCCCGTGCAGCCCAAGGCGCTTCCCGCGCGGCTCGCGACGGCCCCCGCCGCCGCATCCGATCCGGCCGACCCTTCCGCCCCGCCGGTCACGGCGCAGTAACGAGCGAGCGCGTTCATGGACTTTTCCAAATTCTTCATCGACCGGCCGATCTTCGCGGTCGTGCTGTCGATCGTCATCTTCGCGATCGGGCTGATCGCCATCCCGATGCTGCCCGCCGGCGAGTACCCCGAGGTGGTGCCGCCGAGCGTCGTGGTGCGCGCGACCTACCCGGGCGCGAACCCGAAGGACATCGCGGAATCCGTCGCCGAGCCGCTGGAGGAAGCGATCAACGGCGTCGAAGGCATCATGTACATGAAGTCGGTGGCCGGCTCGGACGGCAGCCTGCAGGTGGTCATCACCTTCCTGCCCGGCGTCGATCCCGATACCGCCGCCGTGCGGGTGCAGAACCGCGTGAGCCAGGCGCTGTCGCGCCTGCCCGACGAGGTGCGCCAGTACGGCGTGACGACGCAGAAACAGTCGCCGACGCCGCTGATGTACGTGAGCCTCTATTCACCCGACAACCGCTACGACTCGCTGTACCTGCGCAACTATCTGACGCTGCACGTGAAGGACGAGCTGTCGCGCATTCCCGGCGTCGGCGACGTCGGGCTGTCCGGCTCGGGCGACTATGCGATGCGGATCTGGCTCGATCCGAACCGGCTCGCGTCGCGCGGGATGACGTCGAACGACGTGCTCAACGCGGTGCGCGAGCAGAACGTGCAGGTGTCGGCCGGCCAGCTCGGCGCGCAGCCGTCGCCGAAGAAGAACGATTTCCTGATCTCGATCAACGTGCGCGGCCGCCTCCGGACCGTGCAGGAATTCGGCGACATCGTGCTCAAGAACGGCGCGGACGGCCAGGTCGTGCGGCTGTCCGACGTCGCGCGCGTGGAACTGGGCGCGAGCGACTACACGCTGCGTTCGTTGTTCGACGACAAGAATTCCGCCGTGGTCGGCATCTTCCTGTCGCCCGGCGCGAATTCGCTGTCGGTCGCAAAGGCCGTCTACGAAAAACTCGACACCCTCTCGAAGCGCTTCCCGGCCGGCCTCGCGTATCGCCCGGTCTGGGATCCGACGGTATTCGTGCGCGAGTCGATCCGCGCAGTACAGCACACGCTGATCGAAGCCGTGGTGCTGGTCGTGCTCGTCGTGATCCTGTTCCTGCAGACCTGGCGCGCGTCGATCATTCCGCTGATCGCGGTGCCCGTGTCGATCGTCGGCACGTTCGCGTGGCTTTATCTGCTCGGCTACTCGATCAATACGCTGACGCTGTTCGGGCTGGTGCTCGCGATCGGGATCGTGGTCGACGATGCGATCGTGGTGGTCGAGAACGTCGAGCGCAACATCGAACGCGGCCTGAGTCCGCGCGATGCCGCGCACCAGGCGATGAGGGAAGTGTCGGGGCCGATCATGGCGATCGCGCTCGTGCTGTGCGCGGTGTTCGTGCCGATGGCGTTCCTGTCGGGCGTGACCGGCCAGTTCTACAAGCAGTTCGCGGTGACGATCGCGATCTCCACCGTGATCTCCGCGATCAACTCGCTGACGCTGTCGCCCGCGCTCGCCGCGAAGCTGCTGACGCCGCACGGCGCGCCCAAGGATGCGCTGTCGCGTGCTATCGAACGCGGCTTCGGCTGGCTGTTCCGGCCGTTCAACCGCTTCTTCCAGCGCAGCTCGGAGCGCTACCACGGCGTGGTGTCCCGCTCGCTCGGCCGGCGCGGCCTCGTGTTCGGCGTCTATGCGGTACTGCTGGGCGCGACCGCGCTGCTGTTCCAGAGCGTGCCCGGCGGCTTCATTCCGATCCAGGACAAGCTTTACCTGTTCGCGGGCGCGAAGCTCCCGGAAGGCGCGTCGCTGTCGCGCACCGATACGGTCACGCGCCAGATGATCGATATCGCCCGGAAGGTCGACGGCGTGGACATGATCCAGGGGTTCGCGGGCTTCAATGCGCTCCAGCTCGCCAACACGCCGAACAGCACGAACTCGTACATCATCCTGAAGCCCTTCGACGAGCGCAAGCGCAGCGCCGCGCAAATCAACGCCGAACTGAACGCGCGCTTCGCGAACGTGAAGGACGGCTTCGCGTACGCGCTGCGGCCGCCGCCGATCCAGGGCCTCGGCAACGGCTCGGGCTACTCGCTGTACCTGGAGGATCGCGCGGGCCTCGGCTACGGCGCGCTGCAGAACGCGCTCTACGCGTTCCAGGGCGCCGTTGCCAGGACGCCCGGCATGACCTACCCGGTCAGTTCCTACCAGGCCAACATCCCGCAGCTCGAGGTGAAGATCGACCGCGTGAAGGCCAAGGCGCAGGGTGTGGCGCTGACCGATCTGTTCAGCACGCTGCAGGTGTATCTCGGCTCCGTCTACGTGAACGATTTCAACCTGTTCGGCCGCGTGTATCGCGTGATGGCCCAGGCCGATGCGTCGCACCGCCAGACCGCCGAGGACATCGGCAACCTGCGCACTCGCAACGCGAACGGCGAGATGGTGCCGATCGGCTCGATGGTGACCGTCACGCCGACCTACGGCCCGGACCCGGTCATGCGCTACAACGGCTACCCCGCCGCCGACCTGATCGGCGATTCCGATCCGAAGATGATGTCGTCCGCGCAGGTGATCGCCAAACTGACGCAGATCGCGAAGGACGTGCTGCCGCCCGGCATCACGCTCGAATGGACCGATCTGAGCTATCAGCAGGTCACGCAAAGCAATGCGGCGATCGTCGTGTTCCCGCTCGCGGTCATGCTCGCGTTTCTGGTGCTCGCCGCGCTGTACGAGAGCTGGACGCTGCCGCTCGCGGTGATCCTGATCGTGCCGGTGTGCATGTGCGCAGCGCTGTTCGGCGTCTGGCTGTCGGGCGGCGACAACAACGTGTTCGTGCAGGTCGGCCTGGTGGTGCTGATGGGGCTCGCGTGCAAGAACGCGATCCTGATCGTCGAATTCGCGCGCGAACTGGAGATTCAGGGGATGAGCATCGTCGATGCGGCGCTCGAGGCATGCCGCCTGCGGTTGCGCCCGATCGTGATGACCTCGGTCGCGTTCATCGCCGGATCGGTGCCGCTGCTGATCGGCTCCGGCGCGGGCAGCGAAGTGCGCGCGGCGACCGGCATCACGGTCTTCTCGGGGATGCTCGGCGTGACCTTGTTCGGTCTGTTCCTGACCCCCGTGTTCTACGTCACGATCCGCAAGCTCGCGCATCGTCAGCCGGCCGCCTGGAGCGAGCCGCATGAAACCACGCACGGAGTCGAACAATGATGGCGCTGGCACGTTTCACCCCGCTCACGCTGGCGCTCATGCTGTCCGCCTGCGCGGTCGGCCCGGACTACCGCCGCCCCGACGCGGCGCTGCCGGCCGGGTTCGCCCGAGCCGAGCCGGCCGACGCCCGGCTCGGCACCGCGCCTTCGCCGGTTTCGCCGGCCGATTCGGCCGATGCCGAGTTCTGGCGCGGCTTCAACGATCCGACGCTCAGCGCGCTGATCGCACAGGCGCTCGCGGCGAACAACGACCTGAAGGTTGCCGTCGCGCGCTACGACGCGGCGAACGCGCTGCTGCGCAACGCGAAATTCGATCTCTATCCGACGATCACGGCCGGCGGCCAGATCGGCCACCAGTTGCTGAGCCAGTCGCAGGCGTTCGGCGCATCGCGCGACCAGCGCGACACCCCCGTGTCCGGGCTGAACGTCAACGCCAGCTGGGAGCTGGATCTGTTCGGCCGAGTGCGGCGCGGCGTCGAATCGCAGCGCGAGGAAACCGCGGCGAGCGCAGCCGACCTGCGCGCGGTGCGCGTCGCGCTGGCGGGCAACGTCGCGAACGCCTACCTCGATCTGCGCGGCCAGCAGGAGCGGCTGCGCATCGCGCGCGACAACGCCGACAACCAGCGCCAGACCCTGGCGCTGATCGAAGCCCGGCTGAGCGCGGGGCGCGGCTCCGAGCTGGACGCGGCGCGCGCCCGTGCGCAGTTCGAGACGACGGCGTCGCGCATCGCGGTGTACGAAGCGGGAATCGGGGTCGACGAACACCGTCTCGCCGTGCTGACCGGGCGCACGCCGGATGCGCTGATCGCGTGGCTCGATACCCCCGCGCCGCTGCCGGCCTTGCCCGCCGACATCGATCCCGGCACGCCGGCCGACGTGCTGCGCCGCCGGCCGGACGTCGCGGCGGCGGAAGCCCGCCTGCACGCGGCCACCGCGCGGGTCGGCGTCGCGACCGCCGACCTGTTCCCGCGCTTCACGCTGACCGGCATGCTGGGCAGCCTGACGTCGCGCTACGGCTTCTTTTCGAGCGGCAGCGACACCAACCTGATCGCGCTCGGCGTCGACTGGTCGTTCCTCGACGTGGGCCGCGTGCGCGCCCGCATCGCCGCGAGCCGCGCCGACGCGGCCGGGCTTCTCGCGCAATACCAGCAGACCGTGCTGGGCGCGCTGGAGGACACCGAGAACGCGCTGCTCCGCTCCGCGCGCACGCGTGATGAATCCGCGCATCTCGAGCGGGCGGCCGGCAGCAGCGCGCAGGCCGCGCAATTGGCGCAGACCCGCTTCGAGGCCGGCGCGATCGACTACTACGAGGTGCTGGATGCCGAGCGCACCCTGCTGCAGGCCCAGGACGCCGCCGCCGACAGCCGGGTGCGCAGCGCGACGGCCGTCGTCGCGCTGTACAAGGCGCTCGCGGGCGGATGGCCGCCGGCGGCGGCGGGCGAACCCGGCCCGCTCGCCCAGCGGCGCGATTGAAGCCACGGACCCTGCACCGCCAATGTCCGTCGACATGCGATCTCCTCCCGCCTATCCCGGGCATCGGTCCGCGCTCCGCGCCGTCCTGCTTTCGCCGGCGGCCGCGTTGCTCGCGCGGGTGCTGCTGACGTCTCCGTTCTGGATCAACGGCCTGTCGAAAGCGGTCGACTTCTCGTCGGGCGCGGCGGAAATGGAGCATCTCGGTTTCGCGCCGGGCGCGCTGTACAGCGCGCTGACCATCGCGCTGCATCTGGGAGGCGCCGCGCTCATCATCGCGCGGCGCCGGACTGCGCTGGCCGCGTTCGCACTCGCTATGTTCACGGCGCTGACGATTCCGCTCGTCCATCGCTTCTGGGCATTCGACGGCCTCCGGCATCTGATCGCGTTGTACACCGCCGAGGAGCATGTCGGGATGATCGGCGGCCTGATCCTCGTCGCCGTGCTCGACGCCCGGGAACACAGGAGACTGCGATGAAACCGCCGGCCGCCCTCGCGGAGACTCACGCCGACCGCGCCGATCGCGCCGATCCGGATGCCGCGCCGACGCCCTGGCTGGCGATCGCCAACGTCGTGTTCGCGGGGATCGCCGCCGCGCTGCACGTCGGGAAAGCCACCATCGCGCTGCCGCTGCTGCAGCAGGAATTCGGCCGCTCGCTCGCGTCGCTGAGCTGGATCATGTCCGCGTTTCCGTTCGTCGGCGTGTTCGGCGGCATCGCCGCGGGCATGCTGGTGCGTCGCTGGGGAGACCGGCGTCTGCTGATGCTCGGGCTCGTCGTGCTCGGCGTATCGAGCGTGGCGGGTGCCGTCGTGCGCGATTTCACCTGGCTCCTCGGCACCCGCTTCATCGAAGGGCTCGGCTTCCTGATCGTGGTAGTGGCCGCGCCGGCCGTGCTGAACCGGCTCGCGCCGCCGTCGCGACGCGGCCTGGTGTTCGGGATCTGGAGCACGTTCATGGGCAGCGGCATCGCGCTGTCGCTGCTGCTCGGCCCACTCGTGGGCGGGTGGCGCAACGGCTGGCTGGCCAGTGCGGCGCTCGCGCTTGCCGGCGCGCTGCTGTTGCCGCTCACCACGCCGCGCGACGAAGCGGCCGGCGCCGCGCGACCGGCGGGCGGCCGCGCGCTACGCTCGCTGCGCGACGTGCTGACCGCGCGCTCGACGCTGCTGTTGACCTTCGGCTTCACCGCGTACAACCTGCAGTTCTTTTCGCTGATGTCGTTCCTGCCGATCTTCCTGATGCACCGCCTGTCGATCCCGGTCGGTCCGGCCGGCGCGATCAGCGCGGCGATCGTCGCCTCCAACATCGTCGGCAATCTGCTGGCGGGCGTGCTGCTGTCGAAGGGCATTCGCGCCGGGCGGCTGATGGCCGCGACCAGCGTCGCCATGGGCGCCGCGGGCGCGGGCGTGCTTCTGTCCGCCACCCCCGCGCCGCTCGCCGTGCTGCTGTGCTTCGCGTTCAGCGCGATCGCCGGCATGTTGCCCACGACCATTCTCGCGACGGCGCCTTCGACCGCGCCCGCGCCCTCGCTGACGCCGCTCAGTCTCGGTCTGGTGATGCAGGGCAACTATCTCGGGCAGGTGCTGGGGCCGATCCTGATCGGCACGATCGTCGGCGCGGCGGGATGGCCGGCCGCGGTGTTCCTGATTCTGGCGGCGGCCGTCTGGGGAGCGTGGCTCGGCCTTGCGCTGAAAGTCGAGCGACACGCGGCTTGAACGATCCGGCAGGCGCCGCCCGCGGCCATCCCGGTTGGTTCGGGCGCGGCGGACTCGTTGCGTGCGGGATCGCCGTCGGGCGGGCTGGATCCGGCTGTACGTCGGTGATCGGCAGCGGAGCCCCGTGCGGCGCATCGGGAGGTCGAGGCTTCATCCTGCCGCCTCGACCTCGCCGGAGGCCAGCCGCGCGGGCATTACCAGGGCTGGCAGACCGCCAGTTCGAGAAGACCCATCCGATACCACGGATGATCGCAACTCAGATCGAACAAGGCCGTCTTCATGGGCTGCCCGGCCTCACGCCCGGCGATGCCCGCGACCCCGGACGAACCGAGGACGGGCAGCAGGAACGCGTCCGCCTGGAGACCTGTGCCCTTTGCATGCATGGCACTCGCGCCGGACGTCAGCGAACCGTAATTGACGTGGTCGCTTTCGGCCGCGCCGGCCATGCTGCTGAACGTCATGCCGATCGCGCAAGCGACGATCAGCCCAATATGCTGCCTGCGTGCCTTCTGGTCGATGAATGCCATACAACCCCCTTGATTGAGATTTCACACAAACACTTTCGAGACGGATGAAAGCCGTGGCTGCCATGGTGGGATTGGAATTTTTCATGGTGTCGCAACGGGACTTAAATCATTGCGAATCCTTATTATTCCATTCGCACCACGAGCAACATGGCGCGATCAGGTTTGCACATCACAATCTCAAAGGCAACCCGGTCATCGAGTGGGATAAAGGCTCTATGAATTGCCGACAGAACGCGGGCTTCGCCTGGATCGATCTTGACTATTCCATATAAATCATTGACTTAATACACATTCGACAAGAAGGTGTCGGGAATTTTCACCTTGCTCTCGAGATCGCCCAGTTGCTTCAAAAGACGCAGGGTTACCTAAAATGGACGCAGGGTCACCCATTCGACCCAAAGCCACCGAGGCACGCTCAATCCGCAATGCGGTCGCCTTTATTTCCACGATTGATTCCATCGCATCAGGCGACAAACAAACTACGCAGCCGCTCAGAAAAAAGCGCGCTGCCGACGCGTGCGGAAATCAGGCAAGACATCAAACGTCCGTCGTTTCCGCCGGGTATGACATGGATGAAATACGCCATGACCGTTCGTTCAATCTTCCATGTACGGTCGACGCCCACTTCCCGGAATCCCGCGCCACCTTGCCGCATCGGCCCCCTGCGTTCCCGTCATGCACTCGCGCTATTCAATGCCCGGCGAGCGGGATGTAGTCGAGCCGGCGGTTCATTGCATCGACGCGTGCGTGCGACCCCTCCCGCACGTTCCCGCGTCCCGTCCCGGCTCGGCGGAATGAGCAACGCCCCTCGCGCCGAGCTGTCCCGGCGCGAGGGGCGTATCGAAAACGACGCGGACGAAGCGCGGCTTAAACCGCCATCACCGACACCGCCTTGGTCACGAGATACGGCTCCAGCGCTTCCGGCCCGCCTTCCGATCCATAGCCCGAATCCTTGACGCCGCCGAACGGCATTTCCGGCCACGGCGCCGCCGGCTGGTTGATCCACAGCATGCCGACCTCGAGCTGCTGGGTCAGCAGGTGCACGTTGCGGAACGACTGCGTGAACGCATAGCCGGCCAGCCCGTAAGGCAGGCGGTTCGCTTCGGCGATCGCCTCGTCGAGGGAGTCGAAGCCGCGGATCGCAGCGATCGGGCCGAACGGCTCGTTGTTGAACACGTCGGCTTCGAGCGATACGTTGGTCAGCACGGTCGGCGCGAAGAAATTGCCGGCGTCGCCGACCCGCTCGCCGCCCGTCTCGACCTTCGCGCCGGTCGCGCGTGCATCGTCGAGCACCTTGCTCATCGCCGTCAGGCGGCGCGCGTTCGCGAGCGGGCCGAGCGTCGTGCCTTCGGCAAGACCGTCGCCGAGCTTCAGGCTTTCGGCATGCTTGACGAGCGAGCGCGAGAATTCGTCGCGAATGCTGTTGTGGACCAGGAAACGGGTCGGCGAAATGCACACCTGGCCCGCGTTGCGGAACTTCGCGCCGCCCGCCGCCTTGACCGCGAGCGCGAGGTCCGCGTCCTCCGCGACGATCACGGGCGCGTGGCCGCCCAGTTCCATCGTCGCGCGCTTCATATGCAGACCGGCCAGCGCCGCGAGCTGCTTGCCGACGGGGGTCGAACCGGTAAACGTCACCTTGCGGATCACCGGATGCGGAATCAGGTAGCTCGAGATTTCCGCCGGATCGCCGTACACCAGCCCGATCACGCCGGCCGGCACGCCCGCGTCGGCAAACGCGCGCAGCAGCTCGGCGGGCGATGCCGGGGTCTCTTCCGGCGCCTTCACGAGGAACGAGCAGCCGGTCGCGAGCGCGGCGCTCAGCTTGCGCACCACCTGGTTGACCGGGAAGTTCCACGGCGTGAACGCCGCGACCGGGCCGACCGGCTCCTTGACCACCGTCTGCTGCGCGGCCAGCGTGCGCGGCGGCACGATCCGGCCGTAGACCCGGCGGCCTTCGTCGGCGAACCACTCGATGATGTCGGCGGCGGCCAGCACCTCGATGCGGGATTCCACGAACGGCTTGCCCTGCTCCTGCGTCATCAGCCGCGCGATCGCATCGGCGCGTTCGCGCACGAGGCCCGCGGCCTTGCGCATCGTCGCCGCGCGTTCGTGCGCGGGCACCTTGCGCCACCGCTCGAAACCGCGCTGCGCGGCGTCGAGCGCGCGGTCGAGATCGGCGATGCCCGCGTGCGCGACGCGGCCGATCACGGCACCCGTCGCCGGATTCACGACGTCGATCGTCTTGCCGCTCGCGGCATCGCACCATTCGCCGTTGATCAGCAACTGCGTATCGGTGTAACTCGAGATGGCCATGCTCATGCTCCACTGGGTCGGTGAGTATCGGACGGCGGCCACGGATGGCGGCGCGCCGGGAAAGCTGGGCGAGGCGTTGCACGGCCCGCCTGCCGGATCGAGCGGCGTGTTGCAACGCGGGATCGGCCGGCGAGGCAACGGCACCGTGCAACGTGTCGTGGTTATCGGGACAGGCGTCCAGGAAGAGGATGATACAGACGAATTAGACCAGTCGTCTCGCCGCCGCTTGCCGCGACAGATGTCCGCCGCCGACGGCTACCGGTTCCCGTCTCGCGCGGATTATCGGGCAGAAGCGCCAACGGCGAACCGGCGGGATCCGCGTCGAACGCGGATCCCGCGCGAAGCGTGCGGGCGCCTTCCGCCGCCCTTCGGCGATCGCGTCGGGTTACGCCTGCGCCTGATGAACCGGGATCACGGTGCGCCCGCCGCAGCTGCGCAGCAAGTCGCGCAGTTCGTTGATGACCGGAAACACCTCGTGATTCCAGTCGGCGCCCTGCTTGTCGTGCGCTTCCTGCTCGCGCTCGACGATCCAGCGGTCTTCCTTGAAGATCCGTTCCGTGAACCAGACCAGCAGCGGCCACGCCAGATCCAGCGCGAACGGGATGCCCGGCTTGCGGATGGACAGCAGGCCGAACGTGCGGTTGGTACGTTGCGCCGCATCGAGCGGCACATAGACGATCCACAGATCCATCACCAGCGTCTGCGAGCGCGAGCGGATCTGCAGGGTCTGGTACGGGTAGCCGGTGCGCACCGTCATCACGTCCTTGTCGTTGTCGCCGCGCGTCTTGCCGCCGCCGAACACCAGCGCCTCGCCCACCGGCTGCTTGCCCGCCATCCGCGAAAACGTGTAGTCGACTTCCACCCAGTCGTCGCCGCGCCGCCGGCCGAGCGAGCGCGCCCGCATCTGCCCCATCTGGCGCCGGTGCAGGAACTGGTGGTTCATGTCCATCAGGTTCTCATGCATGAACGAGTAATGGCACTTGACCTCGCGGCCGAAGCGGCGCGTCTTGTACGCCTTGTCGTCCACCGACGGCAGATCGGGCAGCGGCCGCGTCTCGGCGAGCGTCGCGTCGCCGGGAAAGACGAAGATCAGGCCATGCACCTCGCGGCACGGATAGGCGCGCACGCCGTTCGGCAGGCGCTCGCGGCCGAGATAGGGCACGTCGATACAGCGGCCGCTGCAGTCGTAGGTCCAGCCGTGATAGCCGCAGCGGATCGACTCGCCGTCCACCACGCCCGCGTGGAGAGGAACCTGCCGGTGCGCGCAACGATCCTCCAGCGCGAATACCGCCCCGGATTCGGTGCGCGCCAGCACGATCGGCTCGCCGGCGAAATGCACCCCGAGGGTCTTGCCGCGCTTGACCTCGCCGGACCAGGCGAGCGGATACCAGTGATCGGGATGAATGGGCACGCGGCGCAGGTCGCGCACGGACGCGCCGGCGGACGGATCGAGCGTAGCGCTATCGAGCAAGGGGGTTGCGTGCATGACACCTCTTTGCAAAACGGGGGCTTTGACCGTCGCCACCAGCAAACGAATCGGCGAACGGGTGATCCGACTCAGTCTACGCGAATTGGGGGAGCATGAAAGTGATCTGTCATCGGGTGTCGATGAAAAGACCGGGGAGCGATGCTGCCGACCCGGATCGTCCTTTACGGCAGGGTTTCCCGGATTGACGCCCTTCGGTTGCACGAAGCCTGCCGCCAAGCGTGCATCGAACCTGGTAATCGACGCGATGCGAGTGACCCGGCAACCGGTAGCGGCACCGGAGCCCGCGCGCCGTCCCCGGATCTCGAAACGCGCCGCGGGAAAATCACGAGCAGCGACACGCGATGCTTGGCGCCGGTATCGCTTGCCCATCCGCTCACCTGCCGGTTTCTCCGCATTTTCACGATCGCGCGGCGCCAGGGTATCGCATCCGAGCATCCGCTCCAGATCTATTTCGTACACGAAGTAAATTTCCCGATATATTTCGCACACGAAACACCTGTCGCCAGGAGGCCCGCCATGCAGCCGCATCCCGTGCAATTCCCCGCCGCCGACGGCTATCCGCTGCACGGCACGCTCTGGCACCCGCCGGGAGATGCCCGCGCCTGCGTGCTGATCCATCCCGCCACCGCCGTGCCGGAGCGGCTTTACTTCGGTTTCGCGCAGTATCTCGCCGAGCGGGGTTTCGCGGCACTGACCTACAACTATCGCGGCATCGGCGCGTCGCGTCCCGCGCAGTTGGGGCGGCTCGATGCACGGATGCGCGACTGGGCCGACCTGGACGTCGAAGCGGCCACCGGCTGGGCCCGGCGCCGCTTTCCGGACCTGCCGCTACTGGCGGTCGGCCACAGCTTCGGCGGGCACGCGATCGGCCTGTGCGACGCGACCCGGCACCTGCAAGCCGCGGTGCTCGTCGCGTCGCATGCCGGCAGCACCCGCCTCATCCGCAGCCGGATGGAACGGCTGCGCGTGCGGCTCATGATGCGTGTGATCGCGCCGCTCGCGTGCAGGCTGTTCGGCTACATGCCCGGCCGCTATCTCGGCCTCGGCGAGGATCTGCCGGCCGGCGTGCTGCGTGAATGGGCCCGCTGGACCGAGTCGCCGCGCTACTTCTTCGACGACCCGACACTTGACGCCCCCGGCCGCTTCGAGCGGCACAGCCTGCCGCTGCTGGTGATCGGCCTCGACGACGATCCGTGGGGCACGCCGGCCGCGATCGATCTGTTGGCAAGCTATCTCAAACGTGCCAAAGTCGAGCGCCGCCAGATCGATCCGCGCGCCGCCGGCGGCGGGCCGATCGGGCACATGGGCGCGTTCCGCAGCCGGCCGGGCAAAGTGCTGTGGCCGGACATCGCCGGCTGGCTGTCGTCGGCCGTGACGGCACGGCACGCCGCCCCTTCGCCATCCGGCGCCGAAGATCCGGCGTCGCCCATCGGGAACCGAGCTTGACCTCAGATCGACGCCTGTTTCTGCTGTTGAACATCGGCCAGCGCCGCGTCATGCGCTGGCTCGACCAGCGAACCGACGCCGGCGCGCAAGCGAGCGCCGTCCAGGCGGGCGCGCTGTTCCACGTCGCGAGGCACGACGGCGCGCTGATCGGCGAAGTCGCCGCCGCGCTGCATCTCGCGCCGTCCGCGATGACCGGGCTGGCCGACCGGATGGCCAAGGCCGGTCTGCTGGAGCGGCGCAGCGACGCGGACGACGGCCGCGCCACACGGCTTTACATGACCGCGGCCGGCCACGATGCGCTGAAGAAAGCGCGGGGGCTGCTGCGCGAGTTGAATGCAAGAATGTGCGAAGGGTTTTCCGACGACGAGATCGACACCGTTGCCCGCTGGCTCGCGGCCCTGCAGCAGCGCTTCTAGCCCAGGGGCCGTTCATCGCATCGCCCGCTCGTGCGCCGCCGTCATTTTCCTGGGCTTCGGCAAGGGCGGGCATCGCCTCTCACCGGAGCGGACGAAGCAACGAACGCCTCGAACGATCGAACATCGGGCCATCCGATTCGATGTCCGCGCGACCGGCGATCCGCGCGCTCATGCAGCCCGGCATCGCATGGCGAAGCGCACCTCCGCACCCGCGCGTCGCGTCGCGAACCTCGCGCGCCCCTCGTCCGGCTGCGCTGAAATCGCTGCGCCCGAGGAAGGTCAGCCGCGCCCCATGTCCCGCTCTGGCGCGCGAACCCGTGTGTTAAGCTTGGGCGCCGTCGTCGGCCGCCTCCATCACGCCGCGCCCGCCGAACCGGGCTCGCGTTGCCGCCCGGCTTCCACGCCTCGACCACGGCGAAGTTCAGGCACCGTATCCACGACGCGCGGCCGACAACACGCTTATCCGACAGCCCATGCACGCTTCCGATCGCCCCTCCTTTTATTTGAGCGACGTGACGTTCCCCGACCGGTTTCTTCGCGAACTCGCGCCGGCCTGGCTGAGCTACGTGGGTGCCGTGGGCGGTATCCCGCCGCGCGATTTCGACCGTCCTTTCACCTACCTGGAGCTGGGGTGCGGCTTCGCGCGTTCGACGGTCGTGAATGCGGCCGCCTATCCCCGCGCCGAGTTCCACGCGTGCGATTTCAATCCGGTCCACATCGAGGCCGCCGCGCGCCACGCCGCCGACCTCGGCGTCGGCAACGTCGTGCTGCACGAAGCCGGCTTCGAGACGCTGCTCGACAAGGATCTGCCTTCGTTCGACTTCATCGTCCTGCACGGCGTATACAGCTGGGTCGATACCGACGCGCGCTCCGCGCTGCGGCGGATCATCGCGCGCAAGCTCAATGACGGCGGCATCGTCTACGTGAGCTACAACTGCTTCCCCGGGTGGTCCGCCGAGGTGCCGCTGCGCAAGCTCTGGGTGGAACTGTCCCAGGCGGCCGAAGGCAGCGTCGAACAGCGCACGGACACCGCGCTCCAGGCGATGAAGCAGTTGGGCAACCCGAGCATCAAGTATTTCCGCGAGACGCCGGCGGCCGTCGAGGCCCTGGCGACGTTCTCCAGGCATCCGGTCAACTACCTCGCGCACGAATTCCTGAACGGCACGTGGGACGTGCACTACTCCGTCGACGTCGCGGACGAGATGGCCCGATCCGGCCTGTCCTACGTCGGTAGCGCAACGCTGGCGGACAATCACCCGCTGCTGCTGATGGACAAGCAGGCGGCCGACTCGATCACCGCGCTCCCCAACGCGCGCCTGAAGCATCTGGCCGCGGATTTCGCGGTCAACCGGCGGTTCCGCCGCGACGTGTTCGTCCGGCGAGGACGTACTCACCACGCGCCGGGCGGCGCGCTGGGCGACGCGATCGTCGGCTGCGCGAGCGTTGTCGAGGAGATCGACACCCAGGTGAACATTCCACGCGGCGTGCTCCACTTCCAGTCCGATTTCGTCGGTGACTTGCGCGCGCTGATGTCGCAAGGCGCGATGCGCGTCGAGGACATCGTCGCGCGCCTGAGCGCGCCGCGGCGCAACCCGATGGAGATCCGGCAGAACCTGCTGTTCCTGGTCGCGGCCGGCGCGTTGACGCCCTTTGCCAAAGCGGGCGGCTACCCCGATCCGGTTTCGCAGCCCGCACGGAATCCCGCCGCTCGGTACACGCTGAGGCAGATCGTCGAACAGTCGACGCCGGGCTTCGTCCCATGCGAACTGCTGGGCAACGGCCTTCCCGTAACGGTCGACGAAGCCGCCGCCGCGCAGCGATGGATCGCCCACCCGGACACGGCGCGCCCGGATCGGCTCGCGCGGCTGGGCATCGTATAGCCGCCCGGCGCGGGCGCGTCGACCTGCCCGCGTGTCCACCGCTCATCGCGACGCGCGATGGCCGAGATCCGGGCGGCGAACACGCGTCGCCGACGGCCCGAATCGTCCGCCACTCCCCGCCCACTCCCTCCGACCGCTCGCGATATATCCCCCCGTTGCCTTGCCCGCTGTCGCACGCCTTTAACAAAAGGCGCTCATAAATACGCCCGGCGCACCCCATTCCGCAATCGCGCCTGTCCCCTGCATTGCACACGTGTGCATCGATCGATGCCGCGCCTTTCGCAACCGTGAACAGGATTCGCCATGACTCGCAAGAAAACGCCGCCTTCCCTGCCCGCCCAGCGCCGGGCGTTCATCACGCGCGGGGCCGCGCTGGCGCTCTCGCCGCTCGTCGGCGCCCTCGCCGCCTGCGGCGGGGACAACGGCGGGGGCGCGCCGGCATCGCTGCTGTCGACGGCCGGCGCGACGAGTCCCGCCGCGCGCAACCTCAGCCTGACGGGCCGCTCGATGACCGTCAACGTCACCAGTTGGATCCCCGACCTGACGCTCGCCTACGGCAACGCCGCGAGCCAGAGCGGCTCGCAGCCGCAGGCATCGCAGCCCCGGATCGCCGACGGACAGACGACGACGGTCAGCGCGTCGAGCAGCTGGAGCGACTGCACCGGCTCGTTCAGCCTCGCCGGCGGCGGCGCGACGTTCAATCTGGCCTACGTGCATCCGTTCGGTTCGCAGCCGACCACCGTCGGCGTCACGGCGTCGTCCGGCTACGTGTCGGGCGCCAACGCGGCGACGTTCCCCGGCCACGATGCGGTCGCGAACCTCAACCTTTACCGGGGCATCGCGACCGCCAGCGGCGCGGCCGTCGTGCCGCTCGCACTGCTGGGCGCGAGCCCGCGCAACAATTGCCAGGATTTCGCGAACAGCATGTTCGGCGCGACGATTCGCGGCGCGGGCGTGATTCAGTCCGCCTACCGGAGCGCCGGCGCGGCCGGCTATGTGCCGCCCGCCGATTTCACGGGCG
This sequence comes from Burkholderia alba, assembly GCF_034721475.1. Classification (NCBI taxonomy): domain Bacteria; kingdom Pseudomonadati; phylum Pseudomonadota; class Betaproteobacteria; order Burkholderiales; family Burkholderiaceae; genus Burkholderia; species Burkholderia alba. The sequence goes on along the minus strand of NZ_JAWJWL010000010.1, from coordinate 95,458 downwards.
GCCAGTTGGCGGGATTCGTCGCGCAATGGGTGCAGCGCTGGCTGAACGGCGCCGCCTACGGGACGCTGCCCGCCAGCGACGCGCAGTTGATCGACCTGCTGAAAAGCTATGTGGCAAACGCATCGCCCAGCGGCTCGCTGACGATGTGGGTACCGCAAATCGCCTATCAGGCGGGCACGGATCCCGCCGTCTTCAGCCTGAGCGGCTATCGCGCGTTCGCGTTCGCCGATGCGGCGGGCAACTGGGACGCCGCGAGCCTGAGCGCCTTCCTGACCTTGCTGGCGTCGGGCTCGCATTTCGTCGCGATCAGCGCGACCGGCGACCTGCCGGCGGGCGTGTCGATGCAAGCGTTCGACAGCTACATCGGCGCGAGCGGCCTCGCGACCGCGCTCGATATCGGCAACTCGCACTACGCGTCGCTCGTCAACACGACGGGCCGCTACTACCTGAGCATCGGCAGCGATTTCGCGCCGGAAAACTGCGGACTGATTCTGTCCTTCCTGTACGGCCGCACCGTCAACAACCTGCTCGCGGGCGCGGGGACGTACAACACGTTCATCCAGCTCGAGGGCTGGCAGGCGGGCGGCTCGCGCCACAACGCCGACTACGACACGTATCAGAAAACGCTGTGGAATATTTCGACGTACGGCGCATCGGCGTACAGCGAGAAGCGCGCGACCTCGGTATTCCTCGCGCCGCCGGGCTGGACGCCGCAGGTGTACCAAACGACGCGCATGATGCCTTATGTCGGCGCGTACGCGCAGTCGAACGGCACGCCGCAAGGCTGGCTCGACACCGCGCTCGTGACGATCCCGGCGGATGCGCCGCCGCTGCCGTCGCGCTACGTGTCCAGCTGAACCGGAACGGACGCCCGCCGCGCGCCGAAGCCCCGCGCGCGGCGGCGGACCGTCACGACTTGACCGGCAGCACCAGCGTCGCCTGTTTCGCCGGGTCGAACTGGAACGTGACGCCGAACCGCTCGCCCGGATTGACGGGCGGCTGGTACAGGCTGTCGAACGTATCGAGCACGATGCCGATGTGGTGGCCGGCCGGCACGTCGTACGCGGTCGCCGAGAATTCGATCGGGAAATCGATCGTCGCGCCCGGCGTCGCCCAGTGCACGGTTCGCGCACCGTGCGTGATCAGCTTGCCGACCCCGAGCGCATCGACGTCGTACAGATAGGCGACCACCTGCGCGCGCGCCTGCGACGGCGTCGCGCGCAGATTCAGCGTAGGGATCCCGCGCAACTGCATCGGCGCGCGCAGCGGCGCGCCCTCGTAGCGCACGCCGGTTGCGAGATTCACGGTCGGCAGCGCGTTGATGACCGGCGCGCCCAGCCCTTCGCCGAGCGTCGACAGAATCGGAATCGGCCCGCTCGTCGCCGTGGTGTCGGAGAAATTCTGGATCAGATCGGCGCCGGCGGACGCGTTCGGCGTGGCCTGCAGCGCCCCCGTCGTCCCCTTCCAGCACAGGCAGCCCAGTTCCCAGCGCACGTTGCCGCGCGGCCCGACGTACAGCGTCTGCGCGCGCACGTTGCTGGCCGGCCAAGTATCGAAGCTGTCGCGCGTCGCGCTGAACTTGACCTGCATCGACACCTTCGGCTCGGTGTCCACGCCGTTCTGCTCTCCCTTCAGCCAGCGGTCGAACCAGCGGTGCGCCTGGTCGTACGGATAGTTCGGCGCGCCGAGCAGCGCGCCCGGGATTTCCGCCTGCGCGTGAATGCCGGGATTCAGCAGCAGCTTCTTGGGCCCGGTCAACTGCGAGAACATCCGCATCGACGAGTTCGGCGTGAACATGTCGTCCTCGAAGTTCTTGCTGAGGAACACCGGCGCGCGGCGCCGGTTGATCGCGTCGACATAGCTCGCGGGCGAGCGGACCCCGGCCCACGCGACGATCTCGTTCACTTTCTCAGGCGGCGTGTTCGGATCGAGCAGCGCCTTCACGTACTGGTCGACGAGCGGATCGAGCCGCCCCGTGACCTTTCCCGACAGGAACAGCACCGCCGACCAGGTCGCGTTCGGCGACTGCGCCGGATACAGCTGATCGACCAGATCGCCCCAGCCCGACAGCGCGACGGCCGTCTTCAGACGCGGATCCTGCGCGAGCGCGAGCAGCGACAGCCCCGCGCCGTACGAGATGCCGCTCGCCGCGAGCCGGTCGGGATCGGCCGGCGCGTTGGCCGTCACCCAGTCGACCGCGGTGGACACGTCCTTGACGTCCTGCGGCCCGGCGACCTGCACGGTGCCGCCCGACAGGTAGAAGCCGCGCGGCGTATAGCTCAGCACGATGTAGCCGTCCTGCGCGAGCTTTTGCTGCTGGCCGAGATACTCGAAGAAATCCGACGCGGCCCAGCTGGCGATCATCACGATCGTCGGGAAGGTCTGGTCGGGGCGGGTGATTTTCGGCAGAGAGAGATTCGCGGTGAGCCGGGTGCCGTCGGAGGCCGTCACCGCGAGATTGTTGATCCAGCAGGTGCCGTCCCTCGGCGACGTCACGCCCGGAAACTGGAACGGCGTGGTGTAGACGGCCGCTTCGAGCGGCGTCGCCGGCCGGCACGACACGGCGGCCTGCGACAGCGATGCGGCCAGCGCCAGTCCGGCGCCCGCGATCCAACGCATGATATTCACGTCCCCTCCGATTTTGATCTGTCCTGGATGGATGCCGCGTGCGACGCATCGCCGTCGCGGCGTTCCGCGGATTGAGCCATCCGGGACGGGACGGGTCAAGGCAATTGAAAGCTGTCGCCCGAGCACGCGCATGCTCCGTTCGTCATGAATCGTTTGAAGTCGCGCGGGGAATCGTTGACGCAAAAGCGGGGCGGCCGCGAGCCGATGTTTGAAACCGGGCGTGACCGCCCGGTATGAAGAAATCCTCGAAACACCGGATGACCGCGCGGCTTTCCGATGCTGCGGCGCGGCAACGGCACGCGCGCCGATCGCGCGTCGCGCGCCCGGCACCCGCGATCAACGCCGCGTGCGCAGCATCGGCCGGGAACGGCTTGCCGCGATCGCGGCCGCCGCCGTGGCGAGGCCCGCCAGCACGTCGACCAGATAGTGGCCGCCGTGCGTCGGCGTCGCGGCGATCACCAGCGCGTTCAGCACGAGGAACAGCGGGAACAGCCGGCTCTTGCGCATCGCGTACGCCAGGGCGACCGCCGTCACCGTGTGAAAGGACGGGAACGAGAACAGACCCTGCGTGCGCAGCAGATCGAACGACTTGAGCGTGCCGGCGCGCAGCGGTTCGAAGTCCGACCACATCGCGAGATCCGCATGCACGGCCGGCCAGTAGAACTTCGCGGCGCCCGCCGCGGGCAGCCAGCCCGCGATCACCGTGGTGACGACAAACGCGATCACCACGACGTTGAAGAACTCGACCAGCCGCGCGCGCTGCCGCCGGAGGCTCAGATAGACGATCAGGAACGCCATCTGAAACAACGCGCTGCCGTATGCCCACGCAAGCGCCTCATCGAGGCGCGGCCGGTCGTGCAGCCACCGGTACAGCCCGGGCCAGTCGAATCCGAGCCAGCGATCCCAGCGCGCGAAGGTCGCGTCGGCGAGCGGGGCGTGGGTGCTGACGACGAGATAGCTCAAGAGCGCGGCAACGTTCGTGAAAAACACGAATTGCGCGGCGGCGGTGCAGATCGAGCGGACCCTGAAATCGTTGCGGTAGCGCGGCATCGCCAGCAGCGCGAGCGGTGCCGCGCAGCCGGCCGCGCCCAGCAGCAGCTGGCGCGGCGGAATGCGCCAGCCCGCGACGACGCACCAGACGATGTCGATGCACAGAATCAGCAGCGCCGCCGGCAGCAGCAGTTCGCGCGGCGGGTCGTCGCGCCGCCCGGCGTGCGCGGGAAAACGGAGGAATTCGGTTGCCATGCGGTCCTGACGGTGGGGGACCCGTCGACATGGCGGGATGCCGTGCGCGTCCGGCCGGACGCGCGAGGCGTCCGAAGCGGCCGGACGACGAATCGCGCAGAGATGGTGCGATGATCCAGCCGTTGCGGCGCAACCGCAAGGGGCGCGGCGCGCCCCGCCGCGGCTTACTTCTTCGCGAGCGCGCCGGCGCTGAACGCGCCGCCGAACAACTGGGTCAGATAGTCCGAATTGTTCTTCATCTTCGCCATCAGCGCGTCGAGCGCGGTGAACTGCGCCTTGTACTGGCTGGTGAGATCCGCCGCATAGTTCGTCAGGCTTTCCTGCCGCTTGGTGAGGCTCTTCATGTCGCGGTCGATTCCCTCGAAGCGCCTGTCGAAGGTGCCGTCCTTCTTCAGATGCCCGGACAGCTCGTCGCTCAGCTGCTTGCCGATGCCGTCGACCTCGTTGAAGACCTTCGCGACCGTCGCCGGGCTGTTCTGGAGCACCCCGTTGAGCCGCTTCTGATCGATCACCAGCGAACCTTCCGGCAGCTTCGAGCCGAGCGGCGCGAACGTCACGCCGAGATCGGCGAGACCGACCTTGCCGATTCCGTGGCGCACGCCCTCGGACGCCAGCCGGCCCATCGTATTGCGGATCGCGGCGATCGTCGGATCGCCGAGCAGCGTGCCGCCCTGTTCACCCTTCTTTTGCGACTTGTCGAACGTCGAGTACGCCGCCATCGTCGACACCACGCTGTTGTACAGGTCGACGAAGTTCGTCACCGCCTTCGCCTGGCCTTCCAGGTCGGGGGTCACGCTGAGCGACTGCGACGTGCCGACCGACTCTTGCGTGAGCGTCAGCGTGATGCCCGCGATCACGTTGCTCACGGTGTTCTCCGCGCTGCGCGCGGTGATGCCGCCGACCGTCAGGATCGCGTCCTGCGCGGCCGCGCTTTGCGTCCAGCCGTTCTTGTCGTCCTTCGGAATGGTCGACGGGCCGCCTTTCGAGTCGGCCGTCGACGCGATCGCCAGCTTGGACAGGCCGTTGTCGTCCTTCACGCCGTCGACGCCGACGTTGATCACCTTGTCGCTGCCCGACGCCGTCGAGCGCAGCACGAGGTGCGCGCCGTCGGTGCCCGTGACGACCGTCGCCGACACGCCCGGGTTGTTCGCCGCTCCGTTGATCGCCGCGGCAATGCCCGCCGGCGTGTTGTTCTGCGCGGTGATGTCGAGTTTCATCGACTTGTCGCCGACACCGAGCGTCAGCGTGCCGGTGCCGAGCTTCTGCTTCGCGTCGAACGCGCCGGACACCAGCGACTGCTGGTTCGCGATCTGCTTCACGTCCACCTGGTAGCTGCCGGCCGCGGCGCCCTTGTCGGTGGTCGCGGTCAGGCCCTTGCCGGTCGCCTTGATCGCGTACTTCTGCAGCAGCGTGCCGTTGGACAGCGATTCGAGGCCGTTCTGCAGCGCCGTGAGATCGGTGCGAACCCGGCCGAGCGCGGCGGCCTGGTCGTTGTTCTTCTTGGCGGACTCGCTCAGCGCGACGGTCAGTCCCGCCGTCTTGCCGCCGACCAGCGCCGCGACCAGCGCGTTCACGTCCATCGAGGACTTGCCGGTCGTCCCGTTGATGATCGACTGGGCTGCGTCCTGCAGCGCGGTATTGGCTTTGGAGATGGAAGTGCTGTCGATCGCCATTGAATCACCCCGAAGTATTGGTTGGCCTATTGCTTACGTGCTTTACAACGGTAATTTTCGGAAAGAATATCGTAATACTTTAGGGTGGCTTGTGAAAAAATGTGCAGAGACCGGCCCGATGCGCCTGTTTACCGTCGACTTGGGTTGATTTTCGTCAAATTCGGACACCGTCCCGGGTGCCCGGGATCGCGGTCCCGCATGGATCGGACGTGCGTCCGGCAATTTGACCGACGGCAATTGAATTGAGTCGATCCGGTGGATTTATTGACCGGATTTTTTCCGGAATTGTGCCGCGCCGGATTCGGGGGGACGGCGGCGCGGCGGTTTCGCCTCGACCGCCTCGCGCCCGAGCCGCCGCCGGCTACCTCAAGCGTTGCGCGCGACCAGCGCCCGGACCAGCGCCCAATCGCGGTCGTCGCAGAAATCGAGCATCAGCGTGCCGCACGCGCCGTCATGGGTCGCGAGGCGCCCGAGCAGACGGGCGTGAATGCCGGCCGCCCCGGCGTCGCCGAGCGCGATCAGCCGCGGGTTCGCCCCCATCCCGGTGCCGCTGCAGAAATTGACGACCCAGCGTTGCCCGCCGACCGTCGGCGTCTCGCCGAGCAACGCGTCGATCGCGTGCCATTTGTAGTCGATCGATGCGCGCACCGGCACCCGGTACTCGTCCTGGATCGCGAACGCCGCGCCCGCGCCGTCGACCAGGAAACTGGCATTGTCCGGCCAGGCGGACAGGTCGATGCCGAGCGGCCGCTCGCTCGCGAAGCGGCGCAGCAGCACGATCGCGCCGCGCACGCTGCCGAGTGCCGGAATCGCCGTGCCGAGATGCCAGCGCACCGCGGCATCCCGCGCCAGATACGTGTCGAATGTGCGCTCGAAGCTCCGGGTACAGTCGCGCGAACCGCATTCGTCCTTCACCGACATCACGATGCACTCCCCCGGATGCGCGGCCAGGAAGCGCGCACAGTCGGCGAGCACCGCGTCGAACGTGATGCCCAGCGCAATCCCGCCGTGATTGATGTGGAACGTGTCCCGCTCGTGCCGGCAGCGGATGTCGAGCACGCGCACGCCATGGAGCAACTGCCGATCGAGCGGCGCGGACTGAGTACGGGCGAGCGCGTCGTCGACGGTATACGCACAGGTGTCATGACTGCCGGGTAAGCTCAGCGTATGGAGTTCGCGGCGGTCGTCGAGCGCCGACATCCAGTCGGCGAGCGGCAAGGTCGAATCGGTCGGGCAAGGCGTCATGAAAAATGGTCGACAGAGAAAAGACTGGCTGAACCGGCACGGCGTTCAGCCCCGAAAACGCCCGGGCAATCCGGCGGGGCGACGCCGCGCCCGCCTCACCCGGGGCGGTCGCGAAGCCGTATCATGTGTCGCTCGCGGCGCCCCGGCGCATGCGGTGCCCCGCCCCCTCCGATCCGTGCATGACTGACAAACAGAAAAAACACTGGGTTACCGCGTCCGACGTCGCGCAGCGCGCCGGCGTGTCGCGTTCCGCCGTCTCCCGCGCATTCTCGCCCACCGCGAGCATCGCGCCCGAGACCCGCGAGCGCGTGATGGAGGCCGCTCGCGCGCTCGGCTACCAGGTCAACATGATCGCGCGCGAAATGATCATGCAGCGCAGCAGCATGGTCGGCGTCGTCACGGCCGGCTTCGAAAATCCGTTCCGCGCCAAGCTGCTGGCCGACATCATCACCGCGCTCGGGCGCTATGCGTTGACACCGCTCGTGATGAACGCCGAGGATCCGCGCCAGATCAAGGATTCGCTCGAAATGCTGCTGAGCTACCGGATCGCCGGCATCGTGATGACGTCGGCTTCGCCGCCGCTCGGCCTCGCCCGCCAGTACCTCGACTACAAGATCCCGGTCGCGATGATCAACCGGGCGTCGAACCTGCCCGGCGCGGACGTCGTCGTCAGCGACAACGCGGCGGGCGCCGCGCTCGCCGCTCAGATGCTGACCCGCGCGGGCGCGACCCGGTTCGCGTTCGTCGGGCCGCTTAAAACCAGCTACAGCGCGGCGGCGCGCGGCGAAGGCTTCGCGCGCACCCTGCGGCGCGACGGCGCGGGACCGGCCGGCACGCTCGTCACGCCGTCCGACACCTACGCCGCCGGCGTCGACGCCGCCCATCGTCTGCTCGCGGGCCAGCCGCGTCCGGACGGCATCTTCTGTTCGTCCGACCTGCTCGCGCTCGGCCTGATCGACACCGCGCGTCATCATTACGGGCTGCGCGTGCCCGGCGACCTGTTCGTGATCGGCTTCGACGACATTCCGGCCGCCGGCTACGAAACCTATCAGCTCACGACCATCCAGCAGGACACGCACGGCCTCGCCAACCAGGCCGTCGGCATGCTCGCGGACCGGATCGACGCTTTCTCCGGCGATTCCCGGATGCGCGTCGTGCCGGTCGCCGGCGTGGTCCGCAAGACCTGCGGCTGATCCGCGCCCGCCCTCCCCACGCCGCGTCAATTGACGCGGCGCCCGGTCTCCCGGTCGAAGAAATGCAGATGCACGCTCGGCAGGCCGACCTCCAGCGCTTCGCCCGCCGCCGCGCGCCACCCCGACGGCAGACGCACCGCGACGCTCGCTCGCCCCCAATTGCCGAACGCAAGACTGTCCGCGCCCAGCATTTCGCACAGATCGACCGGCAGCGTGGCGCGCTCCCCCTGCGCTGCACAGCCGACCTCGACATGCTCGGGCCGGATGCCGAGCACGTAGCCGCGCCCCGGCGCCAGCGTGCCGGACTGCCGCAATACGTCCGGGACCGGGATATCGGGGCCGTCCTCGACCGCGAAGCGCCGGCCGTCGGCGGCAACGCGGCCCGGCAGCAGGTTCATCGCGGGCGAACCCATGAAGCTCGCGACGAACGTGCTTTGCGGACGCGCGTAGATCTGCTCGGGCGTGCCGGTCTGCTCGATCCGGCCTTGATTCAACACGACAATGCGCTGGGCCAGCGTCATCGCCTCGACCTGGTCGTGCGTCACGTACAGCGTCGTGGTGGCGAGCCGCGCATGGAGCCGGCGCATCTCGATGCGCATGTGCGCCCGCAGGCGCGCGTCGAGATTGGACAGCGGCTCGTCGAACAGGAACAGCGCCGGCTCGCGCACGATCGCCCGGCCCATCGCCACCCGCTGCCGCTGTCCGCCGGACAGTTCGCCGGGCTTGCGCGCGAGCAGCGCGTCGAGCGACAGCATCCGGGCGGTCTCCGCGACCCGCGCGCGGATCGTGTCCGCCGCGGCGCCGCGCATCCTCATTCCGAACGCGATGTTGTCGGCCACCGTCATGTGCGGATAAAGCGCGTAGTTCTGAAACACCATCGCGACGTTGCGGTCCTGCGGCCCGAGATCGTTGACGCGGCGCGTGCCGATCCGGATTTCGCCCGACGTCACGCTGTCGAGCCCGGCCGTCATCCTCAGCAGCGTCGACTTCCCGCATCCGGACGGGCCGACCAGCACGACGAACTCGCCGTCCGCGACATCGAGATCGAGATGATGCAGCACCGGCTGCCGGTTCTCGCGCGTCTTGGATACCGCGCTGAGCGTAAGTGTCGCCACGAAAGATTCCTGTCTTGATGGGCGGGGGAGAAAGGACCGCGCCGTCCGTGCCCCGGTGCGCGGCGTCCAGGCGGTCGAACGCCGCGCAGCGGGGTTCCGCCGCTTAGAAGCGGTGCAGCATCCCGCCGCCGACGACGAACTGCGTGCGGCTGGACGACGGCGTGCCGTTGAAGCCGTCGCCGATCGACGCGGTCGCATGGATGATCTGCACGCCGTTCGAGCCGATCGTCTTGCCGTTCGCGCGCTGATACGCCTCGCCGAGATACAGGCCGGTGCGCTTCGACAGGCTGTAGAACTGCGTGAGCGAGATCTGGTGATACTGGGCGGCGCTCGTGATGCCGTTCGACTGGGTGGCGCGCGTGTAGCTGTAGCCGCCGGCGAAATCCCACGTGACGGTCGGCTTCCAGTGCAGCACGAGCCCCGCCGTATTGAAGATCGCGGTATTGCGGAACGCCGACCCCGTGCCCGGCAGATACTGGACATTCGAGTACGACGCCGACACATCCCAAGCCGACGCGAACTGATAGCCCGCCGTCACCGCGATGCGCTGCTGCGCCTGGGCCGTCTGGTAGCCGTTGTTGATCGCGGACACGCCCGGCTGTCCTCCCGAATTGGTCGTGGAGTCGGTTCCCCACGCACCGCCGCCGAGCGTCGAGTTGTTGACGCGCTGGAACCCCGCCGCGATGCCGAGCGGGCCGTTCAGATACTGGATCGCCGCGCTCCACGTCGAACCGCGGTTGACGCTGCCGGCCACGCCGCCGAGCGAATACGAGCCGCTGACGGTGAAACCGTAGCGCTGCGGCGACGTATACACGAGCGAATTGTTCGCGCGGATCGTCGTATCGAGCGAGTCGAGGTCGCCCGGATGCGCGCCGAAGAAGCCCGTCAGGTAGGTCGTCGGGCTGTACGGCGACAGCAGCGTGTAGTAGGCCGTGTACTGGCGGCCGGCCGTCAGCGTACCGTAGGCCGGATGGGTCAGGCCGACCCAAGCCTGCCGCGTGAAGATGCCCCCCGCGAACTGCGACGTGCCGTTCGACGTGCTGACGCCCGATTCGAGCTGGAAGATCGCCTTCGATCCGCCGCCCAGATCCTCGCCGCCCTTCAGCCCGAAGCGACTGCCCGCCCACGCGCCGGTCGACATCGTCACGGCCGAATGGCCGCCCGACGTCGAACCGCGCGACGTGCTGCTGTTCTGGTAGACGATGCCGTTGTCGAGCACCCCGTACAGCGTGACGCTGCTCTGGGCCTGGGCCGCCGCGGCGGCGGCAAGACCCGCGGCCGCGACGGCTATCATGCGCTTGTTCATGTCAGATGGACTCCTAATGGTTATGAGGCGGGCGTCGGCAGCCCGGCACGGTATTGCGGCCTCTCGCGCCTGGAGCATCGCGCGCTCCGGGCTTTGTTCGGTTATTTCAGCCCGCCGGAAAAGCCCCGCAGCAGGTACCGCTGCACGTAACCGGCCACGGCCAGGGTCGGCAGCGACGCGATCAGCCCGGCGCTCATCAGGTCGCCCCAGTCGATGCCGTTTTCCGTCACGTAGCCCGCGATCGCGAGCGGCAGCGTGAAGCGGCTCGGTGTCGACACGAACAGCAGCGCCAGCAGGAATTCGTTCCACGCGGTGATGAACACGAAAATCGCGGTCGCGATGAGCCCGGGCGCGCACAGCGGCAGCACGATGTGCGTGAGCCGGCGCGCCAGGCCCGCGCCGTCGAGGCAGGCGGCCTCCTCGTACTCGATCGGCACGTCGCGGACGAACGACAGCAGCATCCAGATCGCCATCGGCAGCGTGTACACCTGATAGACGAGCATCAGCCCGACCGCCGAATCCAGCAGATGCAGCGATTTCGCGAGCGAGAACAGCGGCACGGCGATCGTGATCGGCGGCATCAGCTTGAGCGCGAGCACGAGCATCAGGAACAGCAGGTCGAGACGCGCGGGAAAGCGCATCCGCACGAGCGCATAGGCGGCCGGGAACGCGAGCGCCAGCGACACGACGGTCGCCCCGACGCTCACGGCGAGCGAATTCGCGGCCTGCCGGCCGATGCCGCTCGCCCACACCGCGGCGAAATGCTCGAAGGTCGGCGCCGACGGCCACAGCCGCAGCGGATGATCGAGCCGTTCGAGGGTCGGCATGAACGCCGCGCCCGCCATCCACAGGCACGGCAACAGCAGCACCAGCAGCGCGCCGGCCCGCAGCGCCCAGATCGCCGCCCCGCCCGCCGCCCGCCGCGACGGCCGCGCGAATCCGCCCTGCGCGCCGGCGCGCATCACTTGTCCGGCTTCCGGACCGACTGCCATACATACCCCGAAACCAGAACCGCCGACGCCGCGAGCATCAGCACCGCCGCCGCGCTGGCCGGCCCGACATTGAAAAAGCGGAAACCCGTGTCGTAGACGTAGGTCGACAGCGTCTGCGTCGCATTGCCCGGCCCGCCGCCCGTCAGCGCGTACACCTTGTCGAACAGCTTGAAGGTGTCGATCGAGCGCAGCAGCATCGCGAGCACGATTTGCGGCATCACGAGCGGCAGGGTGATGTGCATCAGGCACTGCCGCTCGCTCGCGCCGTCGGTGCGCGCCGCCTCGTACAGTTCCTGCGGAATCGCCTGCAATCCGGCGAGCACGATCAGAAAGGCCATCGGCGTCCACTGCCACACGTCGACCAGGATCAGCGACCAGATCGCGAGATGCGGATCGGACAGCCAGCGCACGCCCGGCCAGCCGAACAGCGCGAGCAGCGCGTTGAGGAAGCCGCTGTAGTTGAGCCAGTTGCGCCAGATCGCCGAGCACACGAGCGTCGACAGCATCATCGGCAGGATCGCGAGCGGCAGCGCGATGCGCCGGCCCGGAAACCGCCGCACGAACAGCAGCGCGAGGCCGAAGCCGAGCGCCACCTCGACGATCGACGCGACGACGGTGAACTGCAGCGTGTTGCCGAAGCTCGCCGCGAACGCGTCGTCCCCGAGCACCGCGCGGTAATTGGCCCAGCCCGCGAACGCGCGGCGGCCCGACGCGTAGTCGACGTTGAAGAACGAGTCGATCAGTACCCGCGCGACCGGATAGAGCGCGAGCACGCCGAGCACCAGCAGCGCGGGGCCCGTCAGCGCGACGAGCGGCAGGAAGCGGCGCGCGGCGCTCATCGGCGCGGCTCCGTCGCGCGCTGCATCGCGACGATGCTCACTTGCCCGCCGCCGCGAGCGCCTGGGTCATTTTCTGCGCGGCCTGCCGCAACGCCGCCTGCGGGGCGGCCTGGCCGGTCAGCGCCAGCTGCAGTTGATCGCCGAGAATGCTTTCGAGCTGCTGCCAGTCCTTCACGCGCGGCCGGGCGCGGCCCGCTTCGAGCGCCTTCAGCTGATCCGGATACCAGCGGAACTGCTGAACCAGCGCGGGATCGGCGAAGACGCTCTTGCGCGTCGGCGGCAGCCCGAGCGCCGCGAGCCGCGTCTGCGTATCGCGCGCCGTCAGGTAAGCCAGGAAATCCTGCGCCAGCTTCTCGTGCGGCGCATCCTTCGGAATCGCCATCTGCCAGATGCCGAGCATCGGCGCCGGTCCCTTCACCTGCCCGGGGGGCGCCTGCAACGCGATCTGGCCGACCACCCGCGACTGCTTCGGATCGTCGAGCGCCGGAATCCACGCGGGCCAGACCTCGATCGACTGCGCCGCGGTGCCGCGCTGCAGCGCATCGCGCACTTCCGCCGCGCCATACACGTCGACATCCTTCGGCGCCGACGCCTTCAGCGCGAGGAACGTCTTCAGCGCCGCCTGCGCCTCGGGCGAGTCGATCGACACCTTGCCGTTGCGGTCGAGCACGTCGCCGCCGTATGCCCAGAGGATCGGCAGGAAGCCCGTCACCACCGGATTGCCCTTGGTGCCGCGAAATACCACGCCGGACAGGCTCTTGTCCGCGCCGCCGACGGTCTGCGCGATCTTCAGCACGTCGTCCCAGTTGCGCGGCGGCTGCAGCTTGTACTTCGCGAGCAGATCCTTCCGGTACGCGAACATCTCGACGTTGCCGACGATCGGCAGCGCATACAGTCCGCCTGTCGCGGCGCGGCCCAGCGCGACCGTCGACGGAACCATGTCCGCGTCCGCGAGCGCATCGGGCAACGGTTTCAGCCAGCCGTTACCGATGAATTCGGGCGACCAGGTGTCGTCCATCATGATCAGGTCGTACGCGGCCGTACCCTCGCGCATCGACAACTTCAGCTTCTGGTACAGATTCGCGTTGGGCAGCTTCAGCAGCTCGATCTCGGCGCCCGGGTGCAGCTTGGTGAAACCGGCGACGGCCTCGGCCAGCCCCCGGCCGTAGATGTCGTCGCGCCCGGCGATCACGAGATCCGCCGCGCCGGCGCTCAGGGTCGTGACGGACAGGGCGACGGCGGCGGACAGGGCGCGCAGGCGGCGTGACAGTTTCATGCGGTCTCTCTCTGGTGGGACGACAGCTCGCGTCCGGATTGCACACGTGTGCAACATCGAATCCGGCATGCAGCGAAGCGATGAGCACGGGCGCCATTGTCACGGCGGATGGTTAAAGATTTATGGCATGGACGGCACCGGTCCCGGCGGGACCGATCAGGTTCGTCCCGCCAGGGCCGCCCGGCTCGCGCGCCGATGCTGGTTTCGTCCCGCCGGCCGGCAACGACAGGCGCGCCGCCGGATCAGCCGGCAGCGCCCGCCTGGCGCGCATGCGCCACGGTGTCGCGCGGCGTATGGCCGAACTCCGCCTTGTACACCCGGCTGAAATGTTTTTCGCTGACGAAACCGTGGCACCAGGCGATCTCGGCAATCCGCATCTTCGGACGAGACGGATCGGACAGGATGTCGCGAATACGCTTGAGCCGCTGCCGCTGAACGACACGCATCACGCCGCCCGACGGTTCGAAGAGCTGATACAGCTTCGAGCGCGAGATACCGACCTCCTTGCAGATCCGCTCGGGCGTCAGCTCCGGGCTCGACAGGTGGCTGTCGATATAGCGCTGGACGCGGTGGAACAGCATCGCGTTGATGGCGGTCTGCCCTTCGTCGCGAGCATCCTGCTGCGGCTTCAGTCCGGCTTTCATCAGACTGTTCGTCGCCTGAATCACGTGCGGCGTTTCCGCCGCGCTCAGGTGCGGCAGATGCTTGCGCAGCGAGCACAGGTAGTCGAACAGCAGCGCGCTCGCGGCCGTCGGTGTCTGCAACTCCGTCGTCGCGGCAGGCGGCGGCCCGTGCGCCGCCGGAGCGCCGGCGCACGACGCTCGCAGCTCCGCCGCGATGCGCTCGCGCGCATCGCCCCATCCGCCGTCGTTTGCCCCGGGAGCGTGGTCGATTCCGCCCGCCTCGACCGGCATGCCGATCGAGCGTGAAGCGTCTCCGTGGTCTCTCCGCGCGTGTTCGGCCACCCCCGGCCGAACCGTGTCCTGATTCGATATCTCGTCCATTGACGGCACCCCAGCCTGCCCGGTCAGCATGCGATTGATTCCCGCTGATTGGCTATGCCAACAAACCGGCCGACGTTGTTTCCTTTATCGCGCGTGATGTGTGTCGTCACGCTTTTCATTTGAGAAATCCCCTGCTTCACTCTCGCGAAGATTAACCGATAAAAATAGCCCGCATCAGTATCGGCCTTCACTCTTACACATCAAACACAGGTTCAAGGTGACAGGAATATGAGTGCAAATTGAACAACGCGCTTGAGAATCCCATTGCACGGGCGTTTTCCATGCGAGTAACCGCCCATTCGATTTCACTTAATTTTGTTTGATACCCGACTGGTCAAGCGGGTTGTTTCCAGCCATACATCAGACAAATAGGCTATCTCTACATGCAAGAAATCTTCGCGCCATCAAAATTTCGCGCTCATCTTGCCGATGAAAACACCTCGCCAAGAATCCTATGAAAAAAGGACAAGTGGTGCAAGCCCACTAGAAGCCAGGATTCCCGCGCCATAATTTCCTCTCTCCAAATGAGATGATTTGCCTCGCAGCCAGCCTCGCTAGACGGATAGTCACCAAATCTGGACGGAAGGATACCCTGCATGACGCCAAGTGATTTTATTATCCGGTTCCACACACGCCCGATTCCATCAAATCAGGCAAAAGAGGCACCATTCGATTGGGTGCGTAGTTAGACAGCCATTTAATCCACTCGAGCCTTTCTCAGAGCGGGAACGTTTGATTTCGGCAGACAACAAGAATCGAATAGAAAACACAACCCCATTGAAATACGCGTCTGAAAAATGCATCTGAGTCCTAACTTGCCGGCGATGCCTCGGCAGATCCAGTCCGGCGAGCCGCCTGTCGCGACCCGGATCTGGAAACAGGCCGTCCCGATCGGGACGCGGACGGCCTCCTCCGCCATCCGGGGGACCGGATTACAGGGTGGATCCGGCCGCCGCGCGGGACACGCACATGCATTCAACCGGACAACAGGGTATTGAGGACCGACATGAAGTATCGCTTTCTCGCGCCGTGCATCGTTCTGGCTCTGGCCGCCTGCGCCCAAAACCCTTCCTCCAGCCCGACCGTCCGAATCTGCGACGACCGCGGCTGCGCCGAGCGCCCCAAGAACCAGGCGGCCTACGAGGCCGCGGACAGTACGCCCGAGCGGCCCGTCGATCCGCGCATCGCCGCGCTGAAAGCCAGCGCCGAGACCGAACCCCGCGCCGCCTACGACCTGGGCCTGCGCTATTTCCGCGGCGACGGCGTGCGCCAGGACAGCTATCAAGCGCTCGTGTGGATGCGCAAGGCGGCGGAAGGCGGCGATCTCCAGGCGCAGAAGGCGCTGGGCACCTTCTATCTGTTCGGCCTCGAGGAGATGGGCGCCGATCCGCGCGAAGCCGAGAAATGGCTGTCGATCGCGGCCGGCCGCGGCGACAAGGAATCGAAGAAGCTGCTGGCCCAGGCCACCGCCGCCAAGCAGGCCGACGCGGACGACTACAAATGGCGCACCGAGATGCGCAACCTGTACTACGGGTACTGGTACTCGGGCTATCCGTACCAGGGCTATTGGCGCCAGCAATCCTGGTACTGGTATTGAGCAGGTGTTGAAGGAACACGGGCACGCAGCCGAGGAGACCATCCCCGCGTGCAGGGTGTCGGACGCTTATCAAGCGCCGAGATAAATAAGCCGTCTATTGAAAATCTTAACGCGCGGACAATCATCATGAATTCCATTTCGAAATACACGGGTATCAAGGGCGCGCTCACGGTCGCGCTGGTCGGTTCGCTGACCGCATGCGGCGGCATGGTGACGCCCGGCGGCCAAAATGCGGGCGTGACGGGCGCGGCGGCAGGCGCGACCAGCGCGGGCGCCGACGACACGCTGCAACGCTGCACCACCCCGCTCGGCACCATCGCGGTGGACGACGGCCGCAATGCCGACTGGTTCGGCCCGTTCGGCAGCGCCACCAAGGTGACCAGCATCGATCCGCTGCTGCGCCTCGCGGTCCAGCAGTCCAACTGCTTCGTGATCACGTCGATCGGCAACCAGAAATCCGATGCGCGCCTGTCGCACATCACCGACCTGCAGCGCAACTCCGGCGAGTATCGCGCGGGCTCGAAGCAGCAGAAGGGCCAGCGGGTCGCGGCCGATTACTACATGGAACCGCAGATCGTCATCAACGATTCGCCCGTCGGCGGAATCGGCAGCATGATCGGCGGCCTGATCGGCGGCGCAGCGGTCGCGCGCGTCGCGGGCAGTCTGCAGACGAAATCGTCGGTCGTGACGCTCACGCTGTTCGACGTGCGCTCGGCGGTCCAGATCGCCGCCGCCGAGGGCAGCTCGACGGCCACCAACTTCGGCGCGGCGCTGTCCGGTTTCGGCGGCGGCGTGGGCGGCGGCCTGAGCGGCTTCTCCGCGACACCGGAAGGCAAGGCCACCGTGGTCGCGTTCATCGACGCCTGGAACAAGATGGTCGTGTCGCTGCGCAGCTACAAGGCGCAGGACGTCAAGGGCGGCCTCGGCCGCGGCGGTCAGCTGAAGGTCAACTAGGCGCCGCCGACGCACGTCCTCGGCGCGGCGCGAACCGGGGACGGCGAATGCCGTGCTGCAGGCATGTCGCGACGACGCGCGAAACGACTGCCCAGGAACAGGAGAAAACCATGAACGCAATAGCGAATAAGGCGTGTCTCGGGCTCGTCGTGACAACGGTCCTTGCCGGGTGCATGGCGCCTCCGGTACAAAGCCGGGCGCCGTCGTCGGACGGCACGTTATCGAGCGCCGACTGGGCCAGGATGATCGAAAGCGACCGGGCGTCGGTGCGCGCGCATCAGTTGCCGCCGGAAGTGATCGGATACGATCTCGAAATAGAAAAGATGCTGCCGGAGGGCCAGCAGATCATCGCCACTCACGATCAAGCAAGAGCCCGTATCTGGTCGAAGAAAATGCACGCCATCATGGACGCGCGGAACGAGGCGACCAGAAAATTCTCGGCCAAGGAAATTGCCAAGAACAACGCGATCGCCAATGCGCTTGGCAATGGACGCCCCGACCCGTGCCTGTCCCCCATGGGCAAAAACACGTGCGCTTCGGCGCCCTCGCAGCAGCAACCGGGCACGATCCACTATACGGTGGGTCCGGGCGGGCTGGGCGCGGTTTTCTGATTCGGCCCGCGAGCGGTTGCCCATCGCGGACCCGACGCGCGGTTGCGCGCGGCCGGCCCCGCGAGCCGCTGCGTCGTGCTGCCGGACGCCGGACGAACATCGTTCGCTGTTGCGCCCGACACCGCCGATCCCGGCGGCAACCCGACGCGACGCGCAGCCCTTCCCTAGCCGCCTGCCTGTTTTTCCTCTCGGTAAAATGGCGCGACATCCCCCCTCGCGCCGATTCACCATGACCATCCGAAGTCGAGTCTCCTCGGACAATCCCGTGCTGGTTGAAATCTGGCACCGTTCCGTGCGGGCAACGCATGCCTTCCTCAGCGAGCAGGACATCGCGTCGCTCTATCCGCAGGTCAGGGATATCTATCTGCCGGCCGTCTCGGTCTGGGTCCATCAGGCCGACGACGGACACATCGCCGGTTTCATCGGCATGGATGGCGCGCAGATCGAGATGCTGTTTGTCGATCCCGACCGGTTCGGCCAGGGGGTCGGGACGCGCCTGCTCGATTTCGCCAGGGAACGGCATCCGCATCTCACCGTCGACGTCAACGAACAGAATCCCCAGGCGCACGCGTTCTATCGCCGCTACGGCTTCAAGGATGTGGGCCGCTCCGCCACGGACTCGGCAGGCCGGCCGTTTCCGCTCGTTCACATGGCCTGCTGAGCCGCTCGCAGCCGCTTCTCCCAAACACCGGCACGCTCACCCGCGCGGGTCGTTGCGCAGCAACGCATCGGCGAGCGCATGTCCGGCGGCGGCGATATGCGCGGCCAGGCGTTCGCAAGCATCGTCGACGCGCTCCGCGCGGACGGCGTCGAGTATCGCCTCGTGCTCGCCGTCGGAGCGCGCGCGCCAGCCCAGCCACTTCCAGGTCGTGAACAGATGGCGCGCACTTGCCTGATGCAGATCGGCCAGCGTGGCGACGAGACGCGGCATCCCGCACGGCGTCGTCAGCGCCTCATGAAAGCCGCGATTGGCGCGTTCCAGCGCCGCCACGTCGTCCGGCGGCGCCTCGATCGACAACCATGACGCGGCGAGCGCCAGGTCGTCTTCGGTGAAACGCGGCATCGCATGACGCAGGGCGAGCGGTTCGAGAACCGCCCGCATGCGGGCCACCTCCTCGACGGCATGCACGTCGAGCGGCGCGACGCGGACGCCGCGCCGCGGCTCCGAGATCACCAGCCCCTGCGCCTCGAGCCGGCGAAACGCCTCGCGGACCGGCACGTGGCTCGTGCCGAACGCATCGGCCAGTTCATCCTGCTTGAGCCGCTCGCCCGGGGCGATGTCGCCCGAGACGATGCGCGCAGCCAACGACTGGGCGATATGCGACGCGACCGAGCGGTCATCCTTGACATCGACATTCATTTCGACAAGCATTTTTATAGATTATCTATTATCGATCATATCAGATGGGGAGGCCCCGATGCGCCATGTCCGTCCCGCTCGTCTGCAGCACATCGCCGGCATCGGCGTCGACCGCATGGGTTCGATCGCCGATCGTTCCGGCCGGGACGTGCTGCGGCTGGAAAACCTGGACACCGACATCCCGCCGGACGCCGAGGCGCTGGCCCGGACCCGGGCCGCCGCAGGCGAAGACGCGGCGAACTCCTATCTGCCGTTCGTCGGCCAGGATCGCCTGCGCGCCACGGTCGCGGCGCACGTCAGCGCGCAAACGGGCGTCGACTGGCGGGCCGACAACGTGATCGTGTCCGCGGGCGGCCTGTCCGGCATCCTGAATACGCTGCTGGCCGTGATCGAGGTCGGCGACGAAGTGATTCTGACGGACCCGACCTACGCGGGGCTCCTCAACCGGGTGCGACTGGCGGGCGGCACGCCGGTGCAGGTTCCGTTCGGTTTCGAGGCGGGCGCCGAATGGCGGCTCGATCGTGCCGCGATGGCGGCCGCGTGCGGCGAAAAGACTCGCGCGATGCTGCTGATGTCTCCGTCGATGCCCTCCGGCGCCGTGCTCGACGAAGCGGACTGGCAGTTCGTCTCCGCGCTGTGCGTCCGGCACGATCTGCTGCTGATCGTCGACAGCGCGATGGAGCGCCTGCTGTTCGACAGGCGCCGGGCGGTCCACCCCGCCCGGCTGCCCGGCATGGCCGAGCGCACGATCACGGTGGGAGCGGCGTCGAAGGAGTTGCGGATGATCGGTTGGCGGGTCGGCTGGATCGTCGCGCCGGATGCCTTCATGCCCGACTTGATCGCGGTGTCGCTCGCGAACGTGGTCGTGCCGGTGGGCATCGCGCAGGCGGCGGCGGCCGTCGCGCTCGAGCGCTCGGCGGTCAGCCTCCCGGAATACGTCGCGGAGTTGCAGCGGCGACGCGACGCGATGGCCTCGGAACTGGGCGATTTGCCGTTCGGCCTGCCCGCGGGCGGCTGGTCGATGCTGCTGCGCGTGTCCGAATTCGGCTTGAGCGGCGAGCAGATGTCGGCGCGGCTGCTCGAACAGGATGTTTGCGCGACGGCGATGACCGGCTGGGGCCGGCGGCACGGCGACGGCTATATCCGCTTCGTGTTCGCGAACGAGCCGGTCGGCCGGCTCGCGGGTTTCGGCAGGAAAGTACGCGCGGCGCTCGCGATGCCGGCGCCGCGTTGACGGAATCCGGCCGCGTGGGATCGAGCGGCGCCCGGGCCGCTATCCGGGCTCGGGACGTGGCGTCCGACAGACCTGTGAGCGACACGCATCCCGCTCGGTATCACGCTTGCGTGATACGCGGCAGGGCAAGTGTGGCGGGCGACCTCGCGCGGCGATAGCGGCGATACCGGCGTTGCCGCCCGCGGTTGTAACCGGACCGTTCATTTCCCCATCCCGGCCGCGGACCCGGAACGGTCGAACCGCGGCTTGGTGCTAATCCGAAAATCGTTCGAGAATCGCACGCCGTGGAACGACAATCGCGCAAATTTCAGGCGCCGCTATTGTCCGGACGCGGCCGTGTCCCTATGCTCCGTTCACCTTCCACCCCGCCCGCTTACAGCGTCGCGAAAGCCGGGCGGCGCACGCCGCCCGGCAGGCAGACCGATGCGCAACGAGGCGAACAGGCGCCGCGCCCAGGCGCGACAGGAGACACCGGCATGACCCCAGCATTCGACACCCTCGACACCGCGCGCGCGTCCCACGCGAAGCGCCAGGCGCGCAAGGCGGCCCTCGGCAGCTTCGTCGGCGCCGTGGTCGACTGGTACGACTTCCTGCTTTACGGCATCGTCGCCGCCCTCGTCTTCAACGCCGAGTTCTTCCCGAAGGTGAGCCCGACGATGGGCACCCTCGCCGCGTTCGCGACCTTCGGTGTCGGCTTCTTGTTTCGACCGCTCGGCGGCGTCGTGTTCGGCCATTACGGCGACCGCCTCGGCCGCAAGCGGATGCTGGTGCTGACCGTGATGCTGATGGGCATCTCGACCGTCGCGATCGGACTGCTGCCGACCTTCGCGTCGATCGGCTGGTGGGCGCCCGTGCTGCTGGTGCTGATGCGCGCGGTCCAGGGCTTCGCGGTCGGCGGCGAATGGGGCGGCGCGGCGCTGATGGCGGTCGAAAGCGCGCCGCGCGGACGCAAGGCGTTCTACAGCAGCGGCGTGCAAGTCGGGTATGGAGTCGGTCTCGTGCTCGCGACGGGCATCGTGTCGCTGCTGAGCCACCTCCTCGGCGACGAAGCGTTCAGGGCGTGGGGCTGGCGCCTGCCGTTCGTATTCAGCATCGTGCTGGTGCTGGTGGGGCTGTGGGTGCGCGCCAGCATGGACGAGTCGCGGGAATTCGTCGATCAGGTCGAGCACGGCCGCCGCACACTGAAGCTGCCGGTGCTCGAAGCGCTGACCCGCCATCCGAAGGCCTTCCTGTTCATCATCGCGCTGCGCCTCGCCGAGCTGTTCACGATGTATATCGTCACCGCGTTCGCGCTCAGCTATTCGACCGCGAACCTCGGCCTGTCGCGCGACCTGTTCCTCAACATCGGCCTGCTGGTCGGCGCGATCAGCTGCGTGACGATTCCCTGCTTCGCGTGGCTGGCCGACCGTTTCGGACTGCGCCGCATCTACCTCATCGGCGCGCTGATCGGCGTCGCCTGCGCCGTGCCCTTCTTCATCGCGCTCGAAGCGCGCTCGACCGTGTGGATCGTGATCTGCTCGGTGATGCTCGCGAACTTCGCGCACGACATGGTGGTGAGCGTGCAGCAGCCTTTGTTCACGGAGCTGTTCGGCGCCGAATACCGCTACAGCGGCGCGGGCGTCGGCTACCAGTTCGCGAGCGTCGTGGGCGGCGGCTTCACGCCGTTCATCGCGGTCGCGCTGGTGAGCGTCGCGGGCGGATCGTGGCATCTCGTGGCCGGCTATCTGGCGCTCGGCTGCCTGGTTTCCGTCCTGGTCGCCGCACGGATGCGCGCGGTCTGACACCGCGCGCCTCGAACGCCCGACCGGCGGCGCGTTCTATCCGCGCAATTCACCGCCTGCGCGCCTCCGCCGATCGCCCGAACTCCGCATCGCCCGTTATATTCACGGATCGGAGATCTCCGAGCGACCGCCCGCTCCCGCCCATTCGTCCGCACCGACCCCGTCATGACCGATTCCGCCGACATCCGCTTCCTGCTTGCCATTCGCGACAGCGGCAGTCTCGTGGCCGCCGCCCGCAAGCTGGGCGTGTCGCCGTCCGCCGTCACGCAGCGGCTGCAGCAACTCGAGAAAACACTCGGCGCGCGGCTCGTCAACCGCACCGCGCGGCGGCTGCACTTCACCGAGGAAGGCGCGCTGCTGTGCCAGCGCGGCGCGGTGCTGGTCCAGCAGTTCGATGCGCTGGTCGACGACGTCCGGGTGCGCGGCAGCGGGCTGGTCGGTTCGCTGAAGATCAATGCGCCGCTCGGCTTCGGGCGCCGCTACATCGCCCCCGCCGTCGCCGACTTCCAGGCGGCCAACCCGCAGGTCGACGTCGCGCTCACGCTGTCCGACGAGCCGCTGACCGAAGCCGCCGACCGCTACGACCTGGTCGTCCACATCGGCGAATTGCGCGCCTCCAACCTCGTCGGCTACGCGATCGCCCCCAACACGCGCATCGTCTGCGCCGCCCCGTCGCTCGTGCGGCGGCACGGCGAACCCGCGTCGCCCGACGATCTCGCGAAGCTGCCCTGCATCGTGCTGCGCGAGAACCTCGAGGATGCGTCGCTGTGGCATTTCCGCAAAGGCCGGACGACGCGCAGCGTCAGGGTGGCCGGCGCGCTGAGCTGCAACGACGGCGACGTGATCCGCCAATGGGCCTGCGACGGCCTGGGCGTCATCCTGCGTTCGGAGTGGGACGTCGCCGACCTGCTCGCGCAACGGGCGCTCGTGCGCCTGTTGCCGGCGTGGAAAACACCGGATGCCGACGTGATCGCCCTCACCCACCATCGCACCGGGCTGCCGGCGCGGGTCCGGCATTTCCTGCGCGACCTGCAGGCTCGCTTCAAGCCGCTGCCGCCGTGGCGGCGCTGACGCGGGCCGACAAGATTCAGTTTGAAGGAATCTGAGAGTTAGCCAAACTGAATCTACCGCGCCCCGGACGCTCCTATAATCGGCGGCATCGCCATCCCTCGCAGACGCCCCGACCCATGCCCCCCTCCGCCGATTCCCCCGCCTATCCGAAAGCCGTCCTGTTCGACCTGCTGACCGCGCTGCTCGATTCGTGGTCGTTGTGGCAGGCCGCCGCCGGCTCCCCCGACGCCGGCATGCGCTGGCGCGCCGAATACCTGCGGCTGACCTACGGCTGCGGCGTCTATGTCGACTACGAGCAGCTCGTCGCGCTCGCGGCGGAACAAAGCGGGCTGCCCGCCTCGGCGCCGCGCGCACTGGCCGAAGGCTGGGCGGGGCTCGAGCCGTGGAGCGGTGCGCTCGATGCGCTGCGCCGGCTGCGGCCGCATTGCCGGCTCGCGGTGGTCACCAACTGCTCGGTACGGCTGGGCCGCGAAGCGGCCGCGCGGCTGCCGATCGACTGGGACGTCGTCGTCACGGCCGAGGAGGCCGGCGTCTACAAACCGGACCCGCGCCCCTACCGGATGGCGCTCGATGCGCTCGGCGTCACGGCGGCGGACGCGGCCTTCGTCGCCGGATCGAGCTACGACTTGTTCGGCACCGCCACCGTCGGCCTGCGCACCTATTGGCACAATCGCGCCGGACTCGCCGCCGTGAGCGGCAGCGTGCCGCCCGAATACGAATCCGCCACGCTCGACGCGCTCGCGCCCTGGGCCAGCCGCTTCGGTCTCGCCGCCCCATCCGGCCACCATCCTGCCTGAACGCACGACCTCCGGGACTCACACCATGCCAGACACGCTCGCCACCCTCGACACCCCCGCCGCCGTCATCGACCGCGCGCGCCTGGATCGCAACATCCGGCGGATGCAGACGCGCATGGACGCGCTCGGCGTCGCCTTCCGCCCGCACGCCAAAACCGCCAAATGCGTCGAGGTCGCGCACGCGCAGCTTGCGGCCGGCGCGCGCGGCATCACGGTGTCGACGCTGAAGGAAGCGGAAGCGTTCTTCGCGGCGGGCGTCGCCGACATCCTGTACGCGGTCGGCATCGCCCCGGCCAAGCTCGACCGGGCGCTCGCGCTGAGGCGGCGGGGCTGCGCGCTGAAACTCGTCGTCGACAACGTGGAGGCCGCCGCCGCGCTCGCCGCGTTCGGCCGCGCGCACGACGAAACCTTCGACGTATGGATCGAGATCGACACCGACGGCCATCGCTGCGGCCTGCTGCCCGACCAGGACGCGCTGCTCGAGGTGGGCCGCCTGCTGAGCGCGGACGGCGCGCGGGTCGGCGGCGTGATGACGCACGCGGGATCGAGCTACGACCTCGACACCCCCGCCGCGCTCGCGGCGCTCGCCGAACAGGAACGGGCCGGCTGCGTGCGCGCAGCCGAGCGGCTGCGCGCGCTGGGCATCGCCTGCCCGGAAGTCAGCGTCGGCTCGACGCCGACCGCGCTGTCCGCGCAAGCGCTCGACGGCGTGACCGAGGTACGCGCGGGCGTCTATGCGTTCTTCGATCTGGTGATGCACAACGTCGGCGTATGTACGCTCGACGAACTGGCGCTGAGCGTCGTCGCGACCGTGATCGGCCATCAGCCGGACAAGGGTTGGGCGATCGTCGACGCCGGCTGGATGGCGATGAGCCGCGATCGCGGCACCTCGCGCCAGCGGCACGACTACGGCTACGGCCTGCCCTGCGCGCTCGACGGCACGCCGCTCGATGCGTTCGCGGTCAGCTCGGCCAACCAGGAGCACGGCATCGTGTCGCTCGCGGACGGCGCTCGCTGCGCCGATATCGCCGACCGTTTTCCGCTGGGGAGCCGGCTGCGCATTTTGCCGAATCACGCGTGCGCGACAGGCGCCCAGTTTCCCGAATACCACGCGCTCGCCGGCGACGGCAGCGTCACCGTCTGGAGTCGTTTTCATGGCTGGTAACACCCCGCATCCCGCCATCACGCATCCGTCCGTCGACGGCCTCGCATCGCCCGGCGGCCACTACAGCCATGTCGCGATCGCGAACGGCTTCGCATTCGTGTCGGGCCAGTTGCCGATCACCGAAGCCGGAGAGAAGCTCGTCGATGCGCCGTTCGATGCGCAGGCGCGGCAGGTTCTGTTCAATCTCGAGCGCGCATTGCGCGCGGCGGGCTGCGGCATCGGGGATCTGGTGCAGGTGCGCGTCTATCTTGCCGACGTCGCCGACTGGCCCGGCTTCAATGCGCTCTACGCGGACTGGGCCGGCGCGGCCCGCCCCGCGCGGGCGATCGTGCCGACGGGGGCGCTGCACTACGGGTTGAGAGTCGAGATCGAAGCGACCGCACTGCTGCCTCGCGCGTAACGCCGTCGGCTCAGCGGCGCTGGTGCTCGAGCGCGCGCCAAGCCTTCGACAGCAGCCGATGCAGGTCGGCGCAATCCTGCTCGTCGAGTGCCGAGGCGACGCTTGCGCATGCGCGCCAGAAGGTCGGCAGCGCGTCGTCCAGCAGCGCGCGGCCCGTGTCCGTCAACACGAGTTCGAGGCTGCGGCGATCGCCCGGGCAGGCGCCGCGCGCTAGCAGCGCGCGCGCTTCGAGCCAGTCGAGAAGCCCGGTCGCCGACGAGCGGGTGATGTCGAAGGTTTCCGCGATGACCGACGGCGTGATCGTGCCGGACTGGATCAGCCGGCGTTCCGCCAGCGAGAACAGCATCAGCACGTGGAGCTTGCTTTCGGTGATGTCGTGCGCCTGCAACGCGCGGTTCACGTGATTCGCGACGTCGTCGGCCAGCCAGAGCAGCAGCATGCCCGCCGCGGCCCGGTCGCGCTGCGTATCGGGCGCGGCGGTCGCCGAAATCAGTTGCAGGTGGGACGCGAGCGCCTGTTCGGGGCCCGCCGGTTCAACGACATCGTTTTTGCGGATCATGATCGAATCGCCCAGGACGGAACCGCGCACTATACGGTAAAGACTTCGTAAGGTGATCGCCGCCACAGGCTATCCGTCGATCGGCGAACCGCCCGGGGGGCTCCCGGGCAGGCGCCCCGAACGCCGAGCCGCGCGGCGGCGACCGCGTATCGCCTACGCCTGCTGCGCGCTCTCCAGCACCGCGTGCAGCAGCACGTTCGCGCCCGCTTCCGCCCACTCCGGCGTGATCGCCTCGGCCTCGTTGTGACTCAGACCGTCGATGCACGGCACGAAAATCATCCCGGTCGGCGCGATGCGCGCGACATAGCAGGCATCGTGGCCGGCGCCCGACACGATGTCCTCGTGCGGCAGGCCGAGCGCCGCCGCCGCGCGGCGCACCGCGTCGATGCAGGCCGGCGCGAACGGGACCGGCGCGTAGTCGAAAATCTGTTCGAGCGCCGCATGCAGCCCGGTGCGCGCCGCGATGCGCGTCAGTGCGTCGCGCAGTGCCGCATCCATCTCGGCCAGCACCGCAGCGTCCGGATGACGGAATTCGACGGTGAAGAAGCATGCGCCCGGCACCGTGTTGCGCGAGTTCGGGCGGGCCTCGATCATGCCGACCGTCGCGCGGCCGTGCGGTGCATGACCGTGGCCGAGCGCCTCGACGAAATCGATCGCCCGCGCGGCGCCGACGAGCGCATCGCGGCGGAACGCCATCGGCGTCGTGCCCGCGTGCGCGTCGGTGCCCGTGAGCGTCACCTCGTACCAGCGCTGCCCCTGGCCGGACGTCACGACCCCGATCGTCCGTCCCGCGCGCTCGAGAATCGCGCCCTGCTCGATGTGCAGTTCATAGGCCGCATGCACCGGAAAACCGCCCACCGGTTCGGCGCCCGCATAGCCGATCTCCGCGAGCGCGTCGCCGAGCGTCGTGCCGGCGGGGTCGGTGCGCGACAGCCCGTAGTCGAGCGGATAAATGCCGGCGAACACCCCCGACGCGACCATCGCCGGCGCGAAGCGGGAGCCTTCCTCGTTGGTCCACACGACGACGTCGATCGGCCGCTCGGTTTCGATCCCCGCGTCGTTGAGCGCGCGCACGACCTCGAGCCCGCCGAGTACGCCGTAGATGCCGTCGTAGCGTCCGCCCGTCGGCTGCGTGTCCGCGTGCGAGCCGGTCAACACCGGCGCGGCGCCGGGATCGCGGCCCGCGCGCCGCGCGAAGATGTTGCCCATCCGGTCGATCCGGACCCGGCAGCCGGCCGCCTCCGCCCATTCGACGAACAGGTCGCGCGACCGACGGTCGAGCTCGGTCAGCGCGAGCCGGCAGACGCCGCCCTTCGGCGTCGCGCCGATCTCGGCCATCCGGTCGAGCGACGCCCACAGCCGCGCGCCGTTCACGCGCGGCGCCCGCGTCCTCGCATCGTCACGCCGCATGACCGGACTCCTTCGCATCCTCGCGCAGCCGGTAGCGAAAATCGCAGCGCGCGCCGCCCTGCATGATCGTGCTGGTGCGGGTCAATTCGATGCGCGAGTCGTAACCCTCGATGAAATGGCTGTCGCGCGCGCAGCTGAGCAGGTGGCCGATCTCGCCGAGCCCCATCGCGTGATACATCTCCGCGTAACGGCAACGATGCACGTCGTAGTGGTAATGCGCGTCGTCCGCGCGGCGCACGTCGACATCGAGCGCGTCGTCCTTTTCCCACAGCACCTGCAGCGCGATGAACGACGCGACGCTCGTGCCGTCCGGCTCCTGCGCGGCAAACGTGTGCCCCGCGTCGACCGCCGCGCCGCGCACCGCCTCGGCGATCACGGCCTGCGCGCGCTCGGCGCCGAACTCGCGCTTCATGATCTCGTAGATCGGTTTGATGATTTCCGCTTCGATGCGCCGCCGCGCGAGGATGCCGAGCCGTTCGTCGGCCGGCTGCGGGATGGAATTCGTCATGATGGGTCTCCCGTATCGATTCACTTCGCGGCCGTACGCGCGGCGCTGCCGCCGAGTACGTCGACCACCGCCCATTTGCCGCCGCGCACCTGATAGATCGTGAACGCGGGATCCTTCAGGTTGCCCTCGGCGTCGAACGCGATCGTGCCCGTCACGCCCTGGCGGCTGATCGCATGCAGCGCGGCGACGAGCTTCGCCGGATCGGTCGCATTCGCCTGCTGCGTCGCGGCGATCAGCGTCGCGGCCGCGTCGTACGCGAACGGCGCGTGCAGTTCGATCGGCGCGCGATAGCGGGCGCGGTACTGCGCATCGAACGCGGCGCCGCCCGGCATGCGCGCGACCGGCAGCCCCGGCTCCAACGCGGTCACGCCTTCGCCGTCCTTGCCCGCGAGCGACAGGAAAGTCTGGCTCACGAAACCGCCCGCGCCGAGCAGCGTCGCGTTCAGGTTCAGTTGCCGCATGCGCCGCGCGATCGGCGCCGCCTGCGCATCCAGCCCGCCGAAAAACACCAGATCCGCGTGTTTCGCCTTGATCGCCGTCAGCACGCCGCTAAAATCGGTGGTTTTGTCGTTCACGTACTGGCGATCGACGATCGCGCCGCCGTTCGCTTCGACGCCCTTGATGAACTGCGTCGCGAGCCCGGAGCCGAACGACGTGCGATCGTCGATCACCGCGATGCGCTTCGCGCGCAGCGTCTTCACCGCATAAGCGCCGGTATAGGCGCCGCTCGCGTCGTCGTGACCCATGATGCGCAACGCGGTCGGATAGCCTTGCTGCGTGTATTGATGGCCGGTCGATGCGGGCGCGATCTGCGCGATGCCGGCGTCGCGATACACGCGCGACGCCGGGACGCTGCACCCGGTGTTCCAATGACCGACGACGCCGATCACGTGCTGCTCGACCAGTTGCTGCGCGACCGTCACCGCGGTGCGCGGATCGGACTGGTCGTCGACGGCCACCAGCTTGTAGCGCACCGGCTTGCCGCCGATCGTCGGGTGGCGGCGGTTGGCGTCGTCGAGCGCGAGCTGCGCGCCGTTCTGCAGATCCTTGCCGATGCGCGCGGACGGGCCGGTCAGCGGCGCGGCCAGGCCGATCAGCACGGTTTGCGGCGCGGGACTCTGCGCGTGCGCGAGCGGCGCGGCGAACACGGCGGCGGCCGACAGCGCGGCACCGAACAACGAGGTAACGGTTTTCATGAGACCCATCGGAAAGCGGAAATCGAAAAGAGGAAGCGCGACGCGCCAGACGTGAGAAATATTAAACATTTGCCGACTGCACACGCAAATACTCAATTATTGGGTGCTTATGCCGATCCAGACATCACGTAACAATACTTTGAATAAAAAGCACATTTCTACATTTACGCTCGAAACGATTTTTCGATAAAATTCCAATCATGAAAAATATCGAAAGATTGAGCAATGATCCGCCGCTGCGCGCGGTTCGCGCGTTCGAGGCCTTCGCCCGCCTCGGCTCCGTCACGGCGGCCGCCGCCGAACTCGACATCACGCCGTCGGCGGTCAGCCACCAGTTGCAGGTGCTCGACGCGTTCATCCAGACGCCGCTCACCGTCCGCGACGGCCGCATGCTCGCGCTCACCGACGAGGGGCGCGACTACTACCGGTCGATCAGCGCAGCGTTTTCGGTACTGCGCAGCGCGACGGGTTTCGTGCGCGAACGCTCGACGCTGCGGCAGATCACGATCAGCCTGATCCCGCTGTTCGGGATCGGCTGGTTCATTCCCCGGCTGCACGGATTTCTCGAGGACAACACCGACGTCGACGTCACGGTGTGGTACGCCAATCACCGCAATTACCTGAGCGACGCGTCCGATCTGTCGATCCGCTTCGGCGTCGGCGACTGGCACGGCTACCGGTGCGAACGATTGCTGCCGGGCGCGATGGTGCCGGTGTGCAGCGCCGCGTTCCTGCGCCGCCACGGCCCGTTCAGGAAACCCGCCGACCTCGCCGCCGCGCCGCTCGTCCACGACGAGGACCGCAGCACCTGGGTGAACTGGCTGCACGGCGCGGGCGTCAAGCACGTATCGCATGCGGTGGGGCCGCTGTTCGAGGACGGGCAGCTGACGCTGAGCGCGGCCCGCGCGGGACTCGGCGCGGCGCTGCTGCGCGCGCCCCTGATCGAGCGCGAACTGGCGAGCGGGGAGCTGGTCCAGCTGTTCGACGACGCGCTCGACGACGGCCGCGACTACTACCTGTGCAGCCGCGCCGACAGCGATCTTCCCGACGGCGCGCGCCGGCTCGCGGCCTGGCTGCGCGCTACGATGGGTACCCGAGCGTGAACGCGGAGCCGGTGCGAGGAAGCGGCCGGGCCGCGTACTGACGCGATCCGGCCGCTCGCGGCACGTCACGCCTTGCGGCGGCGCGCGGCGGTTTTTCCCTTCGGGTTCTTCGCTTTTTTGTCGGCGGACGCGGGCCGCCCGGCGTCCTCGATCACGACGGGCGGCTTGCGGTTCGCGATGCCGAACGGGATGTGCACCATCGGCACGTTGCCTTCCGGTGACGAGAGATGGCTGCGCTGGTCGTCGAAAAACACGTGGGGCTTGAGCACCGTCAGGATGCGATGCTTCTCCATCCCGCCGAGGAAGAACGATTCGTCGGGCGACACGCCCCAGTTCTTCAAGGTCGTCACGACGCGTTCGTGCGCGGGCGCATTGCGCGCGGTGACGATCGCAATGCGGACGATCCGGCGGTAATCCTTGTCGCGGGCGAGCCGCGCGTCTTCCAGCTTCTGCAGCAGCGAGAGCTTGCGAATCAGCCCCGCCAGCAAACCGGGCTGATGCGGGATTTCGCGCTTCCGGGTCTCGTGAGCCTGGAATTCGCCCAGATCGTTGTTTCGCTTGTAGACGATTTCCGCTTCGTCGTCGGCGATCACGCCGTCGAAGTCGAATGCGACGCGCAGTTCGTTGTCGTCCGGGTCGTCGAGGACGATCGACGGCAGCACGAGGCCCGCCGCGTGATTGGCCTCGATCGAGCACTGGACGTCGGCTTCGTTGGCGCTCAGGAACAGCGACGCATTGAAGGCCGGCAGGTATTCGTGCGGCGACTTGCCGGCCATGAACGCGGCGCGCGATATGTCGAGCCCGTAGTGCTTGATCGAGCGGAACACCCGCAAGCCCGTTTCCGGCGAATTGCGCGACAGCAGCACCACTTCCACCGGCTTTTGCTCGTGGAAAATCCGGTTGAGTTCGAGAAAGCGCCGGATGAACGGAAAGGCCACGCCTTTCCCGAACGGCGCGTCGATGTTGCTTTCCTGGTGCCGGCGATATTCGTCGACGCCCTTCTCGCGATATACCGCGTCGGATTCCGCGAGGTCGAACAGCGCACTCGACGCCACGCCCACCACCAGCTTGTCTTCGATCGGATACGGCATCTATTCCCCGGTTGTCGTGGCGCGGGTCCGTGCATCCTCGCAGGCCGGTCAACCGCCCCCGCCGCCGCGCCGAGGGCTGAATACTACACAGGGATCCGCCGCCTCGCGAGCGGGAATCGGCGACGGCATCCGCTTCGCATGCCGGCGCGCAACAGTCATCGAGATTGATTCAAGCCGATCATGCGCGGCATCGATACGAATCGCGAAACCGCCATGCGATTCGCGAAAATCCGCACGGATCGCGAGCACGCGGACCTGCCGGAAACGAGGTCCGAATCCGCACCGTCCAATAAAAAAGGGAGACCCAAGCCGTCTCCCCGATCGATCCGTCCGCCCGGCCTCGCCGCCATTACGCCGCGCTGGCTTCGTCCAGACGCGTGACGTCGTCGCTATCGAGCGACAGGCGCAGCGCGGCGCCGAACGCATTCAGCTGATCCAGCGTCGTCGCGCTCACGATGGGCGCCGTGATGCTCGGCCGCGCGATCTGCCACGCCAGCGCCACCGCGGCCGGCGTCGTGTCGTGCTTGCCCGCCACGCTATCGAGCGCCGCGAGAATCCGCAGGCCGCGTGCATCGAGATACTTCTCGACGCGCGTGCCGCGCGCACTCTGCTTCAGATCCGCTTCGGAGCGGTACTTGCCCGACAGGAAGCCGCTCGCGAGCGCGTAGTAGTTGACGACGCCGAGCTTCAGCTCGTTCACTACCGGCTCCAGGTCTTGCTCGTAATCGGCGCGGTCGTACAGGTTGTACAGCGGCTGGATCACCTGGTAGGCGGGCAGCCCGTCGCGACGGCTGATGTCCGCCGCTTCGCGCAGCCGCGCGCCGCTGTAGTTCGACGCGCCGACGATGCGCACCTTGCCCGCGTCGATCAGCGTCTGGTACGCGCCCAGCGTCTCCTCGAGCGGCGCGCTGTCGGCCAGATCGCGATGCGAGAAGTACAGGTCGATATAGTCGGTCTGCAAGCGGCGCAGCGAATCGTCGACCGCCTGCAGGATGTTGTCGCGCGACAGGCCGGCGCGCGATTCGAGCATGCCCACCTTGGTGGCGATCACGACCTGGTCGCGCTTGCCGGTGCGCTTCAGCCACTTGCCGATGAGCGTCTCGGATTCGCCGCCCTGGTTGCCCGGCACCCACGCCGAATAGACGTCCGCCGTGTCGATGAAATTGATGCCGGTGTCGGCCAGCGCGTCGAGCAGCGAGAACGACGTGTTCTCGTCGGCCGTCCAGCCGAATACGTTGCCGCCGAACATGAGCGGCGAAACCTGAATGTGGGAAGTGCCGAGTGAGCGCAGTGCCATTTTCCTCTCCGTTCGATGAGACGGTGCAAGCCAAAGGTCGTGAAACGGGCATGCGGCGCGCAACCGCGAGGGCCGCATGCCCGCCGGCCGATGCTAACCCGCGCCGGCCACGGCTCAAACCGATTAAACCCGATTTCCAAAGACCTTTCGCCGCGAAGGGTCGAATACGCTCGACATTCGCCCTCGCCGTCCGCGCCCGGGCCGAGGCGCCGCGCGGCGGCCGCCGCCGTCCGGGCGCCCGCTCGGGGAAGCCCGCTCAAGGATGCTGCGCCTGCCAGCGCGGCTCGTCGCGCACGTAGGTCACGATATCGACGCGGCGATTCGGCTGAAGGCAGCGAATCAGCGCATCGCCGCCCGATCCCTGGCACTGGACGATCGGATCCTGGCTGCCGAGACCCTCGGCGCGGATCTTGTCGGCCGGCACGCCCTGTTCGATCAGCACCGCCTTGACCGCATCCGCGCGGCGCTGCGACAGGTCGAGGTTGTACGCGTCGGTGCCGAGCCGGTCGGTATAGCCGCGCACCTCGACGTGGCCGAACGGATTCGCGCGCAGCCGCGCGGCGATCTGCGCCAGATCCGCGCGGCCCTCGGGCCGGAGGTCGGCGATGCCGCCGCGATCGAACGGGAACAGGGCGTCGGCGGACAGCCGTTCGACGCGCGGGGGCGGGGGCGGAGGCGGCGGCGCGACCGGAACCCGATAGGCGCCGGGCACGGCCTCGACCGGTACCCAGACGCCGGGTGCCCACGCATAGCCGCCGTGGTCCCAGCGCCAGTAGCCGGGGTGCCAGGCCTGTCCGTGACGCGGCGGCGGAACGCGTTCGTGACGCGGCCCGGGCGGCGGCACGAGGATCACGTCGGCATGCGCCAGCGCGGGCACCAGCAGCGCGGCGGCGACGAATTGCGAGGCAAGGACCCACAGCTTTCGTTTCATTGACGTCTCTCATCGAGGGGAACCGACTCGGCGCGATCCGCCGGCGATGCACGGGTGACAACTGGCCCGATGCACGGCACGACAGCGCGCCCCTTCCCTCTTAACGGCCGGACGAGGCGTCCCAGCGACGCACGAACTTGTGAGTTGTGATACCGCAGATTTCAATAGCGACGAGTTCCGGCGGCAGCATCCGCCAGGTCCGGGCGATTCCCAACGCATGCTTGATAGTCCGCCGGCGGGGGCTCGCTTCGCGTTGGACATGACGGCAACATCGCCCCATGAACGCCCGCCCCGTGCGCGCGCCGCGCCGACCCGATCAACGGCGACGAGGTCACCCGTTCTCGGAAATCGCTCGGGTCACCTACCGCCGAAGCGGCGTGTCGACCCACCGTATCGACACGCGGCGCCGCGATCGCGGGAGCGTGCGTCACCGCGTCACTGCCTCGTCGCGCCTTCGCGCGCCACCCGGCATGCCGCCGCCCTGCTCAGCCGCGCGTCATGCTCGACAACACGCCGTCGCGCCGGATCAGACCGTGATACAGCGCCGCGCCCAGATGGGCGAGGAACGTGACGAACAGCAGATACGCCAGATAACGGTGCGCGAGCCGCAGCCACGCGAACCACACCGGATCGGCCGCGACGATGGCGGGCAGGCGCACCGCGCCGCCGAGCGTGACGGGATACCCGCCCGCCGACAGCATCGCCCACCCGACCAGCGGCAGCACGAGCATCAGCCCGTACAGCATCAGGTGCGACCCGTGCGCGGCCAGCCGTTGCCACGCGGGCAGATCGGCGGGCAGCGGCGGCGGCTTGCGGCTGAGCCGCACGGCGAGCCGCACGACGGCCAGCGCCAGCACCGCGATGCCGAGCGGCTTGTGCAGTTCAACGAGCCACGCATGACGCGCGGAGACGGACGCGACCATGCCCGCGCCGACGAACAGCATCGCGATGATCATCGCGGCCATCAGCCAGTGCAGCAGACGGGCGGGCAAACTGAACGCAGGGTGCTTCATGGCTGGACCTCCGAAGCCGGACGCGCGGCGCCGGGCACGCCGGCTTCCTCGCTCGTGCGGCGCAGATAGGAATCCGCATACGCGGCGGAGCGTGCGGCAAGGAGCGGATCGCCGGACGGCACGATGCCGGCCGGCAGGATCGTCGGGTCGTAGTTGACGTCGCGGCACGGGCCGCTGTCCTGTGCCTGCTCGCGCTGGATCACGAGGGTGCCCGCATCGATCGTCATCCGCTCCTGCGGCCACGCGCGGGTCGCGTCGTCGACCGGATCGACCGGATCGGCAAACGTGACGAGCAGGTGCCAGCGCTGCGGACCGGCGGCGAGCCGGTCGGCCAGATCGCGCTGCAGGTAGTCCGGGTCGCCCGCCGCCGGCGCATGCCCGCCGGCATCCGCCGCTTCCGGCGCCATCCGCCAGCGCACCGCGCGGCGCTCGCCCGCCGCGTCGACGAAATAGAACGCGTTCAGCCCGTAGTAAGCCTGCGTCACATAGCTCGCGGAAGGTTTCGCCGTCTTGACCCAGGCGCGGAACGCCGCCGTTTCCGGATGGGCGGCGAAGAACGCGGCGAGCTTCGCCGGATCGGGTTTGCCGGTCGCCGGATCGGGACGGCTCGCGCGGGTCTGGTCGTAGAATGCGCGCGGCGTCGCCACCGGAAAGACCGGCATCGCGTTCATCCCGGTGCGCCACTGTTCGCCGTCGGCCTGCGTGAAGCGCAGCGCCAGGCTGCGAATCGGCACGCTGCTGTCGGGGGCGTACGGATTGCCGCCCGGCAGCGCGAACCGACCGACCACGGGCGTGCGCACCGCCGCCGCGAACAGCGGCGCGCGCGAGTAGGCGCTGGCCGCGCCGTTGCCGTCGAAATAGCCGGTCACGCACACGCCTTTCGCATGATTGCGGCGGTAGCCGGGATACACGCCGCTGTTGCGCTGCAACGCGTCGACCAGCCGATGCGGGGTCAACCGATGCGGCGCGAGCCAGCCGCCGACATAGCCGAACGCCGCCGCGCTCGCCGCCACCGCGCCGCCGATCAGCACCCAGCGCCACGCGCCGCGCGCCCGGCCGGGAGAATCTGAAGCAGAAGGTTCTTGCATGGGGAATACTCCTGACCGTGACGGTCTGTGTCGATTCCCGCGTAGGACGTCCGGCCCGGCGGTTTATTCCGCCGGATCGAGAAAAATCGACAGGGAATAATACGGCGCGGGCGGCGTCTCATTCCGTATCTCCGCTGCGCAGCCCCCTCTGGCCCGACATGACCCATCACGCCCTGGACGATCAACTGCGCGACCTGCTGCCCCGCCTGCGGCGTTTCGCGCTGTGGCTGACGCGCGACGTGCACAGCGCGGACGATCTCGTCCAGGCGACCCTCGAGCGCGCGCTGTCGCGCTGGGAGAGCCGGCGCGACGACGCGGCGCTGCGCAGTTGGCTCTTCACGATCCTGTACCGCCAGTTCCTCGATTCGCGACGCCGCGCGAAGCGCTACGCGTGGCTGCTCGGCAGCATCCGACAGGACGAGGAGCCGCAATGGCCGTCGGCCGAACGCGAAGTCGCCGCGCGCGCGATGCTGGAAGCATTCGGGCAACTGACGCCCGAGCAGCGCAGCCTGCTGCTCTGGATCACGGTGGAAGGCCTCAGCTACCAGGAGGTCGCCGCGATTCTCGACGTGCCGATCGGCACGGTCATGTCGCGTCTGTCGCGGGCGCGGCAGGCATTACGCCGTCTGTGCGACGGCGAGATTTCTCCTTCTTCGCTGCGGTTGCTGAAATGAATATCCCTCCCGACGAATCCGATCTCCACGCCTATGTCGACGGCCAGCTCGAGGGTCCGCAGCGCGCGGCCGTCGAGCGCTATCTGGCGCTGCATCCCGAGCGCGCGGCGCAGGTACAAGCGTGGCGGCAGGATGCGCAGCGCCTGCGCGCGGCGCTCGGCGGCCTGCCGCTACCCGCCCGCAATCCGGCGCTCGACCCGGCCGCGCTGCGCGCGAGCCGCGCCGCGCGCACGCGGCGGCACGCGATGCTCGCGGCGTCGTTCGTGCTGTGCATGGGGCTCGGCGCGGCGGGCGGCTGGCAAGCGCACCGCTGGCAGGTCACAACCACCGCCGCCGCGCCGATGGGCGACGCGCTCGAGGCGTACCGGCTGCTGGTGGTCGAGCGCAGCGCGAGGCTCGACCTGGTGCAGGATCGTCAGGACGATCTGCAGAGTTGGCTCGCGCGGCAGGTCGGCCCGGCCGTCCGGCTGCCGGACTTGCGCGCGGCGGGCTTTCGCCCGGTCGGCGGCCGCCTGTTCGCGACCGAGCGCGGGGCGGCCGCGATGGTGCTTTACCGGGATGCGGTCGGACGCACGATCAGCTTCTACGTGCGCCCGCCGGAATCGGCGCGGCGCATGCTCGCCGCCGGGGAGCGCGTCGACGGCGACCTGCTGACGCAATACGGCTCGCGCGACGGCTTCAACTATGCGGTGGTCGGCCCCGCCGGCAATCTCGGCGACGGCGCGCTCGCGCAGGCGTTGAAGCAGCAGATCTGATCCGGGTGGGGGCTGACACAGACTGACCGACGACGCCGCGCTCGCCGCCAGTTGCGCGGAACGCTTCGGTCCGTGCGCCGCCAGCACCCGATCCGCCGGACCTCACGCGTAATGGGCGAGAAACATGTCGACCGACGACTCGGCCACCTGCCGCTGCATCGCAACCGACAGCGGCGGCTGGCCGAGCGCGATCTGCGGCCAGAACGCGAACCCCTTCACGAGCCCCTGCAGCTGGTGCGACGCGAATTCGGGGTCCGGCGCCTTCAGCCTGCCGGCCGCCGCCGCGGCGCGAATCCATTCGGTGAGCCCTTCCTCGCGCTCGCCGAAGCGCGCGATCATCGCCTGCACCCGCTCAGGCGAGTGCATCCCGGCGGCGATCGCGACCCGCGCGAGCGCCACGAACGCATCGTCGTTCAGCAGCGCCAGCTTCTGCCCGATCAATTCCAGCAGTTGTACCCGCAACGGCCGCCCGGCATCGAACGGCAGCGTCTCGCCCTCGCAGCTCGCCTCCCACAGGCGCTGCAGGATCTCGGCGAACAGCGCATCCTTGCTCGGGAAATGGTTGTAGACCGTGCGCTTGGACGCGCCCGCGCGCGCGGCGATGCGGTCCATGCTCGCCGTTTCGTAGCCGGCGGCGCGAAATTCGTCGATCGCGGCCTCGATGATGGCGGCGCGCTTGCGATCGGTGAGACGGGAGGATGAGCGTTCGGACATACGGGAATTTTACACTGATGGGTTTACTTTTTAACCCGAATAAATCTACACTGCACCGTGTAGTTTCATTTTTTGACCGCCCCGACCCGTTCCAACCGGTCCCGCGGCCACTCGTCTGATCCATGTCTGGGAGCCGCGATCGTGATTGCCCGCCTGTCCGCCCTGTTTCGCCCCGCCCTCGGCGACCATTCCGCGTCGCCGCAGCACGACGGCGCGACGTTCCGCAACCCGGCGCCGCGCCCGGCCCAGGGCGTCGCCAAGACGCTGGGCCTGATGTGGGATTTCCTGTTCAACAAGCCCGCCGGCACCCTGCCCGCCCATCCGCTGCCGGTGGAGCCGCTGACGGCCGCGCAGCTGGACGCCGCGCCGGACCGCTCGCTATACCGGCTCGGACATTCGACGCTGCTGCTGAAACTGCGCGGCGGCTACTGGCTGACCGATCCGGTATTCGCCGAACGCGCGTCGCCGTTCCGACGGCTCGGCCCGAAACGCTTCCACGCGCCGCCGATCGCACTCGACGCGCTGCCGCCGATCCGCGGCGTGCTGCTGTCGCACGATCACTACGACCATCTCGACCGCTCGACCGTGCTCGCGCTTGCCGACAGCGCGCAGGTCTTCGTCACGCCGCTGGGTGTCGGCGACCGCCTGATCGAATGGGGGGTGAGCGCCGCCAAGGTGCGCCAGCTCGACTGGTGGCAGGACGTCGAGATCGACGGACTGCGCTTCACCGCGACGCCCGCGCAGCACTTCTCCGGACGCGGGCTGTTCGACGGCAATCGCACGCTGTGGGCGTCGTGGGTCATCGCCGACGACGACCTGCGCGTGTTCTTCAGCGGCGACACCGGCTATTTCGACGGCTTCAGGACGATCGGCGAACGGCTCGGCCCCTTCGACGTCGCGCTGCTCGAAACCGGCGCCTATGACGCGCGCTGGCCCTACGTCCACATGCATCCCGAGCACACGGTCGCGGCACACCGCGATCTGCGCGCGGCGTGGCTGGTGCCGGTGCACAACGGCACGTTCGATCTCGCGATGCATCGCTGGGAGGAGCCGTTCGAGCGCGTGACGGCGCTCGCGGCGGAGCAAGGCATCCGCCTCGCGACGCCGCGCATGGGCGAACGGCTCGATCTCGCCGCGCCGCACGCGGGCGAACGCTGGTGGCGCCGGGCCGAGGCGCCCGCACGGGGCCGCCTGGATGCGGTGCTGTCGGCGAAATGAAGCCGCTGCGGGGCAGCGCGGCGCACTGCCCCGTGACGCTTCAAGCAAGCGTTCAGTCGGCGCCCGCCCGATGCAACGCCTGCTCGACGGCGGCGATCAGCGTCTGCGGGCCGCTATACAGGTTCGCGCCTTGCAGCACGTAGCCGCGATCGTCGAACGTCAACAGCAATTGCGGCACCCCCGAGGTGCCCAGCTGCTGCATCCGCCGCCGGGTGTCGACCACCCGCGCGTCCGTCGCCGCGGCCAGCGCCGGATCATGCGCGATCCGCCCGGCGACCTCATCCGCGTCCACCGTCCGCCCCGCCTCCGCCGCGACACGCGCGGCAATCCGGCCCAGCACCTCCGGCCGCGCGGTGTCCAGCCCCTCGACATAGCGGGAGACCTGCAACGCCTGCAACAGCGGCCGCTCCAGCGCGGCATCCAGCGCCCGGATCGCCGTCAGCGCGAGAGTGGCCGGACCCGAATCGAAGCGCACGCCGTCGCGCTGCAGCAGCGCGCTGCGATACGCGGCGGTAAACCGCTGGCCTGTCAGCTGCTCGATCCGCTGGTCGTTGCGCCATGCGTAGTCGCCCCACTCCGGCGTGAGATCGCGCGCGCCCTCGCCCGCGAACAATCCCGACGGCATCAGTTCGAGCGCGTGCGGATACGCCTCGGCAAGCCCGGCCAGCGCCGGCGCCGCCGCATAGCACCAGCCGCACAGCGGGTCGAAAAAGTACTGCAGTTTCAGCGTGTTCATGAATCAGATTCGCTCAAGGTTTCCGAATGGAGCGAGTCTATTCGATCTCCATTCAATCAAATACACTGCATCGGTTGACGATTTGTTGCATGGATTGAGCGAATATGGATCGATTCACAGCGATGCGCGTGTTTCTGGAGACGGTCGAACGGGGCAGCGTATCGGCCGCCGCGCAGCATCTCGACATGTCACGGGCGATGGCGTCGCGCTATGTCGCGTTCATGGAACAGTGGACCGGCGCCCGCCTGCTGCACCGGACCACCCGGCGCCTCACGCTGACGGCGGCCGGCACGCAGATGCTGCCGCTTTGCCGCGACATGCTGGGGCTCGCCGACCGGCTCGAATCGGTCGCCGCCGACGACGGCGACACGCCGCGCGGCACATTGCGGATCACCGCGAGCGCGATCTTCGCGCAGACCCATCTGGCGGACGCGGTGCTCGCCTACCTGGCCCGCTATCCGGCGGTCTCGGTCGACATGCAGGTGATGGACCGCACCGTCAATCTCGTCGACGAACGGATCGATCTCGCGATCCGCATCACCAACGAACTCGATCCCAACCTGATCGCGCGGCCGCTCGGCGTGTGCCGGTCGGTGGTCTGCGCGGCGCCGGCCTATCTGCGCGCGCACGGCACGCCGACGCGGCCGCACGACCTCGCCCGCCACAACTGCCTGACCTACGCATACTTCGGCCAGAGCTTGTGGCAACTGAGCCGCGACGGCGAACCGGCAACGGTCCCGGTGCGCGGCAACTTCAGCGCGAACGAATCGCTCGTGCTGCTGCGCGCGGCGCTCGCGGGCGCCGGCATCGCCCTGCTGCCGACCTTCGCGGCGGCCGAGCCGATCCGCGCGGGTACGCTGGTGCCCGTACTGCCCGATTACGCGGCGGCGAGCCTGAACATCCATGCGGTCTATGCGTCGCGCCGCCAGATGTCGCTCGCGATGCGCACGATGATCGATTTTCTTGCGGAGCGGTTCGGCGACGTGCCGTACTGGGATCGATGAGCGCCGCGCCGGGTCCGCGCATGAAGCGCTACGAAACCCTCGCGCATGCGCTGGCGGCCGAGATCCGCTCGGGCAACGTCGCGGTCGGCGCGCGGCTGCCGTCGCTGCGGCGGATCATCGCGCAGCACGGCGTCAGCCAGTCGACGGTGTTCCGCGCTTACTACCTGCTCGAGGAGTGGGGACTGATCCGCGCGAAGGAACGCTCCGGCTACTACGTCGCGCCCGGCGCGCGGGTCGCGGCGGCCGTGCCGGATGCGGCGCCCGATCCCGGGCCGGGCAGCAAGGTCGACATCAGCGAACTGGTGTTCTCCGTGCTGGATGCCGCGAAGCGCCCCGACATCGTGCCGTTCGGCTCCGCGTTTCCCGCGCCGCAACTGTTCCCGCTGCCGCGGCTCGCGCGCTCGCTCGCGCAGGCGGCGCGACGCATCGACCCGTGGAGCACCGTCGTCGACCTGCCGCCCGGCAACGAGGCGCTGCGCCGCCAGATCGCGCTGCGCTATGTCGGCATGGGCATCGCGCAGCCCGCCGACGAGATCGTCGTCGCGAACGGCGCGCTCGACGCGCTCAACCTGTGCCTGATGGCGGTGACGCGCCCCGGCGATGTCATCGCGGTCGAGGCGCCCGGCTTCTATGCGGCGCTGCAGGCGGCCGAACGGCTCGATCTGCGGGTCGTCGAGATTCCCGTCGACCCGGTCGACGGACTCGATCTCCCGGCGCTGGCCGCCGCGCTCGACCGCCATCCGATCCGCGCGTGCTGGTTCATGACGAATTTCCAGAACCCGACCGGCGTCACGCTTTCCGACGACAGGAAACGCGCGCTCGTCGAATTGCTCGCGCGGCATCAGGTTCCCATGATCGAGGACGACGTCTACGGCGAGCTGCACTTCGCGGCGCGCTGCCCGCTGCCCGCCCGCGCGTTCGACCGGCACGGGCTGGTGATGCATTGCAGTTCGTTCTCGAAGACGCTCGCGCCGGGCTACCGGATCGGCTGGGCCGCGGCGGGCCGCTTCGCCGCGCAGGTGCAGCGCCTCAAGCTGATGACGACGCTGTCGGCCAGCATCCCGGTGCAGGCCGGCATCGCCGATTACCTGGAATACGGCGGCTACGACCGCCACTTGCGCCGGCTGCGCGGCGCACTGCATGCGCAACTGGATCGGATGGCCGCCGCGATCGCCCGGTGGCTGCCGCCCGGCGTGCGCTGGACCCGGCCGGACGGCGGCTATTTCATCTGGCTGTCGCTGCCCGGCGAGATCGATGCGATGGCGCTGCACCGTCTCGCGATCGCGCGCGGCATCGGTCTTGCGCCGGGGCCGATCTTTTCGGCATCGCACGCGTTCCCGCATTGCATCCGATTGAATTTCGGCCATCCGTGGAGCGCCGAGGCGGAGACGGCGATGCGCACGCTCGGCGAACTGCTCGCTGACCCGGCGCCGCAGCGCCGCGCATGACTCGCGCGGCGCACCGCTTCGACACTACTGCGCGACCGCGACGGCGAGTTTCGCGAGATAGAACAGGCTCGTGCCGAACACCGACACGCACATCACGATCGCCAGCGACAGCCACGGCAGCTTGATCGCCGCGAGATCCGCGCGGTGCGCGGCGCCTTTGCGCACGCCGAAGAAACTCCAGAACACCATCCGAAGCATTTTGAGGAAGTTCATGATCTGCTCCCCGTCCCGATTCGCGGAACGCATTTCGCCTCGCCCATGGTCGCGCGAACCCGGTCGGGAAAACAGCAGCAGATGACATCGATTCGACCGCAGCAGCAGCGTATTTCGGACAGACGCGGTTGGCGGCCGGCATTCGCGGCACGCCGCGATCGACCACGGAGCGGTATCGCCCCGGCCTGCTCGGCCGGTACGCAATACGTTCACCCCGCACCGGCCGTTCGCGTCAGGCGGCGCGCCCCGTATCCGCCGCATCCGCCAGCGCGGCCCGGACCACGCCGGCGAGCCGACCGACCTGGCGCGCCGCGTCGTCCGCCGCGATGTTCGCGTAACCGATCAGCAACCCGTTGTAGCGATCGGCCCGCACGCGATCGAGCAGCAGCGTGCTGATGGGGCGCACCTCCATGCCCGCGTCGTGCGCGCGGGCCGCGACCGCCGTGTCCTCGACCGGCGCATCGAGCCGCAGCGACAGATGCATCCCGCCCGCGCCATGCGACACAGTGACGAGGCCGCCGAGCTGGCGTTCGATCTGCGCGCGCACCGCCGCCTGCCGCTCGCCGTACAGCTTGCGCATGCGGCGCACGTGCGCGGTGAACTGCCCGCTTTCCAGGAAGTCGGCCAGCGCGAGCTGATCCGTGACGTGGCCGCGCCGCTGCACGTTGCGCAGCGCCTGCGCGGCGGCGTCGGCAAGACCGCGCGGCACCACCATGAAACCGAGTCTCAGCGCGGGAAACAGCGTCTTGCTGAACGTGCCCAGATAGACGACCGGCGCGTCTTCGTAGATGCCCTGCAACGCGGGCAGCGGTTCGCCGCCGTGCCGGAACTCGCTGTCGTAGTCGTCCTCGATGATCATCGCGCCGCAATCCAGCGCACGGTCGAGCAACGCGACGCGCCGCTCGAGGCTCATCACGGCGCCGAGCGGGTACTGGTGCGACGGCGTGACGTAGATCAGCTTCGGCGGCGCCGTGCGCCACAGGTCGGGCGGCACGGCGAGACCGTCCGCGTCGACCGGCAGCGGCCGGATCGCGAGCCCCGCCGCCGCGAACGCGGCGCGCGCGCCGTGATAGCCGGGATCCTCGACCCACACCGGGTCGCCCGGATCGGCGAGCAGCCGCGCGCACAGGTCGAGACCGTTCTGGCTGCCGTCCGTGACGATCACCTGATCCCGGCAGCAGCGCACGCCGCGCGTGAGACGAAGATAGCGGGAGATCGCGTCGCGCAGCGCGCGGTGCCCGCGCACGTCCGCATAGCCGAGGTCGTCCGCATCGACTGCCTGCCACGCACGCTTCAGGCACGCGCGCCACGCATCGAACGGAAAGGCGTCGAGCGCGGGCAGCGCCGCCGAGAACGGCAGCATGCGCGAAGCGAGATCGCCGCGCGCCAGCGTGCGTGCCCGCGCCGACAGCAGCGCCGCCCAGCGCGCCTGATCGCGCGGCGGCCGCGCTTCGACGTTCAGCGCGCAGCGGGTGACGAGCGTGCCGTGCCGCGTCGCGCGCACCAACCCTTCCGCCGCCAGCAATTCATACGCATACAGCACGGAGTTTCTCGCGATGCCGAGTTCGGCGGCCAGTTGCCGGCTGGCCTGCAGCCGGCTGCCGCCGACGATCCGGCCGTCGAGAATCGCATGCCGGAGCGCATCGTAGAGCACCCGCTGCTGCGGCAAACCCTGGTTCGCGGGCCGGCGTCGGGCATCGAAATACAGCAGGCTGTAGTCCATTTGGTGGCTCTAGTCGATGGGGCTTCGGTGTCACTACCCATAGCGCCACCGGGCACCTACTATAGCGGCAAAACGCTCGCAGGTGCCCGCATGAAATCTCCCGCCGATGTGCCGCCGTTCGCGCCTTCTCCATCGCGCGCCCCGATCCGCACGCTGCATTCGCCCTGGTGGCTGACCGTGGCGGCGGCCTCCGTCGCGATCGCGTG
This sequence comes from Burkholderia alba, assembly GCF_034721475.1. Lineage (NCBI taxonomy): Bacteria > Pseudomonadati > Pseudomonadota > Betaproteobacteria > Burkholderiales > Burkholderiaceae > Burkholderia > Burkholderia alba. Next base: position 51,085 of record NZ_JAWJWL010000010.1, on the reverse strand, counting down.
TCTTTATCCGTTCGCGCGGCGGGCCGCCGAGCGCAACCTGATCGACTGTCTGTCGGCGCATGCGCAAGCAGACCGCGCGGAGGCCGCGACTCCGGCCTCCGCCACGGCGCTGCGTGGGTCGGAGCGCATCGCATCCTGCACCCCGTAGCCTCGCACCCGGTCCCGCCGGCCGAGACTCCGCGCGGGGCAACGGCGACGCGCAAACTCAGGTCACCCAGCGGGCGACGCGAGCCACGGGCTGCCGTCCATCGTGCCCGTGACCGTCGGCCGTTCCGTCGACGCGTAATTGACGTTCACGCTCCGGTCGAAACGCAGAAACGGGCCGTTGAAACGGCAGACCACCGTGTCGCGGAAAACGGTCTCGACGAACGACCAGGTCATCGAGAAGGTGCGATCGTCGATCCATTCGCCCGTCGCGGACACGCGCATCGTGTCGGGTTGATATTCGTGATGAAGCAGGTGGCCCGTCATGGTCGTGCTGCTCTCGATCGCGCGGCCGAGCCCCGCGCGAATCGTGTGCGTGCCGCGATCGTCGGTCAGTGTGAACGTGCAGTCGCCCGGCGTGAAATCGAAACGGATCGACGCGATGTTGTCGGCGTTGGCGGCGAACCGGTAAGCCTTGCCGCTCACGCCGCTCACCACCGGCGACGCCGTCATTGTCGGTGGCGGCAGTAGCCGCAGTCCGGCGCAGCGGGCCTTCAGTTGCGCATCGCTGCGCGCGGCGCCAACGGCCGCGCCGCCGAAAGCCGCCGGAAAATGCTTGAACACCAGCTTGCTGAACCCGCTGCGGCGCGGAATGCCGGCCGTGATCGCGAGCGCCGCGTCCTGTTCGGGAAACGCGATCGCCAGCTGGTAGAACATCCCGTCCGCATAGAACGCGCCGCGCGGTCCGAGCCACCACTGGTAGCCGTAGGTCTGCGGCACATGTTGCGCCTGCACGGCCTTCACCCACGCCTCCGGCAAGATCCGCCTGCCCTCCCACATGCCGCCGCGCGCGTGCAGCAGCGCGAGCTTCAGGCTGTCGGCCGTCTTCCAGCTGAGGCCGTTCGCGCCGGGCGTAATGCCCTCCGGACCCGGGTCCCACTGGTAGCCGCTGATGCCGAGCGGCTCGAACAGACGCGCGCGCAGATACTGCTCGGTCGACTGTCCAGTCGTTTTCGTGATGATCGCCGACAGCATGAAAGTGGCCGCGCTCGTGTACACGAAACGGGTGCCGGGCCGATAGACCACCGGAATCTTGAAGAACTCGTCGATCCAGCTGGTCTTGATGGGCCGCCACTCCGCGCCCGACACGAAGGTCGCATGGCCGGTGCGCATCGTCAGCAGATCCTCGACGGTCATCAGCGCGAGATTCGGATCGACGGGCTGCGCAGGCCGGTCCGGGAAGAACGACACGACGCGGTCGGTCAGTTGAAAGCGTCCTTCGGCGATCGCGAGGCCCACCGCGCACACGGTCACGCTCTTGGTCAGCGAGTGCATCGCGTGGATCCGGTCGGCCCGGTACGGCGCCCACCAACCTTCCGCGACCACTTGGCCGCCGCGCGCGAGCATGAAGCTCTGCAACTCGAAGCCGGCTTGCGCAGCTTCATCGAGAAACGCGAGGATCGCGGCCGAATCGACACCCTGCCGTTCCGGGCTGCTGCGCGGCAGCCCGTCCGCCGTCGGCACGGCGGGAGTCTGCGCGTGCGCGAACGGGGCGCCGGGGCCGATCCCGAGCCCGGTGGCGGCCGCGCTGCCCAGCAGCAGTTTCAGTGAAGTACGCCGCGAAGGCGAAGGAAGCATCGCATCGTCTCGATCCATGGTCTCGTTCAGTTTGTTTTCGGGTTGAAGATGAACCGGCGTCGCCTGCCCGGATGAGTCCGCCGCATCCGTCGTCACAGCACGCCGACGCGCGGCGCCCCGACCGTCGCGCATCGGAGCAATCATGCCGTATTGCCGTATCGCCGTCGTCGCGCCGCCCGCAACCCGGCGGCGGCGCATCATGCGCCCAGCAGCATCCCGCTGCGCACCGGTACGACGCCGGTTACGCGTCCCAGCGGCGCGCCGGCCGTCACGAAGCGGATCGCGCGACGCATGTAGAACACGCCGTCCGTGCGGCTGCTGACCGTGGTGATGCAATCGGTCAGCGGATCGACGATATCGAACAGCGGATCGCCGGCGCGGATCGTGGCGCCCACCTCCGCGCGATGCACCAGCACCCCGCTCACCGGCGCATAGAACTGCTCGCTGCCGGCCAGCGGTGTCGCGGGCGCGCGCAGCGGCGGCAGCGGCGCCGGTTCGCCGCGGATCGCGCCGCGCCACACCAGGTAGTCGATCAGCGCATCGGCGTCCCGCTGCGCGCAAGCATAGGTGACGTCGCGCTGCCCCCTGCATTCGACGGTCACGGCCAGCGCACCGTCCGGCACCGGTTTGCCGGCCGGCAGCCGGCGCCGCAGCGCCGACCACAGCAGATGGTGCGCATCGTCGAATGCATGGCCGCCCGAATCGTTCGCGAGCAGCGAGGCCTGCGCGCCGAGGTAGCGCGCGAGCGGTTCGATCGCGGGCCACGCGGTTTCGCTCGTGTAGACGTGCATCACCGCCTCGAGCGAGCAATGCAGGTCGATCACCACGTCGGCGTCGAACGACCGCTTCAGCAGCGCGAGCTGCAGCGAGTCGAACTCGGTCCGCGGCACCGTGTCGTCGAGCGCCGCGCCGACGCATGCGCGGACGATCGCCAGGTTGCGCGCCGGATCGCTGCCGAGCTGCTCGCCGATCCGCTCGGCCAGCGGCGCAAGCGGCAGGAAGCCGCGATTGAAATTCCGGCCGCTCGCCAGATCGAAGCGGCCGATGAACTGCCCGAGCACATGATGATTGAGCCCCACCGGATTCGCGACGGGCACGAGTACGATCTCGGCCGCCAGCGCGCCCGCGGCCTCCAGTTCGGCAAGCCGGCGCTTCAGCAGGAACGCGGTGAGCATCGCGGGCGTTTCGTCGGCGTGCAGCGCGGCCTGCAGATAGATTTTCTGGGCGACGGCGGGCGCGTCGGAATCGGATACCCCAGAAGCGGGTCTCCCCGCGCCGGGCGTCCCTATACCGGGCGTCCCTATACCGGGCGTCCCAAAATGAAAACTGACAAGCTCTCGGTGCGTGCCGATCGTGGGCGACAACAAAGGCGTCGTGCGGATTTGCATGGAACGGGAATCGATGAAAAAACAGCGGCGCGCGGGTGCGCGGTCAGTCGCCGTACGGGTTGAAATCGAAATACTGCTTCGCGATGCGCGCGTAGGTACCGTCCTTCAGCATCGACGCAATGGCGCCGTCCAGCGCCGCCTTCAGCGCGACGTCCTGCTTGCGCATGCCGATCCCGACGCCGCGGTCGCCCATGTCGAGCGGCGCGCCGACGAACGCGAAGCCCTTGCCCGCCGGGGTACGCAGGAACCCGAAATCCGCCTCGACCGTGCCCAGCAGCGCCCCGTCGAGACGCCCGGTGACGAGATCCTGAAACACGTCATCCTGGCTCTTGTACGCGGTGACGGTCACGCCCGCCGGCGCCCAATGAGCGAGCGCCCACGCCTCGAACTGCGTCCCCGACTGCACGCCGATCCGCTTGCCGGCAAGCGCCTCGGCCGTGCCGGCGAGCCCGCTGCCCTGCCGGGCCACGAGACGCGACTTGAACTGGAACAGCTTCGACGAAAACAGGATCTGCTGCTCGCGCTTCGCGGTGATCGCCATCGACGACATGATCGCGTCGATCTTGCGCGCCTGCAGCGCGGGGATCATCCCCGCGAACTCGAGTTCGACCCACTGACAGCGCAATTGCGCGCGGCGGCAGATCTCGTTGCCGAGGTCGACGTCGAAGCCCTTGACGCTGCCGTCCGGCGCCTTCGCGTCCATCGGCGGATAGCTCGGATCGATGCCGAGCCGGACGACCTCCCGGTCGAACGCGAACGTGGACGATGCGGCGAGCGACACGGCCAGCAGCGCGAGCAGTTTCTTCATGAGCGACCCGACTGGACAAGGAGCAAGGAGCGGACGGGCAACGGCGACCGACCGGACTCCATGCTAGCCCGCCACAACGCGCCCAAGAAGCGCCGGCCGGCTTATCATGATCACTCTTTCCGATCACGGCGTTCGAATCCGCATGGCGCTGACGCTTTCGCAGCTACGAGTCTTCACGGCCGTCGTCGAACACGGCAGCCTCCGCGCGGCCGCGCGCGCGCTCGATCTCGCGCAAAGCGGCATCACCCAGCAATTGCAGAATCTGGAGCTGGCGCTCGGCGCGACGCTGTTCACCCGCACCAATCGCGGCATCGTGCCCACGGCGCTCGGGCAGCGCCTGCTGCTGCGTTCGAGCGCCATCCTCGGCGAGTGCGAACAGGTCGAACGCGAGATCCGGCAGTTGAGCGGCGCGTACGAAGGTACGGTGACGCTCGGCCTGGTCACCGAGCCGCTGATCGATGCGTTCGCGCCGGTGCTGACCGGTTTTCGCGCGCGCTTCGACAAGGTCGACGTGCATCTGCGCACCGGCACCTCGCGGATGATGATCGGCTGGGTGCGCGAAGGCACGCTCGATTTCGCGGTCGCGCTGGTATCGCGGCAAACCGATACGACCGACCTGTCGGTCACCGCGCTGTATCCGTCCGATCCCGTCGTCGTGTGCCGCAAGGGTCATCCGCTCGCGGATGCGACGTCGCTCGCGCAACTCGCGGGCTGCAACTGGGTCGCGACCCGCACGCCGAACCTGAGCGTCGATCCGGTCGCCAATCGATTGCTCGCCTACTTCGATGCGCACGGCGAACCACCGCCGACCATCATTGCAACGGTCGAAGGCATGTTCGAAACGCTGCACCTGGTGACCGAAACGGACTGCCTGTCGCTCGAGTCGGCGGCGGTCACGCGGCACGGCCTGTTCGCCGACGCGCTGACGATCGTTCCCGTGCGCGAGCGCGTGAATCCGCCCGACGTGTGCCTGCTGCAACGCGCGGCGGTGCCGCTCACGCCGGCCGCGCAGGCGTTCGCCGCGATGCTGACGTCGTACATGCGGATGGTGAAAAGCAGCTGATTCCCGCCGCGCCGGCCATGCGCCGCCACGCGCAATGCGATCCTGGCCGGCGTCCCGAACAAGCGCCGCGCATCCCTCGGCGGCACAAAACAAGACGAAACACGGCCGCGCGAACGCTAAACTGCATCGTTACAGGGTAATCCCACCTTGCCGCTGCAACCCTGGCCAAACAAGATTTCCGCATCGACGTCGCGCGATATTGTTTATTCGAATTGCTAAACATTTATCCGAATGTCGATCACATCCGACAATAAACGCTGGCCGCAACGGCACATTCGATCCAGTTCATCATGAATACACGTTCACTCGTCATCAGTCTCGCGGCATGCGCATTGCTCGGCGCATGCGGCGGCGACGGCACCGATAGCGCTTCGATACTGGCCCACCCGGACAAGCCGACGAACAACACGCCGGCCACCGTTTCCCCGGCGACGTCGACTCCGACTCCGACATCGACTTCGACTTCGACTCCGACATCGACACCGACGTCGACCCCAGCTTCGACACCCGCGGTATCGCAACCGCCGGCGGCGCGAGTCAATCTCGCGCTGACGCAATACGTCAATCCGTTCATCGGCACCGCGGTGTCCTCCGACAGCGGCTACGCGGGCAACGTCAATCCCGGCGCGATGGTGCCGTTCGGCATGGTCAACTTCGGACCGAATACGCCGCGCTCCGATTTCAACGGATCGGGCGGCTACCTGTCGAGCGGATCGACGGGCGGACAGCTCGACTTCTTCAGCATGCGTCATCTGAACGGCGTCGGCTGTCCCGGCCAGGGCGCCGTCGCGATGCTGCCGAGCACGACCGGCAGCGCAGTCGCGTCCGCGTCGGGCCGGCCGGTGAAGATCGCCTACAACTATGCCGACGAAGCGGCCGAGCCGGGCTACTACAAGGTGAAGCTCGCGAACGGCATCAAGACCGAACTGACCGCGACGCTGCGCACCGGCAGCGCCCGCATCACCTACCCCGACAGCAGCAAGGGGTACTTCGCGATCGACGCCAAGCTGAACGGCAACAGCGACTCCGGCAGCGCGACCGCGATCGCCGCCAAGAACGTCTCGCTGGCGCTCGGCAGCGACGGCCGTTCGCTGTCCGGACAGGCCGTCGCGCCCGCGTTCTGCACGCCGTACGGCACGATCTGGAACTCGCCCGTATATTTCTACGCGAGCTTCGACAAACCGTTGCGCGCGCAATCGGGCAAGTCGACCGTGAATACCGTCGTCAACGGCGCGGCCGTCCTCCAGTTCGATCTCGCGACGACGGACCCCGTCGTCAACGTGAAGATCGGCATTTCGTCGGTCAGCATCGCGAACGCCAAGGACAACCTGTCCAAGGAGAACGCCGACCAGACGTTCGACGCCGTGCGCACTCAGGCGTCGGCTGCGTGGAACGACCGTCTGAACACGATCCAGATCGACCAGGCGGCGAACCCGGGCACCCTCAACGCCACGCAAAAGGCCAATCTGACGAAGTTCTACACGGCGCTCTATCGCGTGTTCGGTTCGCCGACCGTGTACAGCGACGCCAACGGCGAATTCCGCAGCATGCGCCAGCCGAAGGACGCGAACGGCACCTACCCGACCACGGTCGACCGCACCGGCGCGATCCCGGCCCGCGACACCGCGAAGGTCGGCGACTACAGCTACCGGCAGGCGGACGGCTCGACAGGCGGCTACCGCACCCACTACACCGGATTCTCGCTGTGGGACACGTACCGGTCCCAGGCCCAGCTGCTGGCGTGGCTCGCGCCGAAGGAGTCCGGCGACATCCTGCAGTCGCTGACGGTGGATGCCCTGCAATGCGGCGCATTTCCGCACTGGGTCGACGCGAGCGACGATTCGACGCCGATGGCGGGCGACAACGCGCTGAACGTGATCGCGGGCGCCTACAAGTTCGGCGCGACGAACTTCGATCTCGTATCGGCCGCGCGGCTGACCAAGCAGTCGGTATTCGATCCGTCCAGCGCGTGCAACAACAACGCCAGTTCGCCGAATCTCGCCAGCTACCTGACGACGCACTACTACACCGACAGCGGGCATCCGTCGTCCGAGCAGATCGAGCGGATCCTCAGCGACCGTTCCGCCGCCGCGTTCCTGAAAGCGCTGCCGGCAAGCGTGCTCGCCGACGCATCGGTGCAGGTCACGCAAGCGGACATCGGCACGCTGTTTGCGCGCGCATCGTGGTGGACCAACATCTTCGACGCCACGAACAAGCGGCTCGCCGCGCGCTCGGCGCCGCCGTCGGGCTCCCCGCCCGGCACCCTGGGTCCGCTCGTGGCCGGCTCGTTCCACGAATCGACCGAGCCGAACTACTTCTGGACATTCGCGCAGGACTGGAGCGCGCTGATCAAGGCGATCGGCGGCAAATCCGCGGCCGTCACCCGGCTGAATACGCTGTTCTCGATCGACTCGGCGCTGACGGTCACGCCCTCGTCCTCGCAGCTGAACGGCGGCGAAAGCTCGAACGGCTATTACATCGGCAACGAGCCGTCGTTCCAGGCGCCGTGGGCGTACAACTGGGCGGGCGCCCCGAGCGCCGCGCAGTACATCATCCCGATCGTGATGCGCGAGACCTTCTCCACCGGGCGCGACGGCCTGCCCGGCAACGACGACATGGGCGCGATGTCGAGCTGGTACGTGTGGGCCGCGCTGGGCCTCTATCCGGTCGTGCCGTCGGAGTCGGGCCTCGCGATGTCGACGCCGCAGTTCGGCGGGATGACCGTCTGGTTCGGCAACGGCAAGAAGCTGCGGATCGAGACCGACAAGCAGGCCGTTGACGATCGCGCGCCGTTCATTCGCGCGCTGAAGGTCAACGGCACGGCCTACGCGGGTTCATGGCTTCCGCTGCAGACCGTCGCCGACGGCGGCACGCTGAGCTACATGCTGTCGTCCACCGCCACCGACTGGGCCGCCGCCGAGAACCTGACGCCGCCGTCCGGACCCAATGCCGACTACACCCGGATGACGGCAGCGGGACCGACCGCGGCACCCGCCCGGTAGCGCCGGGCATCCGAAAAACCAGGGCCGGACGCGACCCGCGCGATACCCGCCCTGACCGATCGCGAGCCCGTCCGGGAAACCGGCGGGCTCACGATCCCTCGGCGAAGCCTGAGCCGCCGAAGCTCCATCGAAACTCAACACCAACAGATTGGGAGATGCGATGAAGTCACGACAGCGTAGACGATTCCTTTCACAAAGCGCGGCACTGCTCGGCAGCGGCCTGCTTGCGGGCTGCAACGACGGTATCGACGGCGTGGGCGCCGCACCCGCGCCGGGCGGTACGGCCGTCGCCGACGCCATGTTGCCCGGCACGGCCGCCGCCCCGCCGGCCGCCGGTCTGGCATCGGCCCGCCCCGTCGCCGGACCGTGGACGTTCCAGGCCGCGTCGTCGGCGCCCGGCGTCAGCGGCGCCCAGCTGGCCAGCGCGGCGGAGCTCGCCGGGATGGCGCCGGCCACCGTGCCCGGCACCGTGCTGAACAGCCTGATCGTCAACGGCACCTATCCCGATCCGCTCCATCGGCGCATCGTCACCGACACCGTCCCCGATACGCTCAAGGACACCGACTACTGGTACCGGACGCGCTTCGACACGCCGCGCCTGCTGCCGGGCCAGCGCCTCTGGCTGCGCTTCGAAGGCGTCAACTACAAGGCGGCGATCTGGCTGAACGGCGCATCGGTCGGCACGCTCGAAGGCGCGTTCAAGCACGGCTCGTTCGACGTGACCCGGCTGGTCCCGGCCGCCGGCGGCCCCGCTTATCTGGCCGTGCGCGTCGTCAAGCTGGATTTTTCCGAGGGACCGCTGAAGCCGAGCTACGCGAGCGGCGTGACGCGCGGCGGACGCAACGGCGGCCCGACCGGCGTCACGCTGAAGAACGGCCCGACCTTCTTCTGCACCGCCGGATGGGACTGGCTGCCGACGGTGCCCGACCGGAATCTCGGCATCTGGCGGCCGGTGTCGTGGTTCACGACGGGCGCCGCGCGCATCGCGGACCTGCGCGTCGACAGCACGCTATCCGACGACCTGCGCACCGCCGAGCTGCGGCTCGATCTCGCGCTCGACAATCGCGGCACGAGCGCGCTTGCCGCCACCGTGCGCGGCACCCTCGACGGCATCGCCTTTCGCCGCGATATCCGGATCCCGGCCTCCGACCAGCCGGCCACCGTCACGCTGACGTCCGCGGACATCCCCGAACTCCGGCTGGCGAACCCCCGGCTATGGTGGCCGAACGGCTATGGCAAGCCGGAGCTGTACCGGCTGTCGCTGCGCGTCGAGATCGGCGGCCAGATCTCGGACGAGCGGACGATGAACGTCGGCATCCGGCGCATCGAGTACTCGCGCGACATCGGCCTCGGCACCCAGCTGAGCCTCACGGTCAACAAGCTCCCGATCCTGGCGATGGGCGGCAACTGGGGGCTGGACGAGGCATTCAAGCGCATCCCGCGCGAGCGGCTGTTCCACCAGGTGAGGCTGCATCGCGATGCGAACCTGAACCTGATCCGCAACTGGAACGGCCAGAGCACCAGCGAGGATTTCTTCGACGCCTGCGACCGGTACGGCATTCTCGTGTGGCAGGACTTCTTCTACTCGACGGAAGGCCCGGCGCCGGCCAACGTCGCGCGCGACCTCGACAACATCCGCGACGCGATCGTCCATTACCGCAATCATCCGTCGATCCTGCTGTGGTGCGGCGGCAATGAGGGCTCGCCGCCGCCCGCGCTGGTCGACGGGCTCGACCGGCTGGTCGCCGAACTGGACCCGAAGCGGCTATGCCTCACCAGTTCCGCGGGCGACACGGGCGCTCACGCGGTCAACGGCTACTCGTCGGGCGGCCCCTATCATTGGGTCGCGCCGAAGGCGCACTTCAGCCGCGGCTACGGCACGCTTCAGGTGGCGTTCCACAACGAGGTGGGCTCGTATTCGATTCCGACGCTGGAATGCGTCGAGGCGATGCTGCCGCCGACATCGTGGGAGCATCCGGACGATTTCTGGGCCGACCGCGACGTCAACGGCAACGGGGGCAACGGCGGCGGCGCCGGCTACATCGCGCTGACCGGCTCGCGCTACGGCACGGCCGTCAACCTGCCCGATTTCATCCGCAAGTCGCAGCTGATGAACTACGAATGCATCAAGGCGATCTACGAGGCCAACGCGGCCGTGATGATCGGCCCCGCGTCGGCGACCGTGACGTCGCCCGCCACCGGCGTGATCATGTGGATGACCAATCCCGCGCAGCCGAGCTTCGTCTGGCAGATGTACAGCCACGACCTGGAGCAGCATGCGTCGTTCTTCGCCGTCCGTCACGCATGCCGCCGCGTCAACGTCATCATGAACGCGAACACGCTCGACGTGACGATCGCCAACCACACCGCCGCCGCGCTGTCCGGCAGCGTCCGCATCCTGATCCACAACCTCGACGGCACGCTGAGCAGCCGGACCGTGCAGGCCGTGGCCAACGTGGCGGCCGCCTCGTTCCAGGTCGCCGCGAATCTCGCCGCGCGGATCGCGCGCGCGTCGTCCGCGGTCTGCTTCGTGTCGCTGAGCCTGCTCGATGCCGGCGGGTCGGTGCTGGCGGACAACTTCTACTGGTATCAGACCAGCGGCGCGGACAGCACGTACACGTCGCTCGACGCGATGCCGGCGGCCGCCGTGTCGATCGCCGCATCGGCGACGGAAGCGGACGACGGATGCGCGACGCGCATCGTCGCGGACGTGAAGAACATCGGCGGCACGATCGCGCTGATGACACACCTGCAGTTGTTCGACACGGCGACCGGCCAGCGGATCCTGCCTGCGTTCCATAGCGACAACTACCTGAACCTGCTGCCCGGCGCGTCCACCCAGGTCACCATCGAGGTTCCGCACGCGAGCGGGCAACCGCCGGCTCGCGCGGCCATTCGCGTGGACGGCTGGAAGCTCGACCGCGGGCGTTGCCGCCTGAGCCCCGACGGCCTGCCCGTGACGTTCAACGATCGGGCGCTCGCGGTCACCGGGCCGACCACGTTCGCCGTGAGCTGACACCGGTTCGTCACACTCGCGCGGCACGGGTCCGGACAAACCCTCGTGCAGATGACACCGCGCGGCCGTTTCTTTCGACGGAAGAAACGGCCGCGCGGCGTGCCGCATCGAAGCCGACGCACGCGCATCAGGGACAACCCATGGCCCGCCGGATACGCGCCGCAACGGGTTTGCATGTTGATATCGCGCCGCCTACGCTGTAGTCACCGGCCACGGCGCACGGTCCGCGCGCGACGCATGCATCGCGCGGCGCGCGTCCGCGCTCATCGCCGCGGATGCCCCTTTCTTTTGTTTCTTTCGGATTCTTTACGATTCGCCGAATGGCGGCGTGCCGCCGTGTCATCAAGCGTAGCAACTTCTTACATCTGAAATGGCAGTCGTTCGTATGATCGGGTCGCCGGTTCAATAGGGAGGTGAAATGAAAAAGATGATGTTGTTCGCACTGGTGCTCAGCGCGCTCTCGAGCGTGATGCTCAGCGGATGCATCGCGTATGCGCCGGGCCCCGAAGTCACGGTGGGCTGGCACGGCGACCGCTACTGGGATGGACACCGTTACTGGGAACGCCGCGAATGGGAATCGCAGCACCCGCAATGGTAACGGTTCGCCCCCTCACGATACGTTCTCTACTCAAGGATAAGAAAACATGAAAGCACTGCTGATGTCGACCCTGGTCGCGGCTGTCTCGTTCGCGCTGCTCGTACCGGTGGCCGAGGCGCACCCCCACAAGGTGTGCCACTTCGATCACCATCATCACCGCACGTGCCACTGGGTTCATTGAGCGGCCCGCTCCCGATGCGGGGCCGGTAAGCGGAACGGAGCGGTGCCGCTCCGTTCTCACGCGCCACGCCGGACCGCTCCCCGGCGCCGCCTGACGCTCAGGTGACGCGCCACCATGTCGGCAGCAGCCGCTGCACGTCGCGCGACCGGTAGCGGTCGTCGATCAGATGCACGACGCCTTCGTCGCGCTCGGTGCGGATCACCCGGCCTGCCGCCTGCACCACCTTCTGCAGCCCGGGAAACAGATACATGTAGTCGTAGCCGTTGCCGAAACGCGCGTCCATCGCGCGCCGCATCTGCTCGTTGACGTCGTTCATCTGCGGCAAACCCAGCGTCGCGATGAACGCGCCGATCAGCTTGTCGCCCACCAGATCGATCCCCTCCGCGAACGCGCCGCCCAGTACCGCGAAACCGATCCCCTGCCCGGCGCCCTCGAAGCGCGCGAGAAACGCGTCGCGCGCGGCTTCGTCCATGCCCGGCTCCTGCGTCCACACCGGCAGCGCCGGATGACGCGCGCGCAATCGCGCCACCACCTGCTGCAGATAGTCGAAGCTGCTCAGAAACCCCAGGTAGTTGCCGGGCCGGGCCGCATACTGCGCCGCGATCAGCTCGACGATCGGCTCCAGCGACCGGTCGCGGTCGCGCCAGCGCGTCGACACGTGCGCCGCCACCTTGACGGTCAGCTGCTCCGCGCGGAACGGCCCCTCGACATCGATCCAGCCGGTGTCGTCCGGCAGGCCGAGCGTGTCGCGGTAGAAGCGGAACGGGCTCAGCGTGCCGGAGAACATCACCGTCGCGTGCGCGGCCGCATGCCGCGGCGCGAGGAAATCCGCCGGCACGACGTTGCGCACGCACAGCGTCGACGGTGTCTTGCCGGCGCGTCCCGGCACGCGCGCCCCGCCCGCCTCCGCCCGGGTCGCGTCAAAGATCGAGTGCGTATCGAACTGCTCGGCGAGCGCGACGAAATGCATCGCGTCGAAACAGAAGCGCAGCACGGTGTCGTCGATCGACAGCGGCGCGTCCGACAGCTGCTCGGTCACCTTGCCGATCAGGTTCTGCGCGGCGGACAGCACGCGCGGCGGCACGCCCGGATGAACCTCGTACGGACGCTCCTGCGCGCGGTTCAGCGCGTTCCATTCGCGATTGAGGCGTTCGAGGGGCTTGTCCAGCGGCGCGCTCGCCAGCTTGCGCGCGCCGGCGAGCGCGAACTGATCGAGCGCCGCGCTGTACATCTTGCGCGCGCGGTCGAGCAGGTTGTGTGCCTCGTCGACCAGCACGCCGGCCCGCCACGCGTTCTGCTGCGCGAGGCCGTGCAGCAGCGCGCTGCTGTCGTAGTAATAGTTGTAGTCGCCGATCACGACGTCGCACCAGCGCGCCAGCTCCTGCGCGAGATAGTACGGACAGACCGCGTGCGCGAGCGCGGCGGCCCGCACCGCCGCGCGATCGAGCCGGGCGGCGTCGAGCGCGGCGCGGCGCGCGGCGGCCAGCCGGTCGTAAAACCCCTGGGCGAGCGGGCACGATTCGCCGTGGCACGCCTTGTCCGGATGCTCGCAGGCCTTGTCGCGCGCCACGAGTTCGAGCGTGCGCAGCGGCAGCGCGGCGGCGGACCCGCGCAGCGTATCGAGCGCATCCAGCGCGAGCGCGCGGCCGGGGGTTTTCGCGGTCAGGAAGAACACCCGATCGATCCGATCTTCCGCACACGCCTTCAGCATCGGAAAAAGCGTGCCGAGCGTCTTGCCGATGCCGGTCGGCGCCTGCGCGATCAGGCAACGGCCGTCGCGCGCGGCCCGGTAGACGGCGACCGCCAGTTCGCGCTGCCCGCTGCGGAACCGGCCGTGCGGAAACGGCAGTGCCAGCAGCGCCGCGTTGCGCGCGGCGCGGTGCGCGGTCTCGCGCGCCGCCCACTCGGCGAAGCGCTCGCACTGCTCGACGAAGAACGCTTCGAGCGACGCGGCGGTATGCGCTTCGGTCAGCACGGTTTCCGTATGCGTCGCGATATCGAAGTACACGAGCGCCACCGTCAATTCGACCAGTCCGCGCGCCCGGCACAGCAGATGGCCGTAGACGCGGGCCTGCGCCCAATGCAGCGCGCGGTGGTTCGCCGGCATCCGGTCGAGCGCGCCGCGGTAGGTCTTGATCTCTTCGAGCCGGTTCAGCGCGGGATCGTAGCCGTCCGCGCGCCCGCGCACCGTGAGATCGCGGTACACGCCCGTCAACGACACCTCCTTCTCGTAGCCGTCGCTGCGGCGCGAGGTCACCATGCCGTGCCCGGCGATACCTTCCTGCGCGCTCGGCGCGGGCGTGAAGCGCAGATCGAGATCGCCGCCGCGCGCGGTGAATTCGCACATCGCGCGGACCGCGACGACATAGCTCATGCGGCCGCCCCCGCATCGTGCGCGCCGGCGGACGGCGCCGCGTCCGTCCACTGCACGTCGAGCACGCGCACCGGCATGCCGTGCGCGACGCAATAGGTCAGCCAGCGAATCTGGTTGTCCTGCAGGCGGTCGCCCGGGCCCTTCACCTCGATCAACTCGTAGCGCCGCTCGGCGGGCCAGAAACGCACCAGGTCCGGCAAACCCGACCGGTTGCCGCGAATATCCTGCAGCAGCCGCTCGAACCACAGCCGCAGATGCGCGGCGGGCAGGCAGTCGAGCGCCTGCCCGAGCAGCGCGTCGTCCAGCGCGCCCCAGAACACGAACGGCGATTGCAGGCCGGCCTTCGACGCAGCGTGGCGAAGAATCGTGTCGCGATACTGCCCGCTGTCGAGCTGCGCGAGACAGGCATCGAATCGCGCGGCGCGGCGCTGCCGGAAATCCGGCGCGTGCAGATCGGCCGGGCCGCGCTGGAACGGGTGGAAGAACGCGCCCGGCAGCGCCGCGAACACCGGCTCCCAGCATAGCAGGCCGAACAGCGAATTGATCAGCGTGTTCTCGACGTAATGAACCGGCGCGTCATGCCGGGTCAGGTGATCGCGCACCGCCGTCTCGACACTGACCGGCGGGTCCGGCGGAGCGATTGCGAGCACGCCGCGCGGAATCGGGCTGGCGCGCGCCGCCCGCGCCGTCTCCCGCCCTTCGCGGCGCCGCAGCCGCGGCAGCATCCGGGCGATGCGCTGCTGCTCTTCCTCGCTTTCCGGCTGCCGGGCAGCCTGCTCGGCCAGCGCGAGCGCGTCGCCGCCGCGGCCGCTGCGCTCGAGCACCCGCACCCGCCGGTGCCGGCTGCCGGGCCAGCCGCTGCGCGCGTAGGCGGCCAGCGCCCCGTCCCATTCGGCGCGCCGCTCGCCGGCCTGGCCGATCTGGAACAGCAGCTTCGCGCGCCGCTGCGCGAGCCACGCATTGCCGCAGTCGAGCGCGCCGGCGTGCTCGGCCAGCGCGTCGAGCGGCGTGTCGTCCGGCCACGCGCCGAGCGCTTCGCGGCAGCCGTCCAGCGCGAGATACGCATCGACGTCCGCGCGCTGCTGGAACGCGCGCGACGACGGCGCGAACGGAACCTGCTCGTACTGGAACACGCCGAGATCCGCCAGCACGAACTCCGACCAATCCTGGTGGAGATTGCCGAAGAACATCAGCCGCAGCCGGTCGCACAGCGGGCCGACCGTCACCTCCAGCACGCGATCGTCCAGCGCCGGCTGCCAGTGCGCGAACGGATGAGCGCCGTCATGCGCGCCGCGCAGCCATTCGAGCAGATCGCCCTTGCGCGCCGCCGCGCCGCCGGGCGGCGGCGACGCGAAACGCCGCGCCAGTTCCGCCCGGGTCGACAGCGCGAACAGCTGGTCGAGCGACAGCGCGGGCGCGGGATCGACCCAGCCCAGCTCGACGAGCGCGGCGGCCGCGAGCCGGGTCGGGCCGATTTCGTCGTAGACCAGCTTGCTCTCGCGAAACAGCGGCCCCTTGCGCATCAGCATCCGCACCAGCAGCGCGCGCGACGGTCGCGGCAGCGCCGCGAACGCGTACAGGAACGCGTGCTCGCCGGCGTCGAGCACGTCGCCGTAGCGCGCGCCGATCCACTCGAGCGCACGCTCGAAATTCGACAGGTAATAGAACGCGGGCGGAAGCGACGGGTCGGGCGGCACGGATCGGCGATCACTGTACGTTTATACAGTCGCGATGATAGCAAAAGCACCGCCCGCGCCACCAGCGCGCCTTCCCCGCCCCCGGGCCGGATGACGCGGGCATCACACGAAAAGATTGAATTTAAACATTTTATGTGATTATATTCACACACGAGAAGCAACCGGCCAGCCGGTACGACATGTGAGGAAGACAGCAAGATGGGAAAGATCGCCGTCATCGGCAGCAACATGGTCGACCTGGTGACCTACGTCACCCGGATGCCGACCCGGGGGGAAACGCTCGAGGCGCCGGGTTTCGAGATCGGCTGCGGCGGCAAGGGGGCCAATCAGGCGGTCGCGGCGTCGAAGCTCGGCGCGCAGGTGGTGATGGTCACCAAGGTGGGCGACGACCTGTTCGCCGACAACACGCTGCGCAATTTCGCGAGCGTCGGGATCGACACCGAGCACGTGCGCCGGGTGCCCGGCGTGCCGAGCGGCGTCGCGCCGATCTTCGTCGAGCCGGATTCGAGCAACAGCATCCTGATCGTCAAGGGCGCGAACCGCCACCTGCTGCCGGCGGACATCGACGCGGCCGCGGCACGGATCGAGGCCTGCAGCCTGATCGTGCTGCAGCTCGAGGTGGAACTGGACACCGTCTACTACGCGCTCGACTTCGCGGCCGCGCGCGGCATCCCGGTCCTGCTGAATCCCGCGCCGGCCGTGCGCGAGCTCGATCTCGCGCGGGTCGCGCAGGCCGAATTCTTCGTGCCGAACGAGACCGAGCTCGCGATCGTGACCGGCAGGCCCACCGATTCGCTGGAAGCGATCGAGCGCGCGGCCGTCTCGCTCGTCGAGCGCGGCCTGCGCAACGTGATCGTGACCCTCGGCGCGCGCGGCTCGCTGTGGGTATCCGCGCACAGCGCGCGCTACGTGCCGGGCTTCGCGGTCGACGCCCGCGACACCACCGGCGCGGGCGACGCGTACATCGGCTGCTTCGCGCACTACTACACGGAAACGCGCAACGTCGCGCGGGCGATGCGCTACGCGTGCGCCTACGCCGCGCATTCGGTGACGGGCCTCGGCACGCAGAAGTCCTACGCGGACGCCGGCACCTTCAAACGCTTCCTGCGGGACGTCGCCTTCTGACGACGCGCGCCGCTTTCGCTTCACGAGACAACCGGGAAGGAGACAGCATGAGCCAGGCCAGGATCGTACAGACGCCGGACGGGTATTACCTGAACCGCACCCCGCTTTTCGCATTCACGCTGCTCTGCTGCCTGTTCGCGCTGTGGGGCACGGCCGCGAACCTGAACGACGTGCTGATCGCGCAGTTCAAGAAAGCCTTTTTCCTGTCGGATTTCGAGTCGGCGTTCGTGCAGTCGGCGTTCTATCTCGGCTACTTCTTCCTCGCGATTCCGGCCGCGACGGTCGTCAAGAAGTTCAGCTACAAGACCACCATTCTGATCGGCCTGTGCTTCTACACGATCGGCTGCCTGCTGTTCTTTCCGGCGGCGTCGATGGCGAAATACGGGATGTTTCTCGTCGCGCTGTTCGTGATCGCGGCGGGCCTGTCGTTTCTCGAGACCGCGTCGAACTCCTATTCGACGCTGATGGGACCGCGCGAGACCAGCACGCGGCGGCTCAACATCTCGCAGACGTTCTACCCGTTCGGCGCGATGGCGGGCGTCTACATGGGCAGCTTCCTGATCTTCCGCGAAGGCGACGCATCGCACGCGCAGCTCGCGCGAATGTCGGCGGCCGAAGCGCACGCGCATCAGCTCGCGATGATCCAGGCGACGCTCGAACCGTACAAATGGATCGTCGTCGTGCTGGTGGCGGTGTTCGTCGTGTTCGCGCTGACGCCGTACCCGGCCTGCAAGGGCAACGGCGCGGACGGCCCCGCGCAGCGGATCGACCCCAAGGGCACGCTCGCGCGGCTGTTCGGCAACCGGCGTTTCGTCGCGGGGATCGTCGCGCAATTCCTGTACGTCGGCGCGCAGGTCGGCGTGTGGAGCTTCACGATCCGGCTCGCGATGCAGATCGGCGGGCTGAACGAGCGCGGCGCGTCCCGCTACCTGCTCGTCACCTTCTTCGCGTTCTTCGTGGGCAAGCTCATCGCCACGCTCGTGATGAAGCGCGTCGGTCCGGCGAAGGTGCTGATCGTCTACGGCCTGCTGTGCATCGCGCTGCTCGCGTACACGGTCGGCGTGCACGACATCACGGCCGTCTACGCGGCGGTCGGGGTCAGCGTGTTCCTCGGCCCGTGCTGGCCGACCATCTACGGGCTCACGATCGACGGTCTCGGCAAGGATACCGAGTATGCGGGATCGATCCTCGTGATGAGCATCGTCGGCGGCGCGGTCGTGCCGCTGCTGCAGGGGCTGATCTCGGATCACACGGGCGGCAACATGCAGCTCGCGTTCGTCGTGCCGCTGCTGTGCTTCGTCGTGATCGTCTATTACGGCTTTTTCTGCCTGCGGCATCTGCCCGCCGCGCTGCCCGGCACGCCGTCGAAGCCGGCCTACCCCGATGCGCGGAACACGTCGGGCGCATGAGCGGATGGCCCGCCGCACCGGATCGGCCCGTCGAGCGCGCCCCCCGCGCGGCGCGGGGCCGCGCTGCCGCACCGGCGCCCCGGGCAGCCGACGCGCGCCGGCCGCGGTCAGATCACGAGCGCGATGCCGCGTTCGCGGATCAGGGTTTCGTACTTCCGGTTGAGCTGATGATCGGAGAGGATGAAGTTGAAGTCAGCCAGCTCGGCGAAGTACGCCGGCCGCACTTCGTCGAACTTGGTATGGTCGACCAGCAGGAACTTGTTCTGCGAACGCTGCATGACCTTCTTCTTCACGTCGACTTCGTGGAAGTTGAAGCAGGTCACGCCGCACCGGTCGCTCACGCCCGCCGCCGAAATGAACGCCTTCGACACGCGCACCGTGTCGAGCATGCCGGCTTCCGCGCTCGACTCGAACACCATGTTCTTGCGGTGATAGGTGCCGCCGCACAGGATCACGTCGCAGTGCGGCTTCTGCTGCAGCTTCACGAACACGTTCAGCGAATTGCAGACGGCGGTGAACTCCAGTTCGTCGGGAATGAAATCGACGACGAACGGCGTGGTCGATCCGCAATCGAGAAACACCGTGTCGCCGGTCTTCACGAATTGCGCGGCGAGTTTGCCGATCTTGCGCTTCTCCTCGATCTGCCGGTTGTTTTCGGCGCTGATCAGGTATTCGCCGATGTCGCTGCGCTGCGCGGCGAAATTGCGCGTGATGTAGCCGCCGACCAGGCTCAGCCCGTGCGGATTGTCCGTGAGATCGCGCCGGATCGTCATTTCCGACACGTCGAACAGTTCCGCCACCTCGCGCAGATGAATCGCGTTCTGCCCTTGCAGCACGTTCATCAGCGCCTTGATCCGCTCGCCCTTCTTGGTTTCCATGCTCCGTCCTTCCGCTGTATTCCGCGCGCCGGGCAGGTCTCCCCATCCGGCGCCGCATGCTCTATTAGTAACAAACCGATGTTAAAACATCAACTTTCGTGTGAGCCGGTCCGTCACACAGCACTACGGAGTCTTTGTCATGCCTTACACCAACGCGCAACTCGCCCAGTTCATCGATCACACGCTGCTCGCGCCCGACGCCAGCGACACGCAGCTCCGCGCGCTGTGCGGCCAGGCGGCGGCGTATCGCTTCTACTCGGTGTGCGTCAATTCCGCTAACGTGCCGCTCGCGGCCGCCGCGCTGGCGGGCACGGGCGTCAAGGTCTGCTCGGTGATCGGCTTTCCGCTCGGCGCGGGCCTGAGCGCGTCGAAGGCGTTCGAGGCGTCGGCGGCGATCGCGGCCGGCGCGGGCGAGATCGACATGGTCGTCAATCTCGGCGCGCTGAAGAGCGGCCGGCTCGACGACGTGAAGGCGGATATCGCGGCGGTCCACGCGGCGTGCGGCGCCGTGCCGCTCAAGGTCATCCTCGAAACCGGCCTGCTGACCGACGACGAGAAGGTGCGCGTATGCGAGATCTGCCGCGAGCTCGGCGTGGCGTTCGTGAAAACCTCGACGGGCTTCGGCCACGGCGGCGCGACGCTCGAGGACGTCGCGCTGATGCGCAGGACGGTCGGCCCGGCGCTCGGCGTGAAGGCATCGGGCGGCGTGCGCGACCGCGCCGCCGCGCTGGCGATGATCGAAGCGGGCGCGACGCGGCTCGGCACCAGTTCGGGCGTCGCGATCGTCACGGACGGACAGGCCGCCGCCGCCGCGTACTGAACGGGCGCGGCACGGCACGCGGGCGGCATCGGCGCCCTCAGCGCCGGCGTTCGTCGACGTAGCCCCGCGCCGCCTCGAGCGCATCCCGCGCCGCCGTGCCGTTGTGGCGGCCGCGATGCAGCAGCGTGAGCGGCGCGCGAATCGCGTCGAGCTGCGCGCAGGGCAGATAGTCGACCCGCCCCGCCAGCACGCTGCGCATCGATGCGGGCACGACCGACACCCCCGCGCCCGCCGCCACCAGGTTCAGGCAGGTCAGCATCCGCGTCACCTCGGCCGCGACGCGCGGCTCGAAACCGGCGTGCCGGCAGGCGCCCAGCAGTTGCTCATAGATGCCGCCCTGCCCGGGCCGCCGCACCAGAATGAAATCCTCGTCGCGCAGCACGTCCAGCGTCGGTGCGCGACGCCGGCGCGGCGCCGCGCTCGCGGCGGCGGCAAGCGGATGCCCGGCGGGCAGCGCGAGCCATACCGGCTCGTCATCCACGACGAGCGCTTCGACATCGTTCGCGCGCAGCACCGGTACCCTCAGCATCACGAGATCCAGTTCGCCGCCGCCGAGCCGCTCGGTCAGATCCTGCGCACTGCCGTCATGCAGTTCGACACTGAGATCGTCGTGCCGGGCGAGACAGCGCCGCAGCACCGCCGACGACGACTCGTGCAGCGCGGCCGAGGTCGTGAGCCCGACCCGCAGCGCCCGGTGCCGGCCGCGCGCCGCCTGCCGGACGTGGGGCACCAACGCATCGGCGCCGTCGAGCAGCTTGCGGGCGCGCTCCAGCAACGCGACGCCCGCGGCCGTCGGCGCGACGCCGGTCGGCTGGCGGTCGAACAGCCGCACGCCGAGCCGGGTTTCGAGCACCCGGATCTGCTGGCTGAGCGGCGGCTGCGCGATGCCGAGCCGCTGCGCGGCCCGCGTCACGCTGCGCTCTTCCGCCACCGCCACGAAATAGCGCAGCAGGCGAAGGTCGACGATCTCGTTCATATTCAATCGATATGAAAATCCAATAATCCATATATTTTACATACGCCCTCGATACGCGTTAAATAGCGCGATCGAATCGACGAGACGGAGCGAGACCATGAACGACACTCGGCGCAATCTGATCGGCGCGGCGCTGGCGGGCGGGCTGGCCGCGCTCATGCCCGCCGCGCGGGCGGAGGATGCCGGCCCCGGCGCATGGCGGGCAGCGCCCTCGTCCGGTCCGGCCGACGAGACGATCGACCTGTGGCCGGCGGCCCCGCCCGATCCGTCGCCTGACGGCGGGCCGGAGGGCGAGCAGCGCGGCAAGCACGGCAGCGTGTCGCACGTGATGCGGCCGCGGCTCGCCGTCTACCGGCCCGAGCGGCCGAACGGCAGCGCGGCGCTCGTGATCGCGGGCGGCGGCTACGACCATATCGAGCTGGGCAACGAGAGCACGCCGGCGTGCCAGTGGCTGAGATCGCTCGGCGTCACCGCGTTCGAACTGGTGTATCGGCTGCCCGAACAGGGCTGGTCGCGGCTCGCGCCGCTGCAGGACGGCCAGCGCGCGATGCGGGTGATCCGTGCGCGGGCGCGCCGCGAGCGGCTCGATGCCGGGCGGATCGCCGTGCTCGGTTTTTCGGCGGGCGGGCATCTCGCGGGCATGACCGCCGTCGCGCCGGACGCGGCGCGCTACGCGCCCGTCGACGCCGACGACCGCGAATCCGCCCGCCCCGACCTGGCCGGCCTGATCTATCCGGTGCTGACGCTGATGCCCCCGTTCGACCATACCCGCACGCGGCTGCACATCGTCGGCGCGCATCCGGCCGAAGCGGACAGCGCCGCGCTGTCGGTCAACCTGCAAGTCGATACGGGCACGCCGCCCGTGTTTCTCGCGCAGGCGCTGGACGATCCCGTCTCGCCCATCGACAACAGTCTGCTGATGCTGCACGCGATGCGCGGCGCACGGGTGCCGGCG
Source organism: Burkholderia alba (assembly GCF_034721475.1). Lineage (NCBI taxonomy): Bacteria > Pseudomonadati > Pseudomonadota > Betaproteobacteria > Burkholderiales > Burkholderiaceae > Burkholderia > Burkholderia alba. The sequence goes on along the minus strand of NZ_JAWJWL010000010.1, from coordinate 29,013 downwards.
GAACTGCATGTGTTCCAGCGCGGCGGCCACGGCTGGGGGCTCGGGGCGGCGGACAGCGAAGTGCGGGCGTGGCCGGACCTGTTCGCGGCCTGGGCGCGGTTGAACCGGTGGTTCGCGTAGGCCGGCCTCGCCATGCGCGGGTGACGGCCGCAACAAGACAGGCATGGACCGGCGGCCAACCCGCACGATGGCCGCCCGGTTCGCCGCCGCGATCAAAGCGTGCACTTTTTCGGCTTGTCGAACACCACGCCAAGCGGCGTTTTTCTCGCGAGCATGTAGTTTTCGTCGCCCAGCCCGGCAACGCGATATCCAGGCTCGCCCCCGCACGCCGTGCCCGGATACATGTCGAATGCGTAGATCGAGCCCGCGATGGTCGATTCGATCGCCTCGCCATGCCGGCTCATCGACGAGAAGATCATCTTCGGCAGCATGGCGGCGACGAAAGAATAGAAGAATGCCTGAAACAGCAGCGTGGCAATGACATAGCGACGCGCCGGCTTCTCGAATTTCCGCGCGAAAATCCATTTCATCAGTCCCGGCGAACGCTTTTCCAGATCGGATGCGAGCCAGATGAAGGGAACCGAGAGTACGACAAAAGGCAAGTAAATCGCACCCGCGATAAGAAATAGAAAGGGAATGGCGACGATTGCCAGAAACGACAGCGTATGCGGGAACGTGGATGGCGCAACGTGCGTCATCTCGCCGATGATCCATCCGGAAAAACAGAACGCAAAATTGGAGCCGACGGCGAAACCCAATGCGATCAACCCTTTTCCAACCAGCGTATTCGACAGCGCGACATAAATTCTGATGATGTCGTTCGCGGCAACGATCACGCAATAGATGACGAACAGCTGGAACACCTGCACGAACATCCATTTCTCGTCCAGCACGTAGGTGTAGGCCAGGAAAGGAATGCACAGCGCGATGTTGAGATAGAACTGCTGATGACGCTCCAGGCTGTCGCGCCACGCGAGCGCGCGGGTACGGAGATCGGTGAATACGAATCGGCCGGGATACCGTATCTGGAGAAATCTCAGGCTACCCGCGATCGCTATCGCGATCGCCCCGCTCAGAAAATAGCCCAGTTTGCTGCCGATCGGAATGTAGCAGGAAATGATTCCGAACATCACCAGCAACGAAATAGAGAGAACGATCAGACTTCTTACTTTCAGTGCGAATTCCGCCGATTGACGCGTCGGCGCGCCGGATTCCGGTCCGTTGCCCGGTTGATTGACCGCCATGGATTCTCCCCATTGAAATTCGATGTTTTCGAATAACGGCTGTCGCCGCGAAAACTTTACACGAGCGTATTCGCCGTCTGGAAAAATCGGCAGCGAAGCGCCGCGATCACTCGAATCGCATGACGCAACAACGGATAATCGGCATCAGTTGCGCCGGAGACCCGCGACGGCGGCGAATCGGGGCGCGCGGCGGTGTCCGCCTCGTCATCCCGCCTCGTTGCGCGCCCCCGCCTGAATGCAGGGCCGTGGCGAGCCGCACGCCTGCGTTCCGGGGCGAATGGCATGCCTGCCGGCAAGTCCTTGCCCGCCCCTCTCTGCAGCGCCCGGGGCCGACGGATCGGCGAAAGCGGACGGGCGCGGCGAACCTCATCCCGTCACGCCACCTCGGCCTCGTCGGATGCCGATCCGCGCCCCGCTCGCCCTCAACCGATCAGCGTGCGCCGATACAGTTCGAGCATCCCGTGCGCATCGACGCCCACGCAGACATCGCGCGACGGTCGACCGTCCCAGTCGGGCGCGGGCACGCCCATCGCCACCGGCTTCTGGATCGTCTGGCCGACGGCGATCCCCGTCGTCAGCACCCGCACCGGGCCGGAGCGCGTCGTGTACAGCTGCGGCGCGACCACGTAGGCGACCGCCGACGAATCGTGCACGTAGATGCCCGCCAGCCCCGCGCTGGCCAGATGAAACGCCTCGTAGTGGCGCGACACGTCCCACACGAAGCGCCCGGCCTCGCCCGCGTCGTCGCGCAGCGCGGCGAGATAGGCGGTCGTCATGACGGTGTTCTGCGTGACGTCGAGCCCGACGACCGCGAGCGGCCACGCCGCCGACAGCACCTGGTCGGCCGCGTCGGGATCGCCGTGGATGTTCGCTTCGGCGGCGGGCGTCACGTTGCCGAGCACGCCGCCGGTGCCGAACGCGCCGCCCATGATCACGACCTGCTTCACGAGCGTCGCGATCTCGGGATCCTCGGCGAGCGCGTGCGCCAGATTGGTCAGCGGCCCGACCGCGACCAGCGTGACCTGATGCGGATGCGCGCGCACCGTGTCGATGATGAAACGGTGCGCCGGCCGCGCGTCGAGCCCGGGATGGCGCGCCGCATCGAGCGCGTCCAGCGCGCCGGCTTCGATGTTGCCGAGGCCGTTGTCGCCGTGGATCCAGCCGAGCGGCTCGGGCGGCGCCCGGCGCAGCGGCGCGGCGGCCCCGCGCGCGACCGGCACGCCGGGCGCGAAGCGGCCGGTCAGGTACAGCGCGTTGCGCGTCGTCGTGTCGACGGTCGCGTTGCCGAACACGCTCGTCACGCCGAGCAGTTCGATGTCCGGGTGGCGCGCCTGGAAGACGAGCGCCATCGCGTCGTCGACGCCCGGATCGGTGTCATAGATGATCTTGTGCACACTCACGGAAAGTCCTTGGTCGGCTCGGCACCGGGCCGCGCCGGTTGGTTCGGATGGGCGCAATGATACCGCCGCATCCCGCGCGCGGCACGGCGCACGGCGGGCGGCGCGGCGCTCGCGCGCTCAGCGGCCGCCGTCGCGATCGCCCGGCTTGCGCCGCCGAAGCGTGAGCAGCCCGACGAGCGCGCCGATCGCGACCGTCGCCGCGTAGCCGGCCAGTTGCGCGAGCGTCGCGGCATCGGCGCCGGCGAGCCGCGCCAGCGATAATCCGAGCGCCGCCACGGCGAGTCCTGCGAGCAGCCATTTCATCGGGCTTCGTCTCCCTGTCCGGTCTTGTGTACCGTTATAGCCGGATCGCGCGCATTCCGCCGTCCGAAGAAACGACGAAAAGCGGCGCACGCGCGCCATCGGCGCCGCACGCCCGGATCGCGCCCCTTGCGGCGGGGTATACGCGGTGTTGCATCCGAAAAAAAGATTGCTTAGAGTGCGTCGAGCAATACGGCAGACAAAGACGTCGCCGCCTTGCGCGATGCCGGGCCCGCGCCCGCATCGATGGCTGCCCAGGCGGCCGGTACCGACGAATTCCCCGCGTTATCCGACAGCGTTGTCGGAGAAACGAGATACGGCAAAGAAGCCCTTGCCTCGCTAGTCGAGGCAAGGGCTTTTTTTTGTCCGCCGAAAACGGCACGGCTTCACCCACCAGGAGAGCAGCATGCGTCATGGCGATATTTCCAGCAGCAACGACAGCGTCGGCGTCGCGGTCGTCCAGTACAAGATGCCGCGCCTGCACACGCGCGCCGACGTGATCGCGAACGCCCGCGAGATCGCCGAGCGCGTGGCCGGCATCAAGCGCGGCCTGCCGGGCATGGACCTGATCGTGTTCCCGGAATATTCGACGCACGGCATCATGTACGACGCGCAGGAAATGTACGACACCGCGTCGACGATTCCCGGCGAGGAAACCGAGATCTTCTCGGCCGCGTGCCGCAAGGCCAACGTGTGGGGCGTGTTCTCGCTGACGGGCGAGCGCCACGAGGACCATCCGGACAAGGCGCCGTACAACACGCTCGTCCTGATCAACAACCACGGCGATATCGTGCAGAAGTACCGCAAGATCATGCCGTGGGTGCCGATCGAGGGCTGGTATCCGGGCGACTGCACGTATGTCGCCGACGGGCCGAAGGGCCTCAAGATCAGCCTGATCATCTGCGACGACGGCAACTACCCGGAGATCTGGCGCGATTGCGTGATGCGCGGCGCGGAGCTGGTGGTGCGCTGCCAGGGCTACATGTACCCGGCGAAAGACCAGCAGGTGCTGGTATCGAAGGCGATGGCGTTCATGAACAACTGCTACGTGGCGGTCGCGAACGCTTCCGGCTTCGACGGCGTGTACTCGTACTTCGGCCACTCGGCGATCGTCGGCTTCGACGGCCGCACGCTCGGCGAATGCGGCGAGGAGGAAAACGGCGTGCAGTACGCGGAGCTGTCGGTGAGCCTGATCCGCGACGCGCGCCGCAACATGCAGTCGCAGAACCACCTGTACAAGCTGCTGCATCGCGGCTACACCGGCCGGATCGGGTCGGGCGAATCGCCCGACGGCGTCGCGGCCTGCCCGTTCGAGTTCTACGGCAAGTGGGTGAACGATCCGGAAGGCGCGCGCAAGATGGTCGAGAACATCACCCGCGCGGCGCCCGGCACCCCGGAATGCCCGATCGAGGGCATTCCGGCGGAAACGCCCGCGCATCGCTGAAGCGCGCCTCGCTCCGCCGCCGGCCGCGCGTCGGCGGCCCCTTCACGCTCTGCCGGAGGACACGCCATGCTGGGCGTCTCACTGTTTTTCATCGGCGCGGTGCTGGTCGTCAACGGCGTCGCGCTCACCGGCCGCATCGAGTCCCGCGACGCGGCCGCGATCAACCTGCTGGTCGGCCTGCTCACGCTGATCCTCAACCTCGGCGGCCTCGCTCACGCGAGCGCGCCGGCGCAGTACTTCGCGAGCGCGGGCGGCCTGCTGTTCTCGTTCACCTACCTCTATCTGGCCGCCGTCCAGTGGCTCGGCCTCAAGGGCGCGGGGCTCGGCTGGTACTGCCTGTTCGTCGCGCTGAGCGCGCTCGTCTACGCGGCGCTCGCGCACGACGTGCGCTTCAGCGTGATGTGGGTGCTGTGGGCAAGCCTGTGGTTCCTGTTCTTCGTCTCGCTCGGCCTCCAGCGCCCGGTGCGCATCCTGCCCGCGTACACGATCGCGATCGGCGTCGGCACCTGCTGGGTGCCCGGCATGCTGATGCTGACGGGGAAATGGTGATGACGGCGCCCGCGCCGCGCGCCGACATCGATCCGCTCGCGCCGCACCGCGTCGCGGCGCAGCCCTACTACCGCCCGAGCGGCGACGAAGTCCGCTGGTTCGAGGCGGCGTGCAGCCGGCACCTGCCGCTGCTGCTGAAAGGCCCGACCGGCTGCGGCAAGACCCGTTTCGTCGAAGCGATGGCGTGGCGCATGGGCGTGCCGCTGATCCAGGTCGCGTGCAACGAGGATACGTCGGCCGCCGACCTGACCGGCCGCCACCTGCTCGACGGCGACGGTACCTACTGGGCGGACGGTCCGCTCACGCTCGCCGCGCGGCACGGCGCGATCTGCTATCTGGACGAGATCGTCGAGGCGCGGCCGGATGCGACGGTCGTGATCCATCCGCTCACCGACGGACGGCGTCTGCTGCCGCTGGAGCGGAACGGCGAAGTGGTCCGCGCGCACCGGGATTTCCATCTGGTGATCTCGTACAACCCGGGCTACCAGAGCGAACACAAGCGCCTCAAGCCGTCGACCCGGCAGCGGTTCGTCGCGATCGATTTCGGCTACGGCGACGCGGCGCACGAGATCGACATCGTGGTGCGCGAAAGCGGCGTCGCGCGCGATACCGCGCGGCGGCTCGTCGACATCGCGCAGCGTACCCGCACGCTCGCGGACGACGGGCTCGACGAAGGCGCGTCGACACGCCTCGTCGTGCAGGCCGCGCAATTGATCGCGGCGGGACTCTCGCCGCTCGCGGCGTGCCGGCTCGCGATCAGCGCCGCCGCCACCGACGACGCGGACAGCGCCGCCGCGCTGCAGGCGTTCGCCGCCGCGCATTTCGCCGAATGAGCGCGGCGCGGATCCGGCGTTTCCTGCACGGGATGGCCGGACGGCGCGTCGACCTCGCGCCGCCCGGCGAGCGGCCGCGCGCGACGCTGGGCGACGCGCGGCTCGCGCTGCCCGCCGCGCTGACGGAATCCGAACAGTTCGCCGCGGCCGCGCACGCGCTCGCCCACTGGCGGCATTCGCCGTGCGATGCGAGCGCCGATGCGCTGACGCCGATCGGGCTCGCCGTCGCGGGCCTCGTCGAGGATGCCCGCGCCGAAACCCTGCTGCTCGCGGCGTGGCCCGGCCTGCGCGCGGGCTGGGCGCCGTCGTACGCGCCGATCGACCGGACCGGGCTGACTTTCAACCTCCTGTGCGCGCGGCTCGCGAAGGCCCTGTTCGAGCCGGCCTACCGCGACGGCAACCCCTGGGTCGACAGGGGCGCGGCGCTGTTTCGCGATCGGCTCGGCGCGCTCGGCGACTACCGCGCGCTGCGGCAGGTCGCGTCGGTGCTCGCCAACGATCTCGGCCAGATGCGCGTGCGCTTCGAACCCGACGACGGCACGTGGCTGCGCTACCGCGACGACAACGCTTGGCTATGGACCCGCACGGTCGACGCGACCGAGCCCGCCGCGCCGCCGTGGCTCGACGCGCTGACCGGCGACGCCGCGCGGGACGGCGGCGACGCCTACGATCCGCCGACGCCCGACACCGCGGCGCCGCGCTACCCGGAGTGGCATGTCCGGACCCGGCGCGAGCGCCGCCGCTGGACCACGGTGCTCGAGCGGCCCACGCCCGCCGCGACGCCCGACGCGGCACTTGCCGCCGCGATCGCCGCCGACCGGCTCGCGGCCCCGGCCGCGCCGGCGGCCCGCGCGCATGCGCTGGCCCGTCGCGCGGGCGCGCAGCTCGACGGCGATACGCTCGACCTCGACGCAACGATCGCGCTGCGCGTCGCCCGGCGCGCCCGGACGGCGCCGGACCCGCGCATCTTCCGCCGCCGCGTGCCGCGCGAGCAGCCCGCGCCGGTCCTGATCCTGCTCGATCTGTCGGCGTCGACGGCGATGCAGGTCGCCGCGCTGGAAAAGCGCGCGGCCTGCCTGTTCGGCGACCTGCTGGAAGGGCAGCGGCGCCGCTGGGCGATCCACGGCTACACGTCGAACGGCCGGCATCGGGTGTACTACACCCGCTTCAAGGATTTCGACGAGCCGTTCGACGCCCCGCGACGCGACGCGCTGCTCGGGGCGGGCAGCGGCCTGGGTACCCGCACGGGCGCCGCGCTGCGCCACGCGGCCGCGCTGCTGCGCCGGGCGGCCCCGCGCGAGCGCGCGAACCTGGTGCTGATCGGCGACGGCGAAGCAGCGGACATCGACGTCTTCGATCCTCGCCATCTCGCCGAGGATGCGCGCCATGCGGCCGCGCGGGCGCGGCACGGCGGCATCGTGCTGCTCGGGTTGTCCTTTGGCGCCCCGCCGGGGCTGTCTACAATACTCGACACGGGCGCGCACTGCCGCCACGCCGCCGACGACGCGCCGCTGCCCGCGCTGGTCGCGCGGCTGGCCGCGCGCCTGAGCGGCTGAGCCGGCACGATCGGGATCGCGAGGACACGAGGAACGAATCAGATGGAGACGGTGAAAGTAGGCGTGCTGTTTTCGCAAAGCGGCTGCACCTCGCATCTCGGCCAGAGCCAGCTGCGCGGCACGCTGCAGGCGATTGCCGAGATCAACGAAGCGGGCGGCGCGGGCGGCCGCGAAATCGTGCCGGTGGTGCGCGACGCGTGCTCCGATCCGGCCACTTACGCGCGGCTCGCGGACGAGCTGATCGCGGCCGACGGCGTCAACGTGCTGTTCGCCGCGTACATGTCGAGCAGCCGCAAGGCGCTGATCCCGGTCGTCGAGAAATGGGACAAGCTGCTGTTCTACCCGACCCTCTACGAAGGCTTCGAGTTCTCGCCGAACGTGATCTATACGGGCGCCGCGCCGAACCAGAACAGCGTGCAGCTCGCCGAGTTCATGACCGCGCGGTTCGGCGCGCGGGTCTACATGATCGGGTCCGACTACATCTATCCGTACGAGTCGAACCGCATCATGATCGACCTCGTCACGCAGCGGCCCGACGGCCGGATCCTCGGCGAGGTCTACATGCCGCTCGTCGTCTCCGACGGCGACTTCGACCCGGTGATCGCCGATATCCGCGCGAAGCAGCCCGACTTCGTATTCAGCACGCTGGTCGGCGACAGCACCGCCGCGTTCTACCGCGCCTATGCGGACGCGGGACTCGACGCGCGGCGCTCGCCGATCGCGAGCCTCACGACCTCGGAAATCGAGTTGCGGCAGATGGGCGCGGCGGCGGCCGGTCACTTCACGTCGTCGCCTTACTTCCAGAGCATCGACAACCCGGTCAATCACCGCTGCATCGCGCAGTTGAAGGCGCGCTTCGGCGCCGACGCGGTGGCGTCGGCGCCTTGGGAGGCCGCGTACTTCCAGGTGCATCTGTTCGCGAACGCGCTGGCGCGCGCGGGCAGCGAGCGGCGCGACCAGCTGGTCGCCCAGCTCGCCGATGCGGAGTTCGACGCGCCGCAGGGCCGCGTCAAGATCGACCGGCTCACCCAGCACACCTGCCTGTATCCGCGCATCGGCTGCGCAACGGCCGGCGGCGATTTCACGATCGTGCGCGAAGCGACGCGCCGCGTGCATCCCGATCCCTATCTCGTCACCCACTCGCTCGGCGACCGGGTGCACGCGCTCGACGACGTGAAACGGTAGCCGCCGCGATGCGCCCCCGCTCCCACGTCCGCTCGACGCCGCGCCTGCTCGCCGAACTGCGTTCGCTGCGCGTGATCGTGTATTACCCGGACGACGACAACGGCCTGCTGATCGTCGAGCAGCTGTCGCGGATCGGTTGTCCGACCGAGCAGCGCTGGCCGCCGCCCGCCGCGCTGCCGGAAAGCGTCGATCTCGTGATCCTCGCGGCCCGCCCGGACCTGCTGAGCCTGTCGATCCCGTGGCTCGAGGACGACGCGCGGCCGCCGCTGATCGCGGTCACCACCTACGAAAGCCCGACGATCCTCGAACTGCTGCTGCGGATCGACGCGGAAAGCGCGCTGTCGACGCCCGTGCGCTCGTTCGGGCTGTTGAGCGCGATGGCGCTCGCCTGCCACCAGCATCGCCGCGATGAAGACTACCGGCGGCGCATCTCGCAGCTGGAGCAACGGCTCGTCTCGGTGCGCACGCTGCAGGAAGCGAAGACGCTGCTGATGCAGGCGCACGGCATCAGCGAGGACGAGGCCTATCAGCAGATCCGCTCGCAGGCGATGGAGAAACGCATCCCGGTTCATCAACTGGCCGAGCAGATCGTGCAGGCGCACGAACTGCTCAAGCGGCAGGACTGAGCGCAGCGGCATGACACGACGGCAAACCGGCAAACCGACGTTGTCGGCCCCGGTGCCCCGCCGGCGGCGCGATCCGCATCGCTTCGCCCTCCTCCATGCGGCAACGCGCAGGATCAGGCCGATTCCCGCGCCGGATTCGCGCCCCGGCCTGCCGGCCGCGCGAGACCGAGGTGGTCCCGCAGCGTCGCGCCCGCGTACTCCGCGCGAAAAATCCCGCGCCGCCGCAGCAGCGGCACGACGCCGTCGACGAAGTCCTGCAATCCGCCCGGCAGCACGTCCGGCATCAGGTTGAAGCCGTCGGCCGCGCCCGCGTCGAACCAGCGCGCGATATCGTCGGCGATCTGTTCCGGCGTGCCGACGACCACCCGATGGCCGGTGCCGCCCGCCATCGCGCGCACCAGCTCGCGAGCCGTGTAGCCGTGCCGCCGCGCCTGCGCGAGCGTGGCGTGAAAGAACGTGTGATTGCCGCTGCCGCCTGCCGGCAGCGCCAGCCCGTCGGGCAGCGGCGCGTCCGGCGCCAGCCGTTCCGCCGGCACGCCCAGCGTGCCCGCGAGCCGGTTCGCGCTGTAGCGCCACGGAATCAGATCGACCAGCTCGTCGCGCCGGCGCAGCGCTTGCGCCTCGGTTGCGCCGACGATGGTCGTCAGGCCCGGCAGCACCTTCGGCGCCGCGCGTCCGAGCGCGGCGGCCGCGTCTTTCAGGCGGCGCGCATACGCGAGCGCGTCGTCGAACGACGGCGACGCGGTGAACACCGCTTCCGCGTGCCGCGCGGCCAGCGCCAGCCCGTCGGCCGACCCGCCCGCCTGCACCAGCACCGGATGCCCCTGCGGCGAACGCGGCAGATTGAGCGGCCCCTGCACGCTGAAGTGCGCGCCCCGGTGCGCGACCGGCCGCACCTTGTCGGGATCGACGAAGCGGCCGAGCGCCTGATCGCCGATGAACGCGTCGTCGTCCCAGCTGTCCCAGAGCGCCTTCACGACGTCGACGCACTCCGCCGCGCGCGCGTAGCGCTCGGCGTGCGCCGGTACGGCGTCGAGTCCGAAGTTGCGCGCCGAGCCGAGATCCGCCGTGGTGACGACGTTCCAGCCGGCCCGCCCGCTGCTCGCATGATCGAGCGTCGCGAAGCGCCGCGCGAGATTGTAGGGTTCGTTGTAGCTGGTCGATGCCGTGCCGATCAGGCCGATCCGGTCGGTGGCCGCCGCGATCGTCGCGAGCAGGATCGACGGCTCGAGCGCGGTGATCGGCCGGAAGTCGAGCTGATCGGCGATCGACGCGTTGTCGGCCAGGAACACCGCGTCGAACTTCGCCGCTTCGGCGATGCGCGCGACGTTCACGTAATGCCGGACGTCGAGGAACGCGCGCGGGTCCGCGCCCGGTACCCGCCAAGCCGACGGCAGAAAACCCGAGTGCAGGATGTTGACGTTCAGGTGCAGCTGGCGCGGCGGCGGCTCGTTGCGCATCGGGTCGCGCCGCCGTTCAGTGGATTTTGGGGAAACCGTGCCGTTCGGCGAGCAGATCGAGAATGCGCCGGGTATCGGTCACGTAGCGCGTGTCGCCGAGCGTCAGCGCGTCGTCGGGCGCCGGCTGTTCATCGCCGAACACGAGCGCCGGCAAACCCTGATGCTCGGCATCGAGCGCGGCGACCACGGCCGCGCGCGGCCGCTCGAACGGCACGCGCCGCACGTCGAGGCCCGCCTGTCTCGCCGGATCGCTCGCGAGCAGCCCCTCGATCGGCGCGCCGCCCGGACAGACGAAGCGTTCGCCCGGATATTGCGGGTCGGTGAATCCCGGTTCCAGAAGCAGCAGCAGATCTCGGCTCATCGGCGCTCGGCCCCGTGTTGGATGGCGATGGAGCGATCGATTGTGCGCCGTGCCGCGCCGCCCGCGCCACGAAGAAATCCGCACATGGTTATGCCCGCGCGCACTAAGGCCGCCCGGCGCCGTCCGTCATGGAAAGGCGCGAGACGGCGAACCGGCGGCGTGCCGGCGCGCATTCGTCGCGCCGGATGCGGCGCCGAACCGGCGCGCATCCCGATTCAGCGCGACTGATGCTCGCAGCGGACGCCGAACATCTCCCGGGCGGCCTCGGCGGCACGCCCGGCCGCCTGCGCGGGCACGAACACGTAGAAGCGCCACAACTCGGCATACCGGTCCTGCAATGCGCTGATCTCGGCGAACGCGGCGCCGCCGGGATCGTTCAGGTGCTCGATGCCGCGGCTCGTCTCGACCGCAACCGCCGCCTCCTTCATCGCGGTCAGTGCCGGGCAGTACAGCACGACGTCCTCGAACGGCAGCCCGAGCGTCGCCGCGAGCTGGCGCTCCGCGGCGGCCCGGCCCTCGCGCGACACGTGATAGCGCGCCACCCACGCGCGGCGCAGCGCGAGCGGCACGCTGCGGCCCGACACGACATAGCCGCGCTTGAGCAGATCGCGCCCGAGCGTGCGCCGCGCGAGCGATGCCGAGGCGTCGTTGCCGCGCGTCAGCCGCTCCAGCAGCGTCCAGTCGTCGAGCCGCAGCAGGTCGTCTTCATGCAGTTCCCCGTGATCGAGCGCGATCTCCACCGCCTTCGAAATCATCGCGCCGGCGACCACCTTGGTGTGGTGGTAATAAACCCGTTCGGTGAGGAAATAGCGCAGCCGCAGCACGCCGACGATCTCGGAGCGCGCATCGGGCCGGTCCATGCCGTGCTTGGCGAGCCGGATCGCCAGGCGATCGTCGTGCACCGCGAAGCAGCGGAAGATCCGGTCGTCGTACGCATGCGAAAGACCGGAGAAGAAACTGTCGCGGCGCAGGTAGTCGAGCAGGTCGGCGTCGATCGTGCCCGAGACGATCTCCCGCGCCCAGCGCGGCGTGGCCGACGCGCCCTCGTCGGGGAGCAGGCCGAGCAGCCCGCCGACGCGCTCGCGCAGATCGAGCCGGGCGAGCGCGTCGCCGAGCCGGCCCGCGAACAGCCCGGCGAGACGCGAGCCTTTGTCGTGGCGCGCGAACAGCCGGCGCTCGTCTTCCAGCGTATGGCCGAACGGCACGTGCGTGACGTCGTGCAGCAGCGCGGCGACGCCGATCGCCTCCTCCAGCGCCGGCGGCACTGCGACGCCCGACGCGGCCAACTGCCCGACGATCCGGTGCGCGACCGCGCACACGCCGACCGAATGATCGAAGCGCGTATGCAGCGCGCCGGGATAGACCAGGTGCGCGGTGCCGAGCTGCTTGACGCCGCGCAGGCGCTGCATGTCGGGCAGGTCGAGCACGGCGGTTTCGCGCTCGCTCAGGTCGACGTCGCCGTGGATGGGATCGCGTATCAGCATGGTTCGGACTCCTCGCTGCGGTGGCGCGGCGCGCGGCGTGCCGCGCATAGGACGGCGGGATCAATCATGCGGCGTCTCGTCGTCGGAGGCCGGCGGATGCTGCGCGGGCGTCGCCCCGTAATACCGCTCGCCGAGCCTGATCCGCTCGCGCCCGGTCGCGACGCGATGGCGGTTGGTGTCGCGCGGCGCGTACACGCAGCCGCAATATGCCTGCTGGTAGAAATTCTCGCGCTTGCTGATCTCGATCGATCATCAGGTGAATTCGCTCAAGCATCCCGATCCATGAACAAAAATAATAGATCGTTGAAATAACACCATTTTACTTCATGCGATGGGTGACCTACGATGCCTTTTCTGCGCCTTCATCGGCACGCTGACGGGATCGACGACATGGCGACCACACACAATCTGGGCTTCCCCCGCATCGGCGCGAAGCGCGAACTGAAATTCGCGCTGGAGTCGTACTGGAAAGGCGAATCCTCGCGCGACGAACTGAAGTCGCTGGGCGCGACGCTGCGCCAGCGTCACTGGGACAGCCAGTCCGGCCTGGACCTCGCGCCGGTCGGCGACTTCGCGTTCTACGATCAGGTGCTGGACATGAGCTTCACGCTCGGCAACCTGCCCGAGCGCGTCCGGGACTTCCACGGCGACGCGCTGGACAACACCTTCCGCGTCGCGCGCGGCCGCTCCGCGCAGGGCGCCGAAGAGCACGGCGCCTGCTGCGGCGGCGTCGCGGCCGGCGAAATGACCAAGTGGTTCGATACCAACTACCACTACATCGTCCCCGAATTCAACGCGGCCACCGCGTTCAAGCTGGACACCTCGCGCCTGCTGGAGCAACTGGGCGAAGCCCGCCGCCAGGGCGTCAAGGCGAAACCGGTGATCGTCGGCCCGGTCACCTATCTGGCGCTCGGCAAGGCCAAGGACGATTCCGACAAGCTCGCGCTGCTGCCGCGCCTGCTGCCGGTATACGCCGAACTGCTGGCGACGCTCGCCGAGCAAGGTGTCGAATGGGTCCAGATCGATGAACCCGCGCTGGTCACCGAACTGTCGCCGGCGTGGCAGCAGGCGTACGTCACGGCGTACGACGCCCTCGCGACCGGCCGCGTCAAGCTGCTGCTGACCACCTATTTCGGCCAGTTGCTGGACAACTTGTCGCTGGCCTGCCGGCTGCCGGTGCAAGGCCTGCACCTCGATGCCGTCAACGCGCGCGCCGAGGTGGATGCCGCGATCGCGCAACTGCCGCAGGATCGCGTGCTGTCGCTGGGCGTCGTCAACGGCCGCAACATCTGGAAGGCCGACCTCGGCACGCTGCTCGACTGGCTCGAACCGGTCGCGCGGAAGCTGGGCGAACGCCTGTGGATCGCGCCGTCCTGCTCGCTGCTGCACGTGCCGGTGGATCTCGGCAGCGAACAGAAGCTCGATGCGGAAGTCCGCTCGTGGCTCGCGTTCGCGCTGCAGAAGCTCGACGAAGTGACGGTGCTCGCGACCGCGCTCAACCAGGGCCGCGACGCGGTCGAGGACGCGCTGGCCGCCAATCAGGCGGCGATCGCCGCGCGCCGCGCGTCGCCGCGCGTGCACAACCCGGCGGTCAAGGCCGCCCTCGCCGCGATCACCCCGGCGCTGGGCCGCCGCAAGAGCCCCTACCCGGTGCGCGCCGACAAGCAGGCGGCGCTGCTGAACCTGCCCGCCTACCCGACGACCACCATCGGCTCGTTCCCGCAGACCGCTGAAATCCGCCAGGCGCGCAGCCGGTACAAGAGCGGCGCGCTCGACGAAACGGGCTACCAGGCCGCGATGCGCGCGGAAATCGCCCGCAGCGTGCGCGAGCAGGAAGCGCTGGGGCTCGACGTGCTGGTGCACGGCGAAGCCGAGCGCAACGACATGGTCGAATACTTCGGCGAACAGCTCGACGGCTACGCGTTCAGCCAGTTCGGCTGGGTGCAGTCCTACGGTTCGCGCTGCGTGAAGCCGCCGATCCTGTTCGGCGACATCAGCCGCCCGAAAGCGATGACCGTCGAGTGGATCAAGTACGCGCAGTCGCTCACCAGCAAGCCGATGAAGGGCATGCTGACCGGCCCGGTCACGATCCTGAACTGGTCGTTCGTGCGCGACGACCAGCCGCGCCCGGTGTCGTGCTACCAGCTTGCGCTGGCGATCCGCGAGGAAGTGCTCGATCTGGAGCGCGCCGGCGTGCGCGTGATCCAGATCGACGAGGCCGCGCTGCGCGAAGGCCTGCCGCTGCGCAAATCGCAATGGAAGGAATATCTCGACTGGGCGGTGGCGTCGTTCCGGATCACGGCCAACGGCGTGCAGGACGAAGCGCAGATCCACACCCATATGTGCTATTCGGAGTTCAACGACATCATCGCGTCGATCGCCGACATGGATGCCGACGTGATCACGATCGAGACCTCGCGCTCCGACATGGAACTGCTCGACGCGTTCGACCATTTCAACTATCCGAACCAGATCGGTCCGGGCGTGTACGACATCCATTCGCCGAACATCCCGACCCGGGAGCACATCGTGCAACTGATGACGAAGGCGGCCGAGCGCATTCCGGCGGAGCGGCTGTGGGTGAATCCGGACTGCGGGCTGAAGACCCGGCAGTGGAACGAGGTGATCCCGGCGCTGACCAACATGGTGGCGGCGGCCAGGACGCTGCGCACCGCGGGCTGACGCCTGCCCGTGCGCCGCGCGGCGCGCCGCCCCGGTTCGATCGATGCCGGGGCGGCGCGCGTATGGCCCCGCTTCCGCTCGGATGCGCATGGACATCGGCCGGACGGAACGAGCGGAAGGGCGTGAGCTGTCCGCTCTGGTCCTTCGCTCGCCCTTCGCACCCTTCGCACCCTTCGCTCGCCAGGTACTCGCACACGCGGCTCGACGCCCCCCGGCCCGCCGCTCCGTACCGTTCGCCTCGCGCCCCGGCGGCGCCGCGTTCGCGCTCGCCCTGATAAGAATCGAACGAATCGTTCGTTGTCTCCGCCCCCGGCCTGCGTTTAACGTCGACGTTTCCCACATTGCCGCCTCCGCCAGGATTGCCGATGGCCCTGACCGAAATTTCCCCGCCGCTCCCGTCCGTCTCCACCGCGCCGCTCGCCGACGCCGCTCTGTTGTTCGGCGACGATCCGCTGATCGCGCGCTTCGCGCCGGTGTTCGAGCGCATCGCGCAAGGCGCGGTCGCGCGCGACCGGGACCGCGCGTTGCCTGACGAACCGGTCGAATGGCTACGCGCGGCCGGCTTCACGAAGCTGCGCGTTCCGCAACGTTACGGCGGCGACGGCATCGGCCTCGCCGCGTTTTTCCACCTGATCGCCCGCCTCGGCGAAGCGGATTCGAACCTGCCGCAGATCGTGCGCGTGCACGGCGGTTTCATCGAAGCGCTGCTGGAAAGCGACGACGAGGCGTTGCGCGAACGCTGGTTCACCCGCATCGTGCGCGGCGAGCTGATCGGCGGTGCGACCGCCGAGCGTGCCGGCACCACCAGCAACACCGTGCGGCTGTCGCGCGAAGGCGGCAAGCTGTATCTCGACGGCGAGAAGTACTACACGACCGGCACGCTGTACGCGGACTGGGTCGACGTCACCGCGAACGACGGCGCGAGCGACCTGCGCGTGCTCGTGAAAACCGACGCGCCGGGCCTCGAACGCATCGACGACTGGGACGGCTTCGGCCAGCGGCTGACGGGCAGCGGCACGACGCGCTTCACGCGCGTCGAGGTATCGGAGGCCAACCTGTACCGGCGTTTCGATGCGTCGGAGCGGCGCCGCAACAGCCTGTTGACGAGCTATTACCAGACGCTGCATCTCGCGAATCTCGCCGGCATCGGCCGCGCCGTGCTGCGCGACGCGATCGCGTTCACCCGCGACCGCACCCGCACGTTCGGCGTGCCGGGCGCATCGAGCCCGCGCCACGATCCGCTGGTGCAGCGGGTGATCGGCCGGCTCGCGAGCCTCGCGTATTCGACGCAAAGCCTGGCCGCGACCGTCGCGCAGGCGCTCGACGCGGTCGCGGCCGCCCGAGCCGCGGGCAGCGCCGACGAAGCGGCCTACGTGCGGCTCGACATCCAGGTGTTCCAGGCCCAGCAGATCGTGCTGCAGCAGACGCTCGACGCCGCCACGCTGCTGTTCGAAACCGGCGGTGCATCCGCGACCAGCGACACGCGCGGCTTCGATCGTCACTGGCGCAACGCGCGCGTGCTGGCCTCGCACAACCCGGCGATCCTGCGCGAGGCGGCGATCGGCAACTTCTATCTGAACGGCGAAGGACACAACGAACGGTTCGGCATCGCGAAGGCCGCCGGCGCTTGACGCGCACGCGACGGGGCGACGCGCCGTTCATGCGCGGCCCCATCGCTCTTTCTCCCGTTCAGCCGGCCTCCTGCTCCGGGCACCTGCCCGGCTCGCCCCGCGCCATCCGGATCAACCCCGGCCCCTCCCGCGCGCATGGCAAACAGGCTTCGATATCGTCCGCCGAAAAGCGGCTTGCCGTCGTCACCGCGAAGGGCTCGCCGTCGACGTCGAAGCGCGTGCCGAGCGGTCGGTCGGCCAGCCGGCCACGTTCGACAGAGCGTCGACCGCGCGATGGGCGTCGAGCCCGTCGAAAGCGCATCGGCGCAGCAGGCGGGAGCGCGACGCGCAGCGGCCGGCATCGCGTGCTTGCGAACATCGGCGCGGCGCGCTCGCCGCCGTGTCTACCATGCGAACGCGCTCAGTTCGAGCGTCCGCACCGGCCCCGGAGCGCGGCCCGCGTCGACCGGCTCGTTCAACAACGCGGCCGTCAGCGTTTCGCGTATCCGGTGGAAATCGTAGCTGAGCCGTTCGCGCGGCCTCGTCAGCGCCACGTCGACCACCTGCCCGATCCGGCCGGGCCGAGCCTGCATGACGACGATCCGGTCGGCGAGAAACACGGCTTCCTCGACATCGTGCGTGACGAGCAGCGTCGTGATCCGCTCTCGCTCGCGAATGCGCAGCAGCTCGTTCTGCATCTGCTGGCGCGTCAGCGCATCGAGCGCGCCGAACGGTTCGTCGAGCATCAGGATCCGCGGGCTCGCGACCAGCCCGCGCGCGATCGCGACGCGCTGCGCCATGCCGCCCGACAACTGGTGCGGCAGCGCGTCCTCGAATCCTTCCAGGCCGACCAGCCGGATTGCATCGTTCACGCGCCGCGCGGCCTCGGCACGGTCGACCCGCTGCGCGGCGACGCCCAGCCCGATATTGCGCGCGACCGTCAGCCACGGAAACAGCCGGTGCTCCTGGAACACGATGCCGCGCTCCGCGCCGATCCCGTCGATCGGCGCGCCGTCGACGCGAATCTCGCCGTCGAATGCCGTATCGAGCCCGACCAGCAGCCGCAGCAGCGTCGATTTTCCGCAGCCGCTCGCGCCGACGATCGCGACGAACTCGCCGTCGGCGATGTCGAGCGAAAACCCGCGAATCGCCTCGTAAGGGCGCCCGCCCACTTCAAACGTCTTGCCGACGCCGCGAAACGCGACGGCGGGATTCGCTGCATGCATCGCCGCTCCTTGTGAGGATTCCAGACTTCTTCGATCAGCGCACGCCGGCCGGCTCGGACACCAGCGCGATCTTCGTGTAGCCGGCCGCGTTGATCTCGCTCATCGCCTCGATCACGCGGCCGTACGGCAAGCCCTTGTCGCCGCGAATCTCGATGCGGCGCGCCGGATCGCCCGCGGCCTCGCGCGCGAGCGCGGACACGAGCTGCGCGGCCGGCACCTCGGTCTTGCCGACGAACACCTTGCCCGCGCGGTCGAAGCTGACCGCGATCGGCGGCTTGTCCTCGTTCAGCGCGGGCGCCTTCGCCTGCGGCAGGTCGACTTTCACGCCCTGCGCCATCAGCGGCGCGGCCACCATGAACACGATCAGCAGCACCAGCATCACGTCGACGAGCGGCGTCACGTTGATCTCGCTGACGGGTGCCGCGCCGCGCACGGACGGCGATGACGGAATGCGCGCGGCCATCTCACGCCCCTCCCGTCGCGGCGCGCACGCCGCCCGGCAGGCCGCCCGGCGGCGGGTGAAGTCTGGAAGCCGCGGACGCGGCGGCGCCCGGCACCGGCGACAACGCGGCGGCGACACCCGTCGCCGCGCCGCGGGCAAGCTCGACCGGCTGCGCATCGATCACCGGATCGCCCGCCTCCAGCTGCCGCGACAGACGCACCTCGACCAGCCCCGTCAGCGTGTCGAGCCGGTTCGCATACGCGTTCAGGTCGCCCGACGCGCGGTTGTACGCGACCACCGCCGGAATCGCGGCGACCAGCCCGAGCGCGGTCGCGAACAGCGCTTCCGCGATGCCCGGCGCGACGACCGCCAGGCTCGTGTTGTTGGTGGCGGCGATCCCCTGGAACGCGTTGATGATCCCCCACACCGTGCCGAACAAGCCGACGAACGGCGCGACGGAACCCACGGTCGCGAGCACCGGCAGCCCTCGCTGCAGATGTTCGATCTCGACGCCGCGCGCGATCGCGCCGACCCGCGCGATCCGCTCCTTCAGGCTGTCGCGGCCGGATGCGCCGTGTTCGAGCCCCTGCCGCCAGGTCTCGCGCCATTCGGCGGCGACGGCGCGATAGACGCGGGCGAACGGGTCGTTCGGGACGGCGTCGAGCGCCTGCGCGAGCGACGCCAGCGAGTGCTGCGCGTGCAGCTCGGCCAGCCAGCGGGCCGCGCGCCGCTCCAGCGCGCGAAACCGCAGCAGCTTGTCGGCGATCACGCCCCAGCTGGCCACCGAGGCCAGCGCGAGCAGCACCATGATGGTCTTGACGAGCAGGTCCGCCTGCGCGAACAGCGCCAGCGGCGAGAGTTGAGCGGCAACGTTGACGGGATGCATCGCGGTTCTCCTGAAAAGTAAGCGTGGGTCAGTCGGTCAATTGATAGACGATCGTGCCGGCGAGCTGATAGGCGCTCGCGCCGAGATCGGGCGGTTTCGGAAACGGCGCGGCGGCCCGGATCGCGTCGCGCGCGGCGGCGTCGAGGTCGTCGTTGCCGGAGGACGTGATGTCGACGCGTTGCACGCGCCCGTCCGGATCGAGCGTCAGCCGGTAGGCGATGCGGCCCTCCTCGCGGCGCAGCCGGGCGGCGCGCGGATAGCTGTCGGCCGCGTAGCGGTTGATCCGGTCGAATACCTTCGTCACGTAATCGCTCGGGATGGCGGCCATCCCGACGGTGCGGGGCGCGGGCCGCGCCTCGGCCGGCGCGGAAGGCGCGGCCTGGGCAGCCGGCGCGGCGGGCGCGGTGTCGGCGGGCGGCGCCGGCGCGGCAGGCGCCGGTGCCGCTTGCGCGGACGTCGTCACCGGCGCGGGCGCACGCGCGGCGGCCGGCGCGATCCGCCTGGGCGCCTCGGCGGGCGGGCGCGGCGCGGACGGCGCCGCGACGGCCGGCGGCGCCACCAGCGTGCGCACCGGTTCGGGCGGCGGCGCGAGCGTCAGTTCGATCGTGCGCTCGCGCGGCGGCGGCGCGCTCGGCTGCGTCCACGCGAGCCACAGCGCAGCCAGCGCCGCGCCATGCAGCGCGATCGAGATCGCCGCGCCCGCCCGCGCGCGGGCCGTCCGAACGATACCGCCGGAACGCTGCCGGCGGGAACCGCGAGTGGCACTGGAATCGTCACGAGATCCTCCGCTTCGGTCGAGGGAATCGGCGCGTTGCGTTACGCATCCTGCGGATCCGGCGCGAACACGCGAACGGCGCCGTCCTGAACGCCGTTGTCGGCCACGTACTGCGCCCAGTGCGCCAGCAACGCATCGAGACGGGCCGGCTCGGCGGCCGCGAGATCGCGCGTCTCTCCCGGATCGCGGGCAAGGTCGTACAGCTGCCATTCCCCCGGGCCGACCGGCTGCGGAATGAAGACCGCCTTCCAGTCGCCCTGGCGCACCGCGCGCATGCCGAACAGCTCCCAGCCCGTCACGTGCTGCGCGTCGTGCACGGCCGGCGCGTCCCCGCGCAGGTGCGGCACCAGCGACGCGCCCTTCGGCGCGGCAACCGTCCGGCCCCGGTAGGTCGTACCCGGATGCGACACGCCCGCCAGTTCGAGCACGGTCGGCACGACGTCCATCACGGTCGAGAATGCCGCGCTGATCGCGCGGCGCGCGAACGGCGGATAGTGCGCGAACGCGACCACGCGAATCCCGCCTTCGGTCGTGAACGCCTTGTAGAGCCGCGACGGCGCGGTTGCCGCCTGCGCCCAGCGCGGCCCGTACCAGACATACGAATTGCCGCGCCCGACGTTCTCGAGACGGTTGTCGTAGTAGTCGCGCAGGAATTGCTGCAGGTTCGGTCCGAACACCGGCAGCGCTTCCAGCAGCGCGCCTTCCGCGCCGTTGTCGGACAGGAACAGCACGAACGTGTTGTCGATCTCGCCGCTCGCCTTCAGGTAGTCGATCACCCGCCCGACGTTCCAGTCGAGTCGCTCGACCATCCCCGCGTAGACCTCCATCGTGCGCGCGGAGAACGCGCGTTCGTCGGGCGTCAGCTGCGCCCACTCGGCGTTGCGCGCGACGACGGGGTGCGCGTCGACGCCTTCGTCCAGCAATCCCAGCTCGCGCTGCTTCGCGAGCCGCGCGTCGCGCAGCGCGTCCGGGCCGTCCGCGTAGCGGCCGCGATACGTCTCCACGACGTCCTCGGGCGCCTGCAGCGGCCAGTGCGGCGCGGAAAACGGCAGGTACGCGAAGAACGGCCGGCCGTCGTCCGGGCGCTCGCCGAGGTATTGCAGCAGCTTGTCCGCGAATGCGTCGGACGAATAGAAATCGTCCGGCAGCGTCTCGACGAACTGCGCATCCTCGACGTACAGCGAACGCGTCGAGCGCATCAGGCGCGGCTGTTCCGCGTCCCGCGACACCGGCTCGAAGCCGTAATGATTGGCCGCGCCCGGCAGCAGCGCGAACGAGCACTCGAAGCCGCGCGCGGCCGGCGCGCGATCGAGGGTCAGGCCGAGATGCCACTTGCCCGCCATCGTCGTGAAATACCCGGCGTCGCGCAGCAGCTCGGGCAGCGCGACGACACGGTCGTTCAGGTAGCCCTCGTAGCCCGGCTTGCCCTGCAATTCCGGCGACAGCGCCTCGGCCATCGTGCCGATCCCGGCCACGTGATGATCGGTGCCGGTGAGCAGCATCGAGCGGGTCGGCGAGCAGGCCGACGCGGTATGAAAATCGGTGAAGCGCACGCCCGCATGCGCGAGCGCGTCGAGGTTCGGCGTCGCGATCTCGCCGCCGAACGCGCCGAGATCGGAAAACCCGAGATCGTCCGCGACGATCACGAGGAAGTTGGGACGCGAGGCCGGCGTGCGGCGCGAAGCTTGGGATGTCATGATGCTCCTGGGTTCGACGAACGATAACGAGAGGAAACCGGGCTCAGCGCGGGCCGCGCCAGCGGGTCGCGGCGGCTTCGAGCCGGCTGCCGAGCCAGCCGAACCCGGCGCCCAGCACGCCGACGATCACGGCCGCGCTCAACAGCCGGTCCATCCGGAACAGCTGCTGCGCGTCGAGCATGAAACTGCCGATGCCGATGCCCGACGGCATGAAGTACTCCGCGCCGATCGCCCCGAGCCACGCGTAGACCAGCGCGAGCCGCAGTCCGGCGAACAGGCCCGGCGCGATCGCGGGCAGCACCAGCACCCGCAGCCGCTGGCGGCCCGACAGGCGCAGCGTGCGCGCGACCTCGGCCAGTTGCGGCGACAGGTTCTCGACCGCCCGCGCCGCCGCGACCAGCATCGGAAAAAACGCGGCCAGCGCGACGAAGATCACTTTCGACAGATCGTCGATGCCGGCCCAGGCGGTCAGCAGCGGGATCCACGCGAAGATCGCCACCTGCCGCAACGCGGCCAGCGTCGGGCCGGCCACCCGGCGCAGCGGCACGCTCAGGCCGAGCGCGAGGCCCAGCAGCGCGCCCGCCGCCGCGCCGAGCGCGAGTCCTTCGAACGCGCGCAGCAGCGTATGCGCGAGCGGCACCGGCAGCGCGCCGCTCGCGAGATCCCGGAAAGCGCTTGCGACCACGGCTTGCGGCGCGGGCAGAATGCGCGGATCGATCCAGTGCAGTTGCGCGGCGGCCGTCCACAGCGCCAGCAGCGCCAAGGGCAGCCAGATGCCGCTCAAGCGGCGCAGGCCGCCGAGCGGAGCCGCCCGCGCATGCTCCGCGAGCGCCGCGCGCGGCCAGCGCACGATCCGGTCGTCGAGACGCTGGATGCCGTAGTCCATCGCGAAACCCGTCGCGCCGATCACCGCGATGCAGACGAACACGATATCGAGCTGGAACATCTGCCGCCCCCACACCATCAGGTAGCCGATGCCCTCGGACGACGCGAGCAGCTCCACCGCGATCAGCGTCAGCCAGCCCTGCGCGAGCGCGATCCGCAGCCCGGTCATGAACGGCGGCAGCGCGGCCGGAATCACCAGCCGGCTCAGCGTCGCCCGGCGCGACAGCCGCGACACCGCCGCGATCTCGCGCAGCCGGGGCGGCACGCCGCGCACGCCGAGCTGGGTGTGGATCGCGACCGGCACCAGCACCGCCTTGAAGATCAGCACGACCTTGAGCGCCTCGCCGATCCCGAGCACCACCATCAGCAGCGGCAGCCACGCGAGCGTCGGGATCTGCGCGAACGCATAGAACAGCGGCGCGACGACCGCGTCGACGGTGCGCGAGCGCCCCATCCATGCGCCGAGCAGCGCGCCGCCCGCGATGCCCGCCGCGAGCCCGCTCGCAAGACGTTTCAGGCTGATCGCGAGCTGACCGAACAGGGTGTCGCCGGCCAGTTCGCGCGCCGTCGCCCACACCTGCTCGGGGGTCGGCAGGATCTGCGGCGACATCCATTGCCGATGCGCCGCATGCCACCACAGCGCGGTCAGCAGCACCGGCAGCACCCACGCGGCGCATTCGCGCCAGCTGCCCGAGCGCGCGCGGCGGCCCGCCGCGCGGCGCAGCGTCTGCGCGGAGAAACGTCCGGCGCCGCGCCGCGCCGGCGATGCGCGCCATTGCGGCCACGCGGGGGAAGCGGAACGGCTCGGTCTCATCGTCGGGCTCCTTGAGTCGGTCGCGTTCAGAAGTCGTAGCGCAGCGTCGCGCCGAACATCCGCTCGTCGCCCACGGACGCCGTGTACGCGCCGTTGTAGGTCGCGAACGACGCGAGGTAATAGCGCTTGTCGAGCAGGTTGCGCACCCACAGCGACAGATCCCATTGATGCCGGCCGGTGGCGAGCCGCCAGCCGGTCGTGAGGTTGACGACGCCGTAGCCCGGCAACCGCCCGTAGCTCGAATCGTCGAGCGTGCCGTATTGATTCGAGCGCAGCGAATACTGCGCGGCGAGGTACTGGTCGATGTCGTGCCGGATGCGGAACTGGTACTGCGCGTTCAGGTTCACGATCCAGCGCGGCGCGCCGGCGACCGGCCGGCCGGTCAGGCTGCAGGTCGCCTTCGGATTCGGGATCGAGACTTCCGCCGGGCACGGCGCGTTGCTGTACGACGAATAGGTGGCGTCGATGTAGGACGCGTTGAGTCCGAGCACCAGATTGCGGATCGGCATCGCGCGCAGATCGAGTTCCGCGCCGCGGCTGCGTACGTCGGCGGCGTTCGACAGCACCGACACCACGCCCGTCGGCGTCGTGACGAGGCTCGTCGCCTGATAGCCGCTGACCTGGGTCCAGAACAGGTTCGCGTTGACCATCAGGCGGCGTTCGAGGAATTCGCTCTTGATGCCGATCTCCGCGTTGTTCGCGCGCTCGGGGCCGACCACCAGCGATTGCGCGCCCTGCGTCGGCGCGGACGACACCGACAGGTTCACGCCGCCCGACTTCTCGCCGTGCGACAGCGTCACGTAGCCGAGCACGTTCGGCGCGAGCTTGTAGCCCAGGTTGAGCAGCGCGGACGGGCTGACGTTGTACAGGTTCAGGTCGCCCGATGCGTAGGCGCCGATCACGCCGTTGCGGGTCGCGAGCGCCGCCGCCGACGGCGCCGCGCCCGCCAGCGGCGCGTTGCGCGTGACGCTCGCCGACTTCGCCTCGTAGGTGCCGCGGATGCCCGCCGTCAGGTCCGTGCGCGTATTCAGATGCCACGTCCCTTGCGCGAACAGTGCGACGCTGTCGGTCGTCATCGTCGCGGGCGCGGTCGATACCGCGTCGTTCAGCGCGCCGAGGTTCTTGCCGAGGATCACCGCGTCGGCGTACGGGCCGTACAGCGTGAACGTGTTGTTGCTCAGGCGCTGGTGGAAGTAGTACGCGCCCACCACGTAATCGACGGGGCCGCCCGTCGGCGACGCGAGCCGGAATTCCTGGGTGATCTGGTGATCGTTGACCGACACGCCCGTGTTGTAGATCACGGGCTTGTTGAGGTTGTCGTCGTTCGCCGGCTCGAAATTCCAGAAGCGCGCCGCGCTGATCGACGTGAGCGTATAGCCGCTCGGCAGCGTGTAGTTCACCTCGGCGGACACGCCGCCCTGGTGCACGCTGACGTGTTGCCGCGAATCGAGATTGACCTGGTACAGCGCGGGATTCGTGACGGGCGACGCGCCGACCGACGCCGCGCGGCTCAGAAACTGGTTGTAGCCGTTGATCGTCGGCCCCAGTCCGTACAGCACCGTGGTGCCGTAGCTCGAATCCTCGCGGTGATAGTCGGCGATCACCCGCACGTTCAGGTCGCCCGACGGCTTGAACAGCAGTTCGCCGCGCGCGCCCTCCCGCGTGCCGCCGTTCAGCTGCGACCCGGTGTAGAGATTCTTCACGTCGCCGTCGTCGTGCGTGCGGTAGAGCACGAGGCGCCCCGCGAGCGTGTCCGACACCGGCCCCGACAGCACCGCCTTGCTCTGCACGTAGCCGCGCTGGCCGATCGACTGTTCGAGCGACGCCTCGGTCCGGAAAGTCGGCTTGCGGGTCGTGATGTTGATGATGCCGGCCGTGCTGTTCTTGCCGAACAGCGTGCCCTGCGGCCCGCGCAGCAGTTCGATCTGGTCGATGTCGAACGCGTCGAACACCGCCATCCCGGGACGGCCCAGGTACACGTTGTCGAGATAGACGCCCGCGCTGCCCTCCAGGCCGTCGTTCGCCGGATTGTTGCCGAGCCCGCGAATCGAGATGCTCGACTGCCGCGCGTGAATGAACGCGACGTTCGTGCTCGGCAGCACGGTCTGCAGATCCTGCACGCGGTAGTTGCGCTGCAGGTCCAGATCGTCGCCGCTCACGGTCGAGATCGGCGCGGGCACCTGCTGCGCATTTTCCTTGCGGCGGCGCGCGGTGACCACCACGTCCTTCAACGCGGCGGGCGCCGCCGCGCCGGCGGCCGGCCGGGATGCGGCCGAAGCGGCCGAAGCGGAGGCGGGCGCCGCCGCGCCGGCGGCCGGCCGGGATGCGGCCGAAGCGGCCGAAGCGGAGGCGGCCGCCGCCGCACCGTGCTGCACCGTGGCCGCTTCCTGCGCCCACGCCCCCATCATCGGCAGCCACGCGGCCGCCATCAAGGTCGATTTGAGTTGTCGTGTGTTGCGTGTCATCGATGATCCGTCAAAGCGCCTTGTCGGTCTGTCCGAACGACTGGTAGGCCTGCCAGCGGCTGCCCAGGTCCAGCTCGCGCAGCGCCTGGTCGAGGTAGCGGCGGTCGATCCACTGGTCGACGTCGAAGGTGCGGCGAATCAGCCCCTGCTCCTTGGCGGTCTGCACGTCGCGCTTGAACGCGTCGACGTAGTAGCGGTCCAGCAGCGGCGAGAACACCACCGCCGGATCGTTGGCGGCCAGCTCGTTGCGCCAGACGGTCGGCGGCAGGTTCGCCTGTTGCTGCTCGAGCGCGATGTAGGCGTCCAGGTTGCGTTTGTCCGACAGCCATTGCGACGCTTGCACCACGGTCTTCACGACCGTGCCCGCCAGGTCCGGATGCGCGCTCAGGAACGCCGCCGACGCGACGAGTCCAGCCTTCAACGTGCCGACGCCGCGCCGCCCCCGGGTACTGACCGGCACGTCCACGAGCCCCTTGTCGCGCAGCACGAATACGCCCGCCGATCCCCACGCCGCATCGATCCGGCGCGCCGCGAGCGCGGCGGCGGCGGCGTTCGGGTCGAGATTGACGACGCGGAAGTCGCGCTCGCTCAACCCCTCGGACTGCAGCACGCTATCGAACGACAGCTGCAGCGCGGTGCCGCGAAACACGCCGACCTGCTTGCCCTTCAGCGTGCGCAGGTCGGTGACGCCGGAGCCCGGCGTCACCGCCAGGAAGCCGTTGACGTCACGCGCCAGCGCCACGACCAGACGCGTATCGAGCCCGTTCGCGCGGCCGATCACGGCGGCCAGATCGCCGAGAAACGCCAGATCGACCTGACGATTCGCGAATGCCTCGTTGATCGCCGGCCCCGCTCCCTTGAAGTGCGTCCAGCGCACCTCGACGCCTTGATTCGCGAACGCCTTTTCCAGCAGCTTGTTCACGTAGAGGACATCGACGATGCCGCCGCCCGCGGGCTTCGGCCCCGCGCTGACGTCCGGCACGGCGATACGGATGACGGTCTGCGCGGCGGCCGCGCCGGACGCGGCGAACGTCCAGGCGAGCGCCAGCAGCGCGAGCGGCTTGAGCCAGTGTGAAAGTAGCTTCATGGTGTCCTCGTTCGTGGGAAATGGGCGCCGGAGTTCGCGCCGCTTACGCCGCTTACGCCGCTTTCGTCTCGACGGCCGCGCGCGGATTCGCCTCGCGCAGCCGGGTCGCGCTGCGGCGGCCGTCGACGCTCACCGGCACGTCGCCCGCCAGCGTCACGCGGCGCACCACGCGATGCGCGTCGCCGTAGTCGTTGACCGCGTAGTGCTGGGTCGCGCGGTTGTCCCAGATCGCCACGTCGCCCTCCTGCCAGCGCCAGCGCACGATGTTCTCGAGGCGCGTCACATAGCCTTGCAGCAGTTCGAACAGGTGCGCGGAGCCGCTGGGCGTCACGCCCACGAAATGCTTGAGGAAATGACCGAGGATCAGCGTCTTCTCGCCGGTCTCAGGATGCACGCGCACGACCGGGTGTTCGGTTTCGTAGCGGGTCGACACGAACACCTCGCGATAGCGCTTGAGCGCCTCGGCGTCGCGCCCCGGCTCCCCGACCCGCGCATGGGCCGCGTAGTCGTATTCGTTGCTGTGCACGGCCCACAGCCGCTCGGCCAGCGCCTGCAGCGGCGGCGGCAGATCGTCGTACGCGGTTGCGGTGTTCGCCCAGACCGTGTCGCCGCCGACCGCGGGAATCGTCACGCCGCGCAGGATCGACGCCTGCGGATAGGCGTCGACGAAGGTCACGTCGGTGTGCCAGGAGTTCGCGCGGCCGCCGCGATGCGAGTCGAGTTCGAGCAGGTACGTCGTGCCGTCGACGACCGGCACCGTCGGGTGCGCGACCGGGTCGCCGAGACGCTTCGCGAACGCTTCCTGCTCGGCGTCCTCCAGGTGCGTCTGGCCGCGGAAGAAAATCACCTTGTGTTTCAGCAGCGCGGCGCGGATCGCGTCGAGCGTGGCCGGCTCGAGTTGCCCGGACAGGCGCACGCCGCGGATTTCCGCGCCGATGCGGCCGGTGACCGGATGGATGTCGAGCGCGTTGGATGCGGCGAGACTCAGGTTCGTCATGATGCGGCTCCTCAGGTAAGTGGCAGGCGAGACAGGTCGGCGCGCCGGCGCGGCGCACAGGGTGAAAACGGCACGATTCGGGAAAGATCCGGCGCGAAGGCGCCGGCGAGCGAGCGCGGACGGCTCAGCGACAGCGGTGACAACACCCCGTTCGCCGCCCGGCGGGGAGGCGGCGCATGCGGGACACGCGGATGGCGAGAGAATTCAACACGTCGATGGCTCGGTCTGGATCAGATATCGGAGACCATTATCGACAGACACGCACCGCCGAATCTATCGCGCGTTGGACATTTGACAGAAGAAGTTCAGCTACCGTTATGCGAGGTTCGCTGCAAATGACAGCAGGGATTCGGGTTAGGCGCGGAGCGGCCCCGGGAGATCGCACCCGTGTCGCCGGGAACGCGGGCCAGGGTGACCGGCCGGCTCGCCGGCCGGTCCTCGATGCGTGGCATGTCGTGGCGAAGATCGGCGCAGCGCCGGCGATACGTCACGCTCCGGCGCGGCGGTACGTTCTGGTGCATGTCGTCGGCCCGGCTCCGCCGGACGCACAAGCGTGATCCGTTCGATCGACGGCGGCGTCCCGTGGAGGCATCGTTCGCGCGCCGCACCGCAAATGGCTCGCGCCGCCGTCGACGCGAGGCCTCGTCGAATACTCCCCGCCGCCGATCATGAAGTCGTTCAGTCGTTCCAGAGCGGACATGCGCGAACCCATCAGAACCACTGCCGGTAACGCTTCACGTAGACCGTCTTCACGATCTGCGCGAGCGCGATGTAGCCGACCATGGTCGCGATCAGCCAGAACCAGTAGCTGCCCGGCAGATGGATGAAACCGAGCGCCTCGGCGAACGGAGAGAACGGCAGCCAGCAGCCGATCCCGATCGCCACCGCGGTGGACAGCAGCACCGGCAGCGCGGCCGTGCTTTGCAGGAACGGTATCTTCTGCGTGCGCAGCAGGTGCACCACGAGCGTCTGCGACACCAGCCCTTCGATGAACCAGCCGGAGTT
>NZ_JAWJWL010000009.1:228836-255044 GCF_034721475.1 Burkholderia alba | reverse complement strand
GGGCCTACGGCTACCGGGATGAGCAATACTTCTTCCTCAAGATCCGCGCTGCCTTCCCCGGTAATCCGCGATGAACCTTTTTTTATCGGAGCGTTGCGCATGCGCGGAGATCAGATGTGGGTGCTCGGCGCGATCCGGCTCGGCAGCAGGAACGGATACGGCCTTGCGCGCGCGAGGTTGCGCGCGGCGATCGTCGTCTCGATGTTTCTCAGCGCGGCCTGGAAACGGGCGAGCGGTCCGCCGCTGCCGGCGATGCGCGGGTCGGTCAAGAGCGTCCGGTAGGGAAAGCGGTTGCTCTGGTACTGCCCGAGCCGGCGGTGGCGGATGCCGCCCGGCAACTGGGCGAGCGCCAGCCGTTCGACGGCCGCGCGCATCGGCGGCAGCATCGCGTTCCAGTGCGACTGCGTCATCCCGGCGGTGCCGGTCGGCGCGGGCGCCGCCAGCAGCGCCGAAGCCGCCGGCGCATAGGCGGCGAGTGCGGGCTGCGAGCCGCTCACCGCCGCGTGCTGCGCGCTCGCGGTGAAGATCACCATGGTCAGCACGTCGATCAACTGCGCGCGCGACGTGATCGGCCGGAAGCCCTTGATCTTGCCGTTGAGCATGATGTCCTGAGTCCAGGCGCCCAGCTCGTAGTCGTTGGTGACGTCGGCGTCGGACAGGTAGTAGGTCTGCACGTAGTCGCCCGCCCATTGCTCAAGTGCGCGCCAGATCAGCAGCGCATCGTCGCGATACGGGTAGTCGGGCAGCACCGCCGGATCGTCGACGCCGCGGCTCGCGAGGTCGGCCGGCAGCATGTTCTCGTAGAAGTCGAAGGCAAGGCGGTCCTTCAGCACCATCTGCGCGGCGCTTCTGACCGGCGCGGCAAACAGCGTGTCGACGAACCCGGCGGGAGACAGCGCGATCCGCGCGATGCCTTCGTTGATGAATAGTGTCCCTTCGAAGTGCGGCATCAGCAGCGCGTGAAGCGGATGCGTGGCGCCCAGGTTGCGGTGCGTCGCCATGCAGAACGCTTCGCTGACGAAGTGGGTGCGCGACAGATGCGCGAACATTTCGTGATGGCACGCGTCCGCGCTTTGCACGACGGTCTTGGCCATCTGCCACGCCCAGTACGCGGAGGCGGACGTGTTGGCCGGATCGGCGCGCAGGAAGATCGGGTGGAGCGACGGCTCCTGATCGCACTGGATCGCGACCGGCACGAGCGCCGTGCCGTGCCGGGGCACCGCGAACAGCGCGATCGGCGCATACG
Organism: Burkholderia alba; assembly: GCF_034721475.1. NCBI lineage: Bacteria > Pseudomonadati > Pseudomonadota > Betaproteobacteria > Burkholderiales > Burkholderiaceae > Burkholderia > Burkholderia alba. Next base: position 253,798 of record NZ_JAWJWL010000009.1, on the reverse strand, counting down.
CGTAGCCGACGCCGGTGAGCGGTTTGACCACCGGCCCGGTGGTCGCGAGCAGGCCGTTGTCGACGTAGTCGAGCAGATACAGCCGATGCTCGCTGCCCGCCGCGCCGAGATCGTCGCCGGGCCCCATCACCTGCTGGTATTGGGCGTTGGTCAGCGGGAATTTCGCGGGCAGCGTCGTCACGCCGCGGATCAGCAGCGGGTTCTGGCCGCCGACGCGCAACTGCGCGAATACGTCGTCCCGATGGAACGCGTACGCGAGCTCGGGCAGCGGGATCGTCGCGAACAGCGCGCTGTCGTTCGCCGCGCTGCGCGTGCCGCTCTCGATCGGGAACAGGCTGTCGAGCCGGGGAACGAGGCCCGCCGCCAGCGCGTCGATGCTTGCCAGTACGCCGAGCAGCGTCGTCTGCAGATGCTCGATCTGGAGCGCGGCGGCCGGTGCGAGCGGATCCGCCTGCAGTCCCGCGTAGCTCGACCGCGCGGCCGCGATGTTCGCGCGGATCGCTTGCAGCGGCGGCTGCCACGCCGCGCCGCCGCTGCCGGGCAGCGCCCCGAGGACGTTGACGAGGGTCGCGGCGAGCGCCTGGGTGGCGTCCAGCAGCCAGTCGGCCGTCGGCATGTCCTGGGGCGAGAGCGCGGCCGCGAACGGGACGCCGAGCGTATTCGGGAAGCTCCGGGTCCAGGTGTAGCCGAGTTTTTGCGACGACACGTGCCGGGCGCGCGCGAGCTGGCCGGGCACCGAATCCCGATGCGGCAGCACCGGAACGGGATCCTTGGGGACGACGGGCCGGCCGGTTTCGATCGCGCGGCCGATCTCCGGGCCGATGCCGCGTGCCGACGCCGGCAACCATCCGCGCGGGTGCGTGACGGTATCCGCGAAATCCTCGACTGCCGTGTTATTGACGACCAATACCGACGATTGAATTGAATCGATTCGCTGCATTTGTCAATCTCCTGGGTAATTGACTTCCCCTGGGGTTTCCAAACATGGGATTTCAGGTCGGTTATTGGTCGAATTAACCGGAATCGAGTTTTTATGGGTGGAGCCGGGATGGCCGGTGAATTGGCCGAGATTGCGCGCGGGCATGAAATAGCCGCGTGCCGGGTCGACAGTTCTCGCGACCGGCGGTGCCGAAGCAGCGGGATCGGCGCGCCGGGCCGCCCCGGCGGAGCGTGGCGCCTGGTTTGGCCGGCTAGCTGTCGTCGAACATCGTCTGCAGCCCTCGTGATTCGTATAGTCGGACCGGCGCTTTGAAAACCTGTGCGATTCACCGGTAGCCGGATTCTCCTTTTATCTATTATTGGTATTTAATCGACGTCAATAATGTATCGCTGGAGATAACTGTTAATGCGATCCTAAATGCTGATAATGAAATGTGCAACGGCAATGAATGTTAATGATGGTAAAAATCACCGATCTAAGGACCATCTGGATTGCTAATGTTTTAAGTAACCGGGTTTTGCCGATCTTGGCGATTGAATCGGCCGCATGGCGTGGCGCGCGGCTTGCGCACGGTCATGCGTTTCCGGGCGGGCCGGCGCGACGCCGCGAACCGCATCGCCCAACGGACGCGATCTTGTTTCCAAACGACACCGCGATGACCGGTTTCACGACTGTCGCGCGCGTTTTCTTCTGCTTGCGCCGCGCCGCACAACGACATGCCGATTGCGTTGCACTGCGGACCTGAGCGGGATGTGCAACGCACCATCGATCAGACCGGAATGGCGTGGATTGCTGCCGATTCGGCAGGGATGCGCGCGCCGACGTGTCGTATTTGCGCAAGCGTTTGTCGTAATTAGTCGGCTGCACGGGGTTTTTTCTGGCAACCATGTAGGCACGCTCTGCCGGTGCGAGCCCCTGCTACACGAGGAGAAGGTTTCGATGGATGCCCCCAAGGTCGTAGTCGACGGTCTGTGCAAGGTGTTTGGAAGCAATCCGCAACAGGCGCTCGACATGCTCGCCGCCGGCGCGACGAAGGACGACGTGTTCTCGCGCACCGGCCAGGTGGTCGGCGTGCACAACGTATCGTTCGACGTGCAGGAAGGCGAGATTTTCGTGCTGATGGGCCTGTCGGGCTCGGGCAAATCCACGCTGATCCGGCTCGTCAATCGCCTGGTCGAGCCGACCGCCGGCAAGGTGCTGATCGACGGCCGCGACGTGGCCGCGGTGCGCCGCTCGGAACTGACCGCGCTGCGCCGCAAGGACATGAGCATGGTGTTTCAGTCGTTCGCGCTGATGCCGCAGCGGACGGTGCTGTCGAACGCGTCGTTCGGTCTCGAGGTCGCGGGGGTCGGGCGCAAGGAGCGCGAGCGGCGCGCGATGGAGGTGCTCGAGCAGGTCGGCCTCGCGCCGTTCTCGCAGAAGCTGCCGTCCGAACTGTCGGGCGGGATGCAGCAGCGGGTGGGCCTTGCGCGCGCGCTGGCCGTGAATCCGTCGCTGATGATCATGGACGAGGCGTTCTCCGCGCTCGATCCGCTCAAGCGCAAGGAAATGCAGAACGTGCTGCTGCAACTGCAGAAGGAGCAGCGCCGCACGATCATGTTCGTGTCGCACGATCTCGAAGAGGCGCTGCGCATCGGCAACCGGATCGCGATCATGGAAGGCGGCCGGCTCGTGCAGGTCGGCACGCCGCAGGACATCATCGCGAATCCGGCCGACGATTACGTCCGCGCGTTCTTCGAGGGCATCGACACCAGCCGCTATCTGACCGCGAGCGACCTGATGCAGACGGGCGCCGTGCCGCTCGTCTCCCGGCTCGACGCCGCGAACGTGGCCGAGACGCTGAACGGCAGCGCCGACTACGCGTTCGTGCTCGACGAGGCGCGCAAGATCCGCGGCTTCGTCACGCGCGACGCGATCGGCAGCGCGACGCCGAACCTGCGCCAGATCGAATGCATTCCGCACGATGCGACGCTCGACCATGTCGTCGCGCGCGTGGTCGCGAGCCCGAATGCGCTGCCCGTCGTCGACGGCGACGGCTGCTACTGCGGCTCGGTCGATCGCGCGCTGATCCTGAAGGCCATCACGCGTTCGCGAGGCTCCCATGTCTGAACTCATTCCGCTTGGCGCCTGGGTCGACCAGTCCGTCCGCTATCTGCTCGACCATGACGCGAAGACCTTCGATGCGATCGGGCGCGCGATCGAGGGGCTGGCCGCGTTCGTCGAGCACAGCCTGCAGGCCGTGCCGATGTGGGCGATGATGGCGATCTTCATCGGCGTCGGCCTGTGGCGGGTCGGCTGGCGCTTCGCGCTGTTCACGACGCTGTCGCTGCTGCTGATCTTCGCGACCGGATTCTGGGATCAGACCATCGTGACGCTCGGCCTCACGCTGTCGTCGACGATCATCAGCCTCGTGCTCGGCATCCCGCTCGGCATCTGGGCGGCCAAGAGCAAGTGGGTGGCGGCGATCGTGCGGCCGATCCTCGACCTGATGCAGACGATGCCCGCGTTCGTCTACCTGATCCCCGCCGCGATGCTGTTCGGCCTCGGCCGCGTACCGGGCATCCTGTCGACCGTGATCTTCGCGATGCCGCCCGCCGTGCGGCTCACGAGCCTCGGCATTCGCCACGTGAACCGCGAGATCGTCGAAGCCGGGCAGGCGTTCGGCTGCACGCCGTGGCAGCTGCTGTACAAGGTGCAGTTTCCGAATGCGCTGCCGTCGATCATGCAGGGCGTGAACCAGACGATCATGATGGCGCTGTCGATGGTGATCATCGCGTCGATGGTGGGCGCGGGCGGCCTCGGCAACGACGTGCTCGCGAGCATTCAGCGCCTCGACATCGGTCTGGGTTTCGAAAGCGGCCTGTCCGTCGTGCTGCTGGCGATCATTCTCGACCGCATCACGGAAAGCTTCGGCCGCGCGCCGGGCACCGCTCGCGCGCCGCTGTTCGCCGGGCTCAAGCATCTGTTCGGTGTGAAATCCGCCGCGCGGGCCTGACCCGGCGCGCTGTCAGCCGCTTCATCCGTTTCGTTTCCGACGCCGGTTCCGGCGGCTGACCGCCGCCGGAGCGGCCTTGTGCAACCTGCTCCTGCTGGAGAGCGATGTGACGCCCGCCGCCGCCGCGCCCGCTGTTCGAGCCGCACCCGTTGCCACGCTCGCGCACTTCGGTTTTCTGACGCTGCCGAACTTCTCGATGATCGCGTTCACCAGCGCGGTCGAGGTGTTGCGGATGGCGAACTACGTGGGGCGCGCGGAGCATTACCGCTGGTCGATCTTCTCGCTCGACGGCGCGCCGGTGCAGGCGAGCAACGGCATCGCGGTGCGGCCGACGCAGGCGCTCGATCCGGCGCGGCTGCCGGACGTGATGATCGTCTGCGGCGGGATCCGGATTCGCGACGTGGTGACCGACGACACCCGCGAAGCGCTCGCGGCGCTGGCCGACAGCGGCGTGCCGCTCGGCGGCATCTGCACCGGCGCCTACGCGCTGATGGCGAGCGGCTTGCTCGACGGCTATCGCTGCACGGTGCATTGGGAAAATCTGTCGGCGCTGCACGCCGAATTTCCGCAGGTGCGGTTCGCCGACGAACTGTTCGTCGTCGATCGCGACCGGCTGACCTGCACCGGCGGCACCGCGCCGCTCGACCTGATGCTCAATCTGGTCGGCGCGCGGCTCGGGCAGCAGCTTGCCGCGCAGGTGTCGGAGCAATTCATTCTCGAACGGATTCGCGGCGCGACCGACCAGCAGCCGATCCCGGTCGATGCGCGGGTGGGTTTTTCCCGCGCGGAGCTGATCGAGGTGGTGCGCCTGATGGAGGCGAACATCGAGGAGCCGCTGTCGCTGGAGGAGCTGGCGCGGCTCGTGCGCCTGTCGCAGCGGCATCTGCAGCGGATGTTCAAGGTCTACCTGAACGTCTCGCCGACGCATTACTACCTGACGCTGCGGCTGAAGCGCGCCCGCGATCTGCTGCGGACCACCGACGCGTCGATCGCGCGCGTCACGACGATTTGCGGTTTTCATTCGCCGTGCCATTTCAGCAAGGCGTATCGCGCGCAGTTCGGTCACGCGCCGAGCTACGAACGGCGCGTGCCGGGGCGATGACGCCGCGCGAGACCGGATGACGTGCCGCCGCCGGGGTCGCGGCGCACGCGTTTCTTCGACGATCCCCTTTCACGTTGACGACATCACCCCTGAGGAGAAGCAAGATGAAGCGAATTCTGCTGGCGGCGGCCTGCGGCCTGAGCATCGCGGCCGCCCCGATCACGTCGGTCCACGCGGCCGATGCGCCGGTCTGCAAGACCGTGCGTTTCGCCGACGTCGGCTGGACCGACATCGCGGCCACCACGGGGCTCGCGTCGACGATGCTCGCGGGCCTCGGCTACGCGCCGACCAAGACGATCGCGTCGGTGCCGATCACGTTCGCGGGCATCAAGAGCAAGCAGATCGACGTGTTCCTCGGCTACTGGTCGCCGACGATGGACCCGATCATCGCGCCGTTCACGAAGGCCGGCACGATCAAGGTGCTGCCGACGCCGAACCTGACGGGCGCGAAGTACACGCTGGCCGTGCCGGACTACGTGTACCAGGGCGGCCTGAAGACGTTCGCCGACATCCAGAAGTACGCGGACAAGCTCAACGGCCACATCTACGGCATCGAACCGGGCAACGACGGCAACCTGCTGATCAAGAAGATGATCGACGGCAACCAGTTCGGGCTCGGCAAGTTCAAGATGGTCGAATCGAGCGAGGCGGGGATGCTGGTGGAAGTGAACCGGGCGATCCGCGACAAGCAGTGGATCGTGTTCCTCGGCTGGGAACCGCATCCGATGAACGTGCAGATGAAGATCGATTATCTGAGCGGCGGCGACGACGTGTTCGGGCCGAACTACGGCGAGGCCCGCGTGCTGACCGCGACGCCGCCCGACTACGCGGCGCGCTGCCCGAACGTCGCGAAGTTCGTGTCGAACCTGCAGTTCACGACGGCCATCGAGAATAACGTGATGCTGCCGATCATGAACAAGGAGGAGCCGAACAAGGCGGCGGCCGACTGGCTGAAGGCGAATCCGCAGGCGCTCGACAAATGGCTCGCGGGCGTGACGACGCTCGACGGCAAGCCGGGCTTGCCGGCGGTGAAGCGCTACCTCGGACTGCATTGAGCGGGGCCGCCGGCCGGCCGCGGGCGCGATGATGCGCAGGCGGCCGCTTCTAGGCGGCACGCCGACGCGTGCCGCCTAGACCGAAATCGCGCCGCCGCGAATCCGGATCGCGATGCGCACCAGCCGGATCAGCGCGCCGGACAGCAGCGACAGGTTGAACGGCAGGTCGCGACGCCGGATGTCGAGCAGCATGACGATGCGCACTTCGTCGCTGTCGTTCCAGACCTCGTGTTCGAAGGTGTCGTCCCACAGCAGGAACTGGCCGTCGTCGAGCCGGTATTCGCGCTGGTCGATCTTCAGTACCGCGGCGGCCGTGCCGTCGGCGCGCTTCGGCATCGACAGCACCAGGTAGCCGCGCAGGATGCCGCGAAACGGGCCGCGATGCGCGGGGATGTGCTTGCCCGGCGCGAGAAACGAAAACGACGCGGACAGCACGTCCGGCATGCCCGACAGCATCGCCGCCAGCGCCGGGCAGCGCTCGAGGTTGCGCGGGAAGCGCACGCCGTATGCCTGCATGATGAACATCCGCCAGTCGCGTGCGTCGTTGGCGGAAATCGAGGCCTGCTCGCGCATGATTTCGTGGAAGCGCGGAATCCGGCTCAGGTCGCGCGAGACCGCGAGCGCTTCGTCGCGGATCGCGGGCCACGCGGCGGTGAAGCGGGCGGCGTCGGGGAACAGCACGGCGCTGTCGAGCACGGCGCCGCTGTCGATGCGGCGATCGTAGAGAGTGCGCAACGCGCGCGCTCCGAAATCGTAAATGGCAGCCATATCGGATTATTCGAGGGATCCGTGTCGCGATGGCGGGTGGCACGCCGCCTCATGCGGATCGGATCGGAGCGGCGCAGCACCGCCGGTAGCCGACGAGATGCCCGTGGCCGCCGGGGTGCCGCGCCCCGTATGGCGATAATCCCAGACCCGGCTTACTGTTGCCCTGCGATGCGTGTCGCGGGAGCAACAGCCGGTAACGGGCGCTGAACGGACGCGCGCCCTCCGCGGCAGCGCCGACGGGGCGCGCGGACCGCGCGGAGCGCGAGCGGATGGGAGGGAAACGGGCGGGATCGCCTGAAACGATCCGTCATCGAGGCGGGAGCCGGCGAGAGCGAATCGAGCGGCGGATGGGGCGGGCGCCATGGCCGTCCGCCGCGTCCGACCGCTTGTCGCGTCCGCCGAGCCTGGGGCGCGGAGCCGCCGGAATCGCGGCGGCGCGAGGGGTTTTCAGCGCGACATCAGCGCCGCTCGTCCTCCAGATAGCTTCGGATCACATCGACGAAGCTCGCGTCGCCGGACAGCCCGAGCTGTTCGGCGCGCGACGTGTCCCAGCGTCCCGGCCAGCTGCCGACGATCCTGACCACGCGCGCGTCTTCTTCGCGCCGGATCAGTTGCACGACGTCGTCGCCCGCGACCTCGCGCAGCGCGTCGATCATCTCGTCCACGCTGACCGACAGGCCCGGCAGATTGATCGCGCGCCGGTTGCCGAGCCGGGCGCCGTCGAGTTCGCAGCCCGCGATCAGCGCGTCGATCGCGCGGCGCGGCGACAGCAGCCACAGCCGCGTGTCGCCCGGCACCGGACAGACGGCGGATTCGCCGTTGAGCGGTTCGCGGATGATGCCGCTCGCGAACGACGACGCGGCGGCGTTCGGGCGGCCCGGCCGCACGCTGATCGTCGGCAGGCGCAGCACGCGGCCGTCGACGAAACCTCGGCGCGCATAGTCCGACAGCAGCAGTTCGGCGATCGCCTTCTGCGCGCCGTACGACGATTGGGGATTCAGCGCGGTGTCGTCCCGCACGACATCCGGCAGCGCGCCGCCATAGACGGCGACCGAGCTGGTGAACACCACGCGCGGCCGGTGGCCGCGCGCGCGGCAGACCTCGAGCAGCAGCCGCGACGCATCGAGATTGATCCGCATGCCCAGTTCGAAGTCGGCTTCGGCCTGGCCGCTGACGATGGCGGCCAGATGGAAGATCGCGGCGGTGTGCGCATCGATCGCGCGATCGAGCACGGCCCGCTCCGCGATGTCGCCGACGATCGTCGTCACGCGCGGATCGCCGAAGTCGCCGCCCTGCACGACGTCGAGGAGCACGAGTTCGGTGATGCGTTGCGGCGCGCCGTCCGCGCCGGCGAGCGTGCCGCGTTCGAGCAGCTGTCGGGCGAGGCGCTGGCCGAGGAAGCCCGCGCCGCCGGTAATGAGTACCTTCATGGGAAATCGCCTTGTGAGAATGCGGCGTTACAGATAAGGGCGGAGCCAGCCGAGGCCCTCGGACGTGCCGGCGTGCGGGCGGTATTCGCAGCCGATCCAGCCGTCGTAGCCGAGCGCGTCGATCAGCGCGAACAGGTAGGGGTAATTCAGCTCGCCGAGGTCCGGTTCGTGCCGTTCGGGCACGCCGGCGATCTGGATGTGGCCGATACCCGCGATGTCGCGCTTGAGCTTCATCGCGAGATCGCCTTCGACGATCTGGCAGTGATAGCAGTCGAACTGCACCTTCAGGTTCGGCGCGCCGACTTCGCGGCAGATCGCTTGCGCATCGTCCTGGCGGTTCAGGAAGAAACCCGGGATGTCGCGCGGATTGATCGGCTCGATCACGATCGTGACGCCGTCCGCGCGAGCGGCTTGCGCCGCGTGCGCGAGGTTGCGCAGATAGGTGTCGCGATGCTTCGCGCGATCCTGGCCGGGCGCGATGAGGCCCGCCATCACGTGGAGCGTGTCGTTGCCGAGCACCCGCGCGTAGCCGAGCGCGGTGTCGAGCGCGCGCCTGAATTCGTCCTCGCGGCTCGGCAGCGATGCAAGGCCGCGTTCGCCCGCCGCCCAGTCGCCCGGCGGCGCGTTGAACAGCGCCTGGTCAAGCCCGCTCGCGTCGAGGCGCGCTTTCAGCTCGGCGGCGGGAAACTCATACGGAAACAGGTATTCGACCGCGTTGAAGCCGTCGCGCGCGGCGGCGGCGAAGCGGTCGAGGAACGCATGCTCCGGGTACATCATCGAGAGGTTGGCGGCGAAGCGCGGCATGGCGGTGAGTCCGGATCGAGAGGAAATGAAAACCGGGGCGGCGCGGCGAACGGCACGCGGCGCCCCGCGCGGATTAACGGTTGACCAGTTTGGCCGGCGTGAGCCACACGGCGATCGAGCCGATCACGAGCATCCCGGCGAGCACGTACATGCCGGCCGACGTGCTGTGGGTCGCATCCTTGAGATAGCCGATCAGGTAGGGGCTCGCGAAGCCGGCCAGATTGCCGATCGAGTTGATGATCGCGATGCCGGCCGCGGCGGCGCTGCCGGCCAGGAACGCGGTCGGCAGCGACCAGAACAGCGGCGCGCAGGTCAGCACGCCGCCCGCCGCGATCGACAGGAACAGGATCGACACGACGGTATTGTGCGAGAACGAGGCCGCGACGGCGAAACCCACGGAGCCCATCAGCGCGGGCACGATGAGGTGCCAGCGGCGTTCGCGGCGTTTGTCGGCGCTGTGGCCGAACAGGTTCATCACGACGATCGCGACCGCGAACGGAATCGCGCTCAGCAGGCCGATCTCGAACGGGCCGGTCACGCCCGTCGACTTGACGAGCGTCGGCATCCAGAACGTGAGGCCGTACTGGCCGGTGACGAACGTGAAGTAGATCAGCGACATCCACCACATGCGGGGATCCCTGAACACGGCCTTCAGCGAAGGTTCGCCCGCCTGCCGCTCGTGCGGCTGCGCGGCGATCTCGTCGGTCAGCCGCTGCTTCTCGCGATCGGTCAGCCACTTCGCGCCGCGGATGTTGTTGTCGAGATAGAGGATGGTCGCGATGCCGATCAGCACCGCCGGCACCGCCTCGATCACGAACATCCATTGCCAGCCGTGGAAGCCCGCGCCGCCGTGGAAGCGCTGCATGATCCAGCCCGACAGCGGATTGCCGAAGATGCCGGATACCGGGATCGCCGACATGAACACCGCGATGATCTTCGCGCGGCGGTGCGTCGGGAACCAGTACGTGAGATAGAGGATCACGCCGGGGTAGAAGCCCGCTTCCGCGAGACCGAGCAGGAAGCGCAGCACGTAGAACTGGGTCGGGGTCTTGACGAACGCGAACAGCGCCGACAGCAGGCCCCAGGTGATCATGATCCGCGCGATCCAGATGCGTGCGCCGAGCCGGTGCATCAGCATGTTGCTGGGCAGTTCGAACAGGAAGTAGCCGAGAAAGAAGATGCCCGCGCCGAGCCCGAACACGGTCTCGCTGAACGCGAGATCCTGCGACATCTGCAGCTTCGCGAAGCCGACGTTCACGCGGTCGAGATACGCGACCACGTAGCAGAGCATCAGGAACGGCACGATCCGCCAGAAGACTTTCCGGTAGGTCAGGTCGAGTTCGGCCTGTCCGGCCGTGTCGAGAGGGCGGGCCGCGGCCGCGTCGTAAGCTGTCATCTTCATTGTCTCCGTATCGGTCGGCGCATCGACCGGCGGGGCCGGTGACGCGCATCGTTGTGTGCTGTCGAACAGCGCCCGCGCACACGACGGGCGCAACGGTTACCAGTGCGCGCCGAATGCCTGACGCAGTTCGTCGAGCGCGGCTGCGTCGAGCGGCGCGGGTTTGGGATCGGTCATCAGCCACAGGCGCGCGGTCTCCTCCAGCTCCTCGAGCGCGTACGACGCCTGTTCGATCGACGCACCCCAGACCACGGGGCCGAGCCGCTCGAGCAGCACGCCGCGCACCCGCGCGGCATGCGCGGCCACTTCGGCGGCCACCTGCGGGTCGCCCGGCCGGCGGTAGCGGATCAGCGGGATGTGGCCGACCTTCATCACGTAGTACGGCGTGATCGGCGGCAGCACGTCCGTGTCGCGCCAGACGCCTGCGAGCGTCAGCGCGACGAGATGGGTCGAATGGGTGTGCACGATGCCGCGCGTCGCGGCGTTCGCCGCGTAGACGCCGCGATGCAGCGCGAGCGTCTTCGACGGCCGATCGCCCGATACCGGCTGCCCGGCGAGGTCGACCTTCGCGATCCGCGCGGGATCGAGCCGGCCGAGGCACGCATCCGTGGGCGTGATCAGCCAGCCGTCGTCGAGCTTCGCGCTCAGGTTGCCGGCGCTGCCGACCGCATGGCCGCGCGCGTAGAGGCTCGCGCCGACGTCGCACAGGGCGTCGCGCAGTTTCGCTTCGGTGCTCATCGCGCGGCTCCCGAGAGGCGCCGCAGCGCCTTGTCGAAGAAATCGACGGCGCCGAAGTTGCCGGACTTTAGCGCGAGTCCGAGCGGCTCGGCGCCGATCGTCGCGGTGGCCGGCACGCCGGGGTCGATCTGCGCGCCGATCTGCAGCGAGGTCACGCCGAGCGCCTGCACGACGGCGCCGGACGTCTCGCCGCCCGCGACGACGAACTGGCGCACACCGATCTCGCGCAGCCCGCGCGCGATCGCCGCGAGCGTGGCTTCGACGAGGTGACCGGCGGCGGCCACCCCGAGCGTGTCCTGCACGCGCTTCACTTCGTCGGGTGTCGCGCTCGCGTAGATCAGGACCGGGTCCGGCAGATGCGTGCGGGCGAACGCGAGCGCCTGTTCGGCGACCGGCTCGCCGCGCGCGGCCGCGAGCGGATCGATCCGGAAGCTCGGGCGCTGCGCGCGCCACGCGGCGACCTGGGCGAGCGTGGCCTTCGAGGCGCTGCCCGCCAGCACCGCGGCATGGCCGCCGATCTCCGGCAATTGCGCGGCGTCGCCGCGTTCGGGCAGATAGCCCGCGCGGCGGAAGTTGGCGGGCAGGCCGAGCGCGATGCCCGAGCCGCCGGTGACGAGCGCGAGGTCGGCGCAGGCTTCGCCGAGCACGATCAGGTCGCGGTCGGCGAGCGCGTCGGCGATCGCGAGACGCACGCCGTCCTTACGCAGCTGCGCGATGGTTTCGCGCACCGCGGCCGCGCCGCAGGCGATCGCATCGTGGCGGATCAGGCCGACTTTCGAGGCGGTCTGGCGCTGCAGCACGCGCACCAGGTTCGGATCGCGCATCGGCGTGAGCGGGTGATTCTCCATGCCGGACTCGCTCAGCAGCGCATCGCCGACGAACAGATGGCCGCGATAGATCGTGCGGCCGTTTTCCGGGAACGCGGGGCAGGCGATCGCGAATCCGCCCGCGTCGCCGAGCGCGTCGAGCAGCGCATCGGCGACCGGGCCGATGTTGCCCGCGTCGGTCGAGTCGAACGTCGAGCAATACTTGAAGAAGAACTGGCTGCAGCCGAGGTCGCGCAGCCACGCGAACGCGGCGAGCGATTGCGCGACCGCGTCGGCGGCCGGGACCGTGCGCGATTTCAGCGCGACGACGATCGCGTCGGCGTCGAGCGCGGCGGCCTCGGCGGCGCCGGGCACGCCGATCGTCTGCACGGTGCGCATGCCGCTTTTCACGAGCATGCTGGCCAGATCGGTCGCGCCGGTGAAGTCGTCGGCGATGCAGCCGAGCAGCGGGCGGGAAGAACGGGTATCGGAAGTCATGACTGTCGGCGTGTCAGCGGGCAGGCGGCAGATCGATGCCGGGGAAGGTCTTGATCACGGCGGCATCGTCTTCGCCGCCGTGTCCCGCGCTCGACGCGCTCATGAACATCTGGTGCGCGGCGGCGGACAGCGGCAGCGGAAATGCGCTGCGGCGCGCCGTGTCGAGCACGAGGCCGAGATCCTTCACGAAGATGTCGACCGCCGACAGCGGCGTGTAGTCGCCGTTCAGGATATGCGGCACGCGGTTCTCGAACATCCACGAATTGCCGGCGCTGTGCGTGATCACGTCGTACAGCGCATCGGGATCGACGCCTTCGCGCAGCCCGAGCGCCATCGCTTCGGCGGCGGCGGCGATGTGCACGCCCGCGAGCAGCTGGTTGATGATCTTTACCTTCGATCCCGCGCCGTGCGCGTCGCCGAGCCGGTAGACCTTGCCCGCCATCGCGGCCAGCACGGCCTCGCAGCCGGCGTACGCGGCGGCGGGGCCGGAGGTCATCATCGTCATCTCCCCGGATGCGGCGCGCGCGGCGCCGCCGGACACCGGCGCATCCAGCATCAGCAGCCCGGCGGACGCGAGCCGCGCGCCCAGTTGCACGGCGAATTCCGGCGCGACCGTCGCGCTCGAGATCACGATGCCGCCGGGCTTCATCTGCGCGGCGGCGCCGTGTTCGCCGAACAGCACCGCTTCGGTCTGCGCGGCGTTGACGACGAGCGTGACTACCACGTCGCAGCGCGCGCCCAGCTCGGCGGGCGTCGCGCAGCGCACGCCGCCCTCGGCGGCGAACGCGTCGAGCACGCTGGCTCGGACGTCGCACGCGTGCACGCGAAAGCCCGCGCGCAGCAGCGACCGGGCGACGCCCAGGCCCATCGCGCCCAGGCCGATGACGCCTACATTCCGTGTCATGGCAAACCTTGTTCGAATCGGTTGAGGGCGGCGGCGCGCGGCCGCCGCGCGGTTAGCAGATGCCGGCTTCGGCGAGCCGGCGGGCGGCGTTGTACATGTGGGTGCGCGCGGCGTTGCGCGCGGCCATCGGATCGCGCGAGCGGATCGCGTCGGCGATCGCCGCGTGCTCCTCGCGCACCTGGCGCGAGAAATCCTCGCGCGTCGCCTCGTTGCGGCGCGTGACCATCACGCCGGCTTCCAGGTACTGGTTCAGGAAGGTGAGGGTTTTCAGGAAGTAGGGGTTGCCGGTGACGCTGGCGATCGTGCGATGGAACGCAACATCCTCCGCGACGCCGTCGCGACCCTCGGCCACCGCGTCGTCGATCTGCTTCAGCGCGGCGTCGATGTCTTCCATGTCCGCATCGGTGTGATGCAGCGCGGCCTCGGCCGCGACTTCCGCCTCGATCGCGCGGCGCACCGCGAGCAGGTGCGGCAGCGAGCCGGCGCCGACCGCTTCCGCGTAGTCGATCCGCAGCGGACGGATCGACGCGTGCTCGGCGATGTACACGCCGCTGCCCTGGCGCGGTTCGACGACGCCCTCGTTCTTCAGGCGCGAGATCGCCTCGCGGATCACGGTGCGGCTCACGCCGAATTCCTGTGCGAGCACGGCCTCCGTCGGCAGCTTGCCGGTGCCCGCGAAACTGCCGATTTCAATCTGCTTGAGGAGCTGCTGGGCGACCGAATCGCTCATCGCCCGGGTCGGGATTTTCTCGAACATGATGACCGTCTTGTTCAGGTGATGTGGTCATCATACAAATTTGATCGAGCGCCGGCATCCGGGATAACCCTCGAGTATTAAAGGGGGTGGAATCGGATCGCGCGAAACCGGCGGCGGGCGGATCGGCGTGGGCACCGGTAGCCGCGCCCGTGGCGGGTCAGGCGTCGGCCCGCCGTCCGGGGGACACGCGCTGCCCGGGCGCTCGCGTTTTCCGAGCAGGCCGGGGCCCGCGCCGGCGCTCGATCAGTCCGGCCGGACCGGCGCCTCGGCGAGCGCCGCGGATGGGTCGGCCGCCGCCGCGCCGCCGCGCTCCCGGTAGGCCGCCGGCGGCACGCCGAACTGCTTGCGGAATTCCCGGCCGAGATGAGACGCATCGGCGAAGCCGCAGCTCGACGCGATATCGGCGACGGTCCGGTCCGAGCTGGTGAGCAGCCACGCGGCGGTGCGCAGCCGCACCTGCTTGGCGAACACCTGCGGGCTCTTGCCGGTGGCGGCCTTGAACAGCCGCTCCAACTGGCGGGCCGAGAGGTCGAGCTTGCACGCGAGTTCCTCGAGCGGCAGCGTGCGGCCGACGTGCTGCTCCATCAGCAGGATCGCGCGCTTGACCTTCGGATGGGTCGCGGGTTCGAGCCCCGGCGGATGCGGCTGCGGCGCGTTGCCTTTCTGCATCTCGCCGACCAGCAGGATCCGCAGCGCCTTTTGCACGGTGGCGTGATCGAAGTGGCGCAGCAGGATCGCGGCGGCGACGTCGATCGACGCGCGGCCGCCCGAACAGGTGATGCGGCGCCGGTCGATCACGAACAGGCGATCGGCGATCAGCGTGTCGGGGTCGACGGCCGGGAACCGCTCGATGAAATCCCAGTAGTGGAACCAGCTCACGCAGATCCGGTGCGCGTCGAGCACGCCCGCGCGCATCAGCGCGAACACGCCGGTGCAGATGCCGACGATGTTCGCGCCGTCGCTCGCCGCGCGGCGGATGAACTGCAGGGTTTCCGCGCCGGCCTGCGGCCCGGAATGGAGCAGGCCGCCCACTACCACCACGTAGTCGAACGGCTCGGCCTCGGCGAAGGTTTCCCACGGCGTGATCTGGATCCCGCAACTGGCGCGGACCGGCGCGAGCGTGTCGCCGATCACGCTCCACGCGCAGCGCACCGGCTTGCTGTGGTCGCCGTCGTCGGCCGACAGGCGCAGCATGTCGACGAAGCCCGAGAACGCCGTCAGCGTGAAATTCGGCAGCAGCACGATGCCGAAGCGGATGCGGCGCGGGGCGGCATCGGGGGCGACAGGCGAAACGGAAACGTCAGCGTTCATTGCGGCGAATATCGGGTTGGCCGGGTCGCGTGGCGCCCGGCGGGTGTTCACCGGCGGCCCGGGGCGCCGGGCGCGGCCGGCCCGGTGCACCAGCGTCGCCGATCGGGCGGGGCCGGACTTGCGTTTTTCCGTCGCGAACCATCGCCAAAACGCATTCGGCCGGCCCGCGTGGCGGCGGCGTCCCACGCCGATGCCGGTTTTGTTCTATCGGCGGATTTTACGCTTTGATGTACTGATGCCCAACGTCACTTCACGCGTCCACACGCAAGGGCAGTCAGATGAACGTCAGCGTTTTCGATCTGTTCAAGATCGGCGTCGGCCCGTCGAGTTCGCACACCGTCGGCCCGATGATTGCCGCCTGCCGGTTCGCGTCGCACGTCGAGGACGCGAACCTGCTCGGCTTCGTGCGCCGCGTGCGGGTCGAGCTGTACGGGTCGCTCGGTGCGACCGGCAAGGGCCACGGCACCGACAAGGCGGTGCTCCTGGGCCTCGAGGGCCATCTGCCCGACACGATCGATCCCGACCTGATCGAGCCGCGCCTGAAGGCCATCCGCGCGGACAAGTCGGTCGCGCTGCTCGGCCGGCAGGCGATCCGCTTCGACGAGAAGGAGGATCTCGGCTTCTACCGCAAGCTGATGGCCGGCACGGGCGTCGTGCATCCGAACGGCATGCGCTTCCAGGCATTCGACGAGCATGGCCAGCTGCTGGTCGAGAAAGAGTATTACTCGGTCGGCGGCGGCTTCGTCGTCAATCGCGACGGCGACCGGGTCAACGGCGTGCGCGCCGCGGCCGAGGTGCCGTATCCGTTCCGCACCGGCGACGACCTGATGCGCGCATGCCGCGCGAACGGGCTGTCGATCGCCGAGCTGACGCTGCGCAACGAATGCGCGCTGCGCCCCGCCGAGGAGGTGCGCGCGGGCCTGCTGGCGATCTGGCGCACGATGGCCGCGTGCGTCGAGCGCGGCTGCCAGGCCGAGGGCGAGCTGCCCGGCCCGATGCGCGTGAAGCGTCGCGCGGCCGAGCTGCACACGCGGTTGCGCACCCGCTCGGAGGAATCGCTGCGCGATCCGCTGTCGATGCTCGACTGGGTCAATCTGTACGCGATGGCGGTCAACGAGGAGAACGCGGCGGGCGGCCGGGTCGTCACCGCGCCGACCAACGGCGCGGCCGGCGTGATTCCCGCCGTGCTGCATTACTACGTGAAATTCGTGCCCGGCTCGACCGAGGACGGCATCGTCGACTTTCTGCTGACCGCCGCCGCGATCGGGATCATCTACAAGGAGACCGCGTCGATTTCCGGCGCCGAGGTCGGCTGCCAGGGCGAAGTCGGCGTCGCGTGCTCGATGGCCGCGGCCGCGCTCGCCGCCGTGATGGGCGGCACGGCCGACCAGGTCGAGAACGCGGCCGAGATCGGCATGGAGCACAACCTCGGCATGACCTGCGATCCGGTCGGCGGCCTCGTGCAGATCCCCTGCATCGAGCGCAACGCGATGGGCGCGATCAAGGCGCTCAACGCATCGCGGATGGCGCTCAAGGGCGACGGCCAGCATTACGTGTCGCTCGACTCGGTCATCAAGACGATGCGCGAGACGGGCGCCGACATGAAGACGAAATACAAGGAAACGTCGCGCGGCGGGTTGGCCGTGAACGTCATTGAATGCTAACGAAGGATCGATGAAATGAGCCGCTATTCGATATTCAGCCTGTTGCGCAACGGCCTGTCCTATCACGAGAACTGGGAGCGCCAGTGGCGCAGCCCGGAGCCGAAGCGCGAGTACGACGTCGTGATCGTCGGCGGCGGCGGACACGGGCTCGCCACCGCGTACTACCTGGCGAAAGAGCACGGCATGACCAACATCGCGGTGCTCGAGAAGGGCTGGATCGGCGGCGGCAACACCGCGCGCAACACGACGATCGTCCGCTCGAACTACCTGTGGGACGAATCCGCCGCGCTGTACGAGAAGGCGATGAAGCTGTGGGAAGGGCTGTCGCAGGATCTGAACTACAACGTGATGTTCAGCCAGCGCGGCGTGATGAACCTCGCGCATACGCTGCAGGACGTGCGCGACACCGAGCGGCGCGTGAACGCGAACCGGCTGAACGGCGTGGACGCGGAATTCCTGACGCCCGCGCAGATCAAGGAAATCGAGCCCACCATCAACCTCGACAGCCGCTACCCGGTGCTCGGCGCATCGATCCAGCGTCGCGGCGGCGTCGCGCGTCACGACGCGGTGGCGTGGGGGTTCGCGCGCGGCGCGGACCGCGCGGGCGTCGACATCATCCAGAACTGCCAGGTCACCGGCATCCGCCGCGAAGGCGGCGCGGTGACGGGCGTGGATACCGTGAAGGGCTTCATCAAGGCGAAGAAGGTCGCGGTGGTCGCGGCGGGCAATACCTCGACGCTCGCCGACATGGCCGGCGTGCGGCTGCCGCTCGAAAGCCATCCGCTGCAGGCGCTGGTGTCCGAGCCGATCAAGCCGGTCGTCAATACGGTCGTGATGTCGAACGCGGTGCATGCGTACATCAGCCAGTCCGACAAGGGCGATCTCGTGATCGGCGCGGGCATCGACCAATACACGGGATTCGGCCAGCGCGGCAGTTTCCAGGTGATCGAAGGCACGCTGCAGGCGATCGTCGAGATGTTCCCGGTGTTCTCGCGGGTGCGGATGAACCGCCAGTGGGGCGGCATCGTCGACGTGTCGCCGGACGCGTGCCCGATCATCAGCAAGACCGACGTGAAGGGCCTGTATTTCAATTGCGGCTGGGGCACCGGCGGCTTCAAGGCGACGCCGGGATCGGGCTGGGTGTTCGCGCACACGATCGCGCGCGACGAACCGCATCCGCTGAATGCGCCGTTCGCGCTCGAGCGCTTCTACACCGGCCACCTGATCGACGAACACGGCGCGGCCGCGGTCGCCCACTGAACGAACACCACGAGGAAAAACCATGTTGCTGATCGAATGTCCGTGGTGCGGCCCGCGCGCCGAATCCGAATTCAGCTGCGGCGGCGAAGCCGACATCGCGCGCCCGCTCGACACCGAGACACTGTCCGACCGCGAGTGGGGCGACTACCTGTTCATGCGCAAGAACCCGCGCGGCGTGCATCGCGAACAGTGGCTGCATACGCAGGGCTGCCGCCGCTGGTTCATCGCGCAGCGCGACACCGTGAGCTACGCATTCCAGGGCTACGACACGTTCGGCGGGGCCGCCGCAACCGCACACGAAGAGGGCACGAGCAAATGAGCCAGAAAGATCGTCTGGGCGCGGGAGGCCGGATCAACCGCGCGATTCCGCTGACGTTCACGTTCAACGGCCGCACCTATCAGGGCTTCCAGGGCGACACGCTGGCGTCGGCGCTGCTCGCGAACGGCGTGCACTTCGTCGCGCGCAGCTTCAAGTACCACCGGCCGCGCGGCATCGTGACGGCGGGTGTCGAGGAACCGAACGCGGTCGTGCAGCTCGAGACGGGCGCCTATTCGGTGCCCAACGCGCGCGCGACCGAGGTCGAGCTGTATCAGGGGCTGGTCGCGACCAGCGTGAACGCCGCGCCGTCGCTCGAGCACGACCGGATGGCGATCAACCAGAAGTTCTCGCGCTTCCTGCCGGCCGGCTTCTACTACAAGACCTTCATGTGGCCGCGCCGGTTCTGGCCGAAGTACGAGGAGAAGATCCGCGAGGCGGCCGGTCTCGGCAAGGCGCCGGACACGCCCGACGCCGACCGCTACGACAAGTGCTACGCGCATTGCGACGTGCTGGTGGTCGGCGGCGGCCCGACGGGGCTCGCGGCCGCGCACGCGGCGGCGCTGGCGGGCGCGCGCGTGATCCTCGTCGACGACCAGCGCGAGCTGGGCGGCAGCCTGCTCGGCTGTCGCGCCGAGATCGACGGCAAGCCCGCGCTGCAGTGGGTCGAGAAAGTCGAGGCCGAGCTGTCGACGCTGCCCGACGTGAAGATCCTGTCGCGCAGCACCGCGTTCGGCTATCAGGATCACAACCTGGTGACGGTCACGCAGCGCCTGACCGATCATCTGCCCGTGTCGATGCGCAAGGGCACCCGCGAGCTGCTGTGGAAGATCCGCGCGAAGCGCGTGATGCTCGCGACCGGCGCGCACGAGCGGCCGCTGGTGTTCGGCAACAACGACCTGCCGGGCGTGATGATGGCGTCCGCGGTGTCGACCTACGTGCATCGCTACGGCGTGCTGCCGGGCCGCGAGGCCGTGGTGGCGACCAACAACGATCGCGGCTACCAGTGCGCGCTCGACCTGAAGGCGTGCGGCGCGAAGGTGACCGTGATCGATGCGCGCGCGTCGACGGACGGCGCGCTGCCCGCCGCCGCGAAGCGCCACGGCGTGACGGTGGTGAGCGGCGCGGTGGTGACCGCCGCGTCCGGCAAGCTGCGGGTCGCGTCGGTCGACGTCGCGTCGTACGCGAACGGCCAGACGGGCCCCAAGCTGAGCACGCTGCCGTGCGACCTGGTCGCGATGGCGGGCGGGTTCAGCCCGGTGCTGCACCTGTTCGCGCAGTCGGGCGGCAAGGCGCACTGGAACGACGACAAGGTCTGCTTCGTGCCGGGCAAGGCGATGCAGGCGGAGGCGAGCGTCGGCGCGGCGGCGGGCGAATTCGGTCTCGCGCGGGGCCTGCGGCTCGCGGTGGACGCGGGTGTCGAGGCGGCCGGCGCGGCGGGGTTCAGCGCCGCGCAGCGGCCGCTCGCGCCGAAGGCGGCCGACGTGGCGGAAGGCGCGCTGCTGCCGGTGTGGCTCGTCGGCGGCAAGGAAGCCGCCACGCGGGGGCCGAAGCAGTTCGTCGATTTCCAGAACGACGTCGCCGCGTCCGACATCCTGCTGGCCGCGCGCGAAGGCTTCGAGTCGGTCGAGCACGTGAAGCGTTACACGGCAATGGGCTTCGGCACCGACCAGGGCAAGCTCGGCAACATCAACGGGATGGCGATCCTCGCGCAGGCGCTCGGCAAGACCATTCCCGAGACGGGCACGACGACGTTCCGGCCGAACTACACGCCGGTGACGTTCGGCACGTTCGCGGGCCGCGAGCTGGGCGACTTCCTCGACCCGATCCGCAAGACCTGCCTCCACGAATGGCATGCCGAACACGGCGCGCTGTTCGAGGACGTCGGCAACTGGAAGCGGCCGTGGTACTTCCCGAAGCCCGGCGAGGATCTGCACGCGGCGGTCGCGCGCGAATGCCTGGCGGTGCGCACGAGCGTCGGCATGCTCGATGCGTCGACGCTCGGCAAGATCGACATCCAGGGGCCGGACGCGGTGAAGCTGCTGAACTGGATGTACACGAATCCGTGGAACAAGCTGGAAGTCGGCAAGTGCCGCTACGGGCTGATGCTCGACGAGAACGGCATGGTGTTCGACGACGGCGTGACGGTGCGGCTCGGCGAGCAGCATTTCATGATGACCACCACGACGGGCGGCGCGGCGCGCGTGCTGACCTGGCTCGAACGCTGGCTGCAGACGGAGTGGCCGGACCTGAAGGTGCGGCTCGCCTCGGTGACGGACCACTGGGCCACCTTCGCGGTGGTCGGCCCGAAGAGCCGCAAGGTCGTGCAGAAGGTCTGCAAGGATATCGATTTCGCGAACGAGGCGTTTCCGTTCATGAGCTACCGCGACGGCACGGTGGCGGGCGCGAAGGCGCGGGTGATGCGGATCAGCTTCTCGGGCGAGCTGGCCTACGAGGTCAACGTGCCGGCGAATGCCGGGCGCGCGGTGTGGGAAGCGCTGATGGAGGCGGGCGCCGAATTCGACATCACGCCGTACGGCACGGAAACGATGCACGTGCTGCGCGCGGAGAAGGGCTACATCATCGTCGGCCAGGACACGGACGGCTCGGTCACGCCGTTCGACCTCGGGATGGGCGGCGCGGTCGCGAAGTCGAAGGATTGCCTGGGCAAGCGCTCGCTGTCGCGTTCGGACACCGCGAAGGAGGGCCGCAAGCAGCTCGTCGGTCTGCTGACCGACGACGATCAGTTCGTGCTGCCCGAAGGCGCGCAGATCGTGCCGCCGGAGGCGGCGCTGTCGCCGGGGGCGGCGGTGCCGATGCTCGGGCACGTGACGTCGAGTTATTACAGCCCGATCCTCAAGCGCTCGATCGCGCTGGCGGTGGTGAAGGGCGGACTGGGCAAGATGGGCGAGACCGTGGCGATTCCGCTCGCGAACGGCCGCCGCGTGACCGCGAAGATCGCCGGCACGGTTTTCTACGATACCGAAGGGGTGCGTCAGCATGTGGAATGAAGCGAGAAATGAAGCGTCGGTCGCGACGCCCGCCGGCGTGCGCCTCGAATCGCCGTTCGTCGGCGCGCAGGATGTGCTGAAGGCGCAGCAGGGGCGCGTGTCGAAGCAGTTCCAGTTCCGCGAGCGGCCGTTTCTGGATCTCGTGAACGTGCGCGGCGAACTGAGCGATGGCGCGTTCGTCAGCGCGTTCGAGCAGGTGGTGGGCTGCCGCCCGCCCGCGCGGCCGAATACCGTCGCGCGCAGCGCCGACTACGACGTGCTGTGGCTCGGCCCCGACGAGTGGCTCGTGCGCTCCAACGGGCCGGTCGCGGCGAGCCAGCTCGAAGCGAAGCTCGCGCAGGCCGTGCAGGGCGCTTATGCGGCGGCCGTCGACGTCGGCAGCGGCTACACGGTCGTGGAAATCAGCGGCGACAAGGTGCGCGACGTGCTCGCGCGCGGCTGCCCGCTGGATCTGCATCCGCGCGGGTTCGGCGTCGGGCAGTGCGCGCAGAGCCACTACTTCAAGGCGTCCGTCGTGCTGGTGCCGACGGGCGACGCGACGTTCGAGATCGTGGTCCGGCGCAGCTTCGCCGACTACTTTTGCCGCATGATGCTCGACGCGGCGGCGCCGCTCGCGTCATGAAGCCGGTCGAGGCGCCGTTCGCGTCGCTCGAGGCGGCCCGCGCGCGGGGGCGCGGCTGGAGCGTGTTCGTCGACGAACTGGTCGTGCCTGTGCGAGTGGGCATTCATCCGCACGAGCACGAGGCGCCGCAGCCCGTCGTGATCGATGCGCGGCTCGTCTACCGGTGCGAGCCGTCGGAGCAGGGCGGCGCGAGCTGGATCGATTACGACGGATACTGCGCGCGGATCGCGGCGTTTCTCGCGCACAAGCCGCATACCCGTCTGCTGGAAACGCTCGCGCTCGATCTCGCTGTGCTGTCGTTCGACGAATGGCCCGCGCTCGATGCGCTGACGCTGTCGCTGCACAAGCCGAAGATCCGGCCGGGGACGAAGCGGGTCGGCGTCGAGCTGGATTGGACGCGCGCCGATCGCGCGGCATGGCGCGCGTCCGCGCGGGCCGATTGAGATCGCGGGCCGGGCGCGGCCGCAGGGGCCGGAGAGCCTCCTGTCGTCGGGTTGCGGCCGCTCATCGCCTCATGGCGCCAGCCTTCCGGTAAGGCGCCGTCGGCGAATGCGGGCGGATCTTCCCTCAGTCGGGCGCTCATCCCGATGCGCACTTCCCGGCCGATTGCCCGCACGACCGGGGCGCGCGTCGTGCCCGTCGAGACAAGGCGGCGGGTGGCGCGACCGGGCCGCTTGCGTGTCCCAACAAGCATCCAATTGGCGCAGGACCGTGAAAGCGCCGCGAAACTTCATACGCTCCGCCCACGGACCGGCTGGAGACTGACACGTGGGCGACGTCCTGCTTCAAATGCCCGTCAAACCTTGCAGGCTGACCCTCGACACGGTATTGGCCGGCTGTTCCCCCACCTTGGCGAGTGCGCCCGTTGCGCCGATCGCGTAACTGACGATCTTGTCCGCGCCGGAATAGTCCTGATACAGGAATTTGCCATCCGGGCTGATCCAGGAGTCGGACGCGAAGCTGGTCGTCGACGATGCGGGCCCCGGCTCGCTGGCCGCCACCGGATTTCCGAGGGAGAGACGGCCGCGCTCATCGAGCGAGAACAGCGATACGGTACCCTGGCCGTTGCTGATGTAGACGAAGCGGTTGTCCGGCGTGATGGAGATCCAGCACGGCGCGGCCTGGCCGGTGACGGGCACGGGCGTGCCGGTCGCGGAGAATGCCCCGGTGGACGCGAACGTGTAGGCGCTTGCCGTGCCGCCCGGCGCATCGGCGGTGACGAATACGCCGGCGCGCGAACCGGTGCCGAAGCGGCCGGCGAAAGGGCCGACGCCGCTCGACGGCGAGACGACGGGCTGCGCCAGCGTGCCGTCCGGGTTGACCGGGAAAGCCAGCAGTGTCTGATTGGGCTGGACGGGCTGGAGGCTCTTGAGCAGGACGTTGACGATCACGAATTTCCCGTCGGGACTCACGCTGACCTGGGTCGGCAGCGCGTCCTGCTGCACCGTCGCATACTGGCCGATCGGCGCGAGCTTGCCGTCGGCGCCGACGCGGTAAGCACCCAGTTCGTTCGCCCCCTGCTGATGTGTGACGTAGAGCACGCCGTTCGCGAACGCGAGCGAGGTGGGGCGGATACCGCCTGTCGGCGACACGGCCTGCACGCTGAGCCCCCCGTTGGCGTCGATGCGCATGGTGCTGACGGTGTTGTCCCCCGCGTTCGCCACGAACAGGCGCTTGCCGTCGGCGCTCGCGATCACGCTGTGATTGCTGGTCAGCGCGTCCGGGCTGACGGTGTTGCCCATGAAGTAGTTGACGCCGTTGGTGCCTTTCCCGCCGGTCTGTACCGCGGGGAGCGGGCTCAGCGTGCCGTTCGGGTTGCGGTTGAAGCGGAGCACCGCATTGTTGGTGTCGTTGGTCTGGGCGAACAGTTGAGGCGTGGGCGCGGGCGTGTCGGTCCCGCCCCCGCACGCGGTCAACGTCATGGAAACCGCCAGGGCAAGCGTCAGGTTTCTCATCATGGAACTCCTTTCAACGTGATGGGTGGAGTGTTTAGTCGATGCCCGGCTTGGGAAATGACAGCTTCGCCGACCGATATTTGAAAGATTCGCGGCGCGAGGCCGTCAAGGGATACCGGACGGACTTTCCCGGGGATGTCCGGACCGGTTGGACTCCGGGAGAACGGGGTTCCGGCGGAGCAGATGAAGTGCAGGGGAAGCGCGGAGTGGCCCGTGAGCCGTCACGGGCGTGATCGTGGTCGAGGCGGAAGCGGCGAGGGGCGCGGCGGGCGGGCAGAGAATCGACAACAGGGCGGCTTATCGACGATCGGGAGTCCGTCGGCGTCATAGGTCTCCGGCCACGTGAGGGGATGCGCGGCGTTCCTTGACGCTGCATGGCTGGCCCGGGTTCCGAGCGCTTCATGTGTCCCGAGGCCCGCCTTCGCGGGGTCGTCGCTTTTCGGGGGATCGAGCAACCTTCCCCTTTCCATCGACTCATGCGGCGGGAGCTTGCTTCGCCGGCTTGGGTGCCGAGCGGAAGCGCAATGTCACGCCAGCTCAGCGGTTCGCGCCGAGGCGTCGGGGCGCGGCTCCCGGCCGTGTCGGGCATGGCGGGATGCGCACCGTTTCCGAAGGCATGACGGCGGG
>NZ_JAWJWL010000009.1:224276-228700 GCF_034721475.1 Burkholderia alba | reverse complement strand
CCGGGCGGTATCGCCCGGGCGCCCGCATCGGCGCGATGCCGGCGGTCGTCGCGCCGTTACGCGATCGCCTTGCGCGTCGTCTGGTTCGCGCTGGCGTCGTGCCGCATCGCAGGCGTCTGCAACTCGCGCAGGATCGCCTGCGCCCCCGAATGGGCGGGCGCATGGTGGATCAGCGAGATCCATTGACGCAGCCAGAGCGGACTCGCCGACAGATAGCGGCGGATCGAATGGCCGTCGTCGAGCCGCGCGGCGTCGTCGAGCAGGAACACCCCCGTCAGCAGCGCGACGGTCTTGCCTTGCGCACCCTGTCGCCAGACCGGCACCGCATGCTCGTAGCGGTACTCGGCGGGCTGCGCGAGCGCGAAGCTCTCCTGCAGGATGTCCGTATGCGCGCCGGGCGTGAGCACGTAGTGGCGGTTGGTCGTGCCCGCGACGCTGCGCACGTCGTTGAAGGCCGTGATGTCCAGTACCGACGTGCCGAGCCGGTCGAGATGGATATCCGCGGCGGATCCGAACGAGACCAACAGCGCACGATCGAAGAACGCGCGCAGTTCGTCGGTGTTCATGCCCAGCCGCCGGCCGTCCAGGCAGGCCAGCACGTCGAGCTGCTGCGCGGTGGCGATGCCCGAGCTGTGCGCGAAGAGGCGCACGAGCGGCAGCGAGTCGATCTGCCCCGGCGCGATGCGCCGCGCGATCGCGCCGTTCCGGTACAGCGGGAAGCCCGCCGCGTCCCGGCGGACCAGCTGCGATTCCGTGTAGTCGAGCTGCTCGGGGGTTTCCACGAGACGCGGCAGGATCAGGCGTTCGTAGATCAGCTGCGATTCGTGGCCGAAATAGTCGCCGACGCGATCCGCGTTCAGCGCGAAGCGGTTGTGCAGCATGCTGGCCTCGACCACGGTTTCGCCGTCGTGCCGCCGCCCGGCATGCGTGATCCCGAGCAGCCGGATCGGCGTGGTGCGCGGCGTGGTCTGAGGTCGGCGCAATGCCGGGTCCGAGGCGAGCTGGGTGACGAACGTGTGGAATAGCCGGGCGAGACCGTTCGACAGCTTCAGCCCGAGCGGATAGTTCGTGGTGGGCGTGCTGGGCAGCACGATCCAGTCGACCCCGGTCGCGAGCAGCGGGCCGTCCGGCGCGGCGTCCCGCCGGGACGGCGGTGCGGATCCGGCGGGCGATGCTTCCAGGATCGTCCAGACCGGCCCCGGCGCCTTCTCGTGCGCATTCGAGCGTGCCCTGAGCGTGAGCGTCAGTTCGCGCAGCGCGTGGTAGAGCAGCGCCATCGTCGTGCTGTAGCGCTCGTCCTGACGCAGGACGAGGTTGACCACGTCGCTGTGGTCGCCGTTGTAGCGGCACGGGATCGCGACCAGGTATTCGAGGCATCGGAGCTCGGGCGACTTGAACTGCTCCACCGGCACCCGGTAGCTGATGCCGCCGTGCGTCACGGTTTCGCCCGGGCGGGCATGGCGCGCGAGCGCGTCGTCGTAGCGCGCGATGCTGTAGCCGCGCGGCGCGAGGATCTCGCGCGCGAAGTTCAGCGCCTGAGGCGTGTCGAGATTGCCGACGATCAGATGCTCGTGGTCGGTGTAGCGGTCAAGCTCCTCGATGAACGAGCGGATGGCGAGTCCGAATCCGTGCGCGGCCGTGTGCACGACCTGCGCGAGCGCGGCCGGCGTGGCGGGCAGATCCCGGGCCGTGGCGAGATAGCTGGCCAGCCGGTCCTCCCGCTGGCGATAGGTGTCGACGATCGGCTGCAGCGCGCCGACGATCGTTGCTGCGTCTGGCAGGCTGGCCGGCGCGCGCGCCTCCGCCGGATAGCGCTTGAGCGCGGCTTCCGCCCGCCGGAACAGCGTGATGTCGGGACGCGGCATGCCCAGATCGTCGCGCAGCGCTTCCGCGTCGAGGATCGCGATGCCCCTGCGCTCGAGATCGAGCCGCAGCGCGCGCACCTGATCTCCGGTGCCGCAGGCCTTGCGGACGCCGCCCGGCGCGCGCGCGTCGAACACGTTCAACGCATCTTCCAGGCCGACCCGGATGCCGTCGAGATCGAGGCCGATCGCGACGTCGGCGAGAATCGCCTGGAACGGCCCGGGCAGCAGCAGGGAGATCCGGCAGGAGGGGAAGCTTTCCCGCAGTTCGTCGACGCACGGCCGCAGTTTCTCAACCGCGATGCGCACGGCTTCCGCCGTGGCGGAAGGCTCGTCCGCCTGCAGCAGTTTCGCGATGGCCTTGCGGGAGGGGACGTCGATCAGCGAATCGTCGTCCGTTTCGCCGCTGACCGGATCGCGGTGGTACTGGTCGACGGCGGCCACCAGCATGAACAGCACGGGCGCGCCGGCCTGCTCGAGCACCGTGCGATACAGGGTCGTCGAGTTCTGGACGATCGTGTGATTGAACACTTCGATCTCCGGCCGCACGCCGAATTCCGCGAAATGCTCGAGCTGGCGGGCGAGGAAGCCGTGCGGATTGTCGTAGCCCCCGCCGCCCTGGAATACCACCGGCCCGGGGCTGAACGACGCGACGTCGGGCGCGATCTGCGCGTGGCCGTAGCGTTTCAGGTGGGCGCGGCGCAGCGGGCTCTCGGAGGCGCGCCGGTCGCCGCGGGCGCTGGTGGAGAGATTGAGGATCGCGGCGGGTTCGAGGTCGATCAGGCGCGGCACGATCCGGTCGTAATCGTCGACCACGATATGGTTGCGCTGGGCACCGGTGGTGATCGCGGCGTTCAGGCCGGGAATCCGGATCTGCTGCTGGTCGTCGGTTGCGCGGGTGTGCAGGTGGACGACCGCCGCGCCTTCGCGCAGCGCATGACGGGATGCTTCGACGATACCGTCGGCGGTGATCGGCAGGTAGGGCGAGCGGGCCTTGCCCGGTTGCCAGAAGCCCGCGCCCCGCGATCGCCAGCCGGCGGCCAGCAGCGCATCGAGCGCGACCGGCGCGCTGTCGCGCAGCGGCTCGACCAGGCTGGGCGGCAGGTAACTGTGGACGCGGTCGTGCGGCCAGGCGAGATCGCCGTCGTCGGTGACGACCCAGCCGAAGGTGGTCAGTTGAAGCACGAGCTGGCGGACCAGGTCGCGCGACTCGATGTGCTCGAAGACGGCGCGTGCGATGACGAACGGCTTTGCCGCCGGCGCGTCCGAACCGGGCCGGCGCAGCGTGTTGCCGTCACGTACCCAGCCGAGTTCCGCGAGCACCTCGGGGCCGTGCGAGAGCGGCGCCGCGCTCAGGTCGACCAGTTCGTCGAAGCCGTGCTCGAGCGCGATGCCGCCGGCCGGAACGGCTTCCCAGCCGTTGGCTTCGAGCGCGGCGCAGGTGGCTTGCCGGGCGTCTTCGCCGAGCAAGCCGAGGAGCGGGAGCGGGATGAATTTGGGCTCCAGCGGATCAAGGAATTTGGGGACTGCGCCGACAGGTGCCGCGGTGATATAGAAGGTCTTGGTCATGATCTTCCTGTTCCTGTTCGATTTGAGTAGGCATGCTAAACAACCGGCGTCGAAGCACAGTGGTTTATGAAGCCCACAAAGGCGTGTAGTCCGGCCGGACGCTGTTTGCATCAAGCCGGGCTGCGATCTGCGTTGCCGTCCGGACGATGAGGCGTCCGTGCAACCGAGAGGCGGTCTGAGCCTCTGAGTCGCATATTACATTTTATTTACATTGATTTGTGGGAATAAATTCTTATTATTTTTGTAACTCTGGATTGATAGGAAATTGGTGAATATTACTGGTTAGCATGTTCAGTTGTTTTTATTTTTGTGTGGTGCGTATTTTTATATATGCTGTTGATTTTGTATGGTTTTATAAAAACTCATGTGAAATTTATGTTGCATCGAAATAATGGATGTTTCTGTTGTCGGATCAATGCTTGATAATTTTGTGGCTGAGAGGTGGATGAATCGCGTGTTTTGAATCGCCGGATAAGACGATGTCTTTTTGATGACGGATGGCCGTGCGGGATGCGATCGGCCGGATAGCGCGGTGTGAGGTGCGTGATCCGTTCGGCGTGGTTTGGCGCACGTGTCGATGGAGCTTGATCGGTTCAACCGAACAGCGAATACGGTGCGCGTCGGCGCGGGCCTATGCTCGCGCTGACTGAATCTGCGTCGTTGGGCCGGGGTTGTCCGTCGCCCGTTGAAACATGCGGATGGCACGGTTGCGACGGCCGCCATGCGCGGATGAGCGATGGCTCATCTTCGCTGCGCGGCTACGACGCGTTGTCGCCATGGCGCTTCGGTTGCCGTGCGCTTTGGGTGGACGACGAAATGTTCGATACCGGGACGAAAGCCCGAGGGGCAGGGCGGGATGGGCGCGTCGGCCAGGCAGGCATGTCCGCGGAGATCTGCGATGCGCAGCGGCGCGACAGGACGATGGGTCGATGCGCCGAGAGAGGGCGGGCGGATGCGCGGCGGACGGCATGGACCGTCGCGCATCGCCGCGGG
>NZ_JAWJWL010000009.1:0-224162 GCF_034721475.1 Burkholderia alba | reverse complement strand
CGGCTTGGACCGTCGCGCATCGCCGCGGCCGGCTTACGCCGGCCGTTCGCTGCTTAGGAGCAGGCCTTGCCGTGCGAGGCGTGGAAGCCCTTGGCCTTCGCGTCCGCTTCCGACATGTAGCTGCCTTGCTTGGTCTTGCCGTAGAACTTGTCGGTCGGGCAGTGATACACCTTCGTGCTGGTGTTCACCCAGACTTGGCCGGGGCCGCCGCCGGGCGCCGCGGCGGTCTTGGCCATCGCGCCGCTGGCGGTTGCCGGCTTCGCCGGTGCCGCCGACGATGCGGCCATCGCGGCCGGTGCCGCCATCGCGCCGCTGGCTGCGGCGGGTGCCGCGCCGTACCAGGTCTTCACGCCCTTGTGGCCCGCGCAAGCGCCTTTCTTGGAGGCGCCGGAATAGAACGAGCCGTCCTTGCACAGGCCGGTCGTGCCGGCGGGGGCGCTGGCGGGAACCTGCGCGAAGCTGCTCATCGAAATGCACAATCCGGCTGCGATCGCCGCGAAGAAAATCGTCTTTTTCATTTCTACTCCTGACTATGGGGGGTGGCGCACCGATGTTCCGGAGATTCGCGCCCGCGTACGGGTTGAAGTACCCAAGCTTCCGGCCTCTGGCGCATAGACGGCATGCCAGTACCGTCATTAACTCCCGGTAACGGCGTTCGGTTGACACGAAGGCGGCGAGTTCGCGGGAACCGTGCCGGTCGCGGCCGGCACGAGCCGGCCGGAAGTTCCGCCGGGCTTGGCTGGGCGGGCGCCGGCAATGGATTCGGCGATGCGGCGGCGGGTCCGGACGCCGGTGTAACTGTGTGTAAAGGCAAGAGTGCGAACTACGTCGACGCGGCGGAAACGGCCGGGTCATGATGCGATGCGAAATGCCGGGGGAAGAGGAAGAAGGCCCGGCGCGGCTGACGCGTCGGCGCGCCATGCGATACTCGCTACCCGGCCGCAGCGCGGCACAGATCGACGGGAGTCGCCGTGTTTTCGAGTTTTGAACCTACCGCCACCGGCTTCGTGACCGAAATCGAAGGGTGCCGCTGCAGCATCGAAGGGGCGCCGTCTCCGATCGCCGACCGTATCGATTGGCTCTGGACGATCGCGCAGCCGGAACTCGACAACCTCGACGGCGCCGATCCTTACAAATATGAAACCTTGGCGACCGGCGAGACGGTCACGCCGCTGCAGGCCGCGCAGCAGATCGTCGCGTGGCTCGACGCGCACCCGCCCGAGTAATGCGCGGTCGCTAGGCCGGCGGCATGACGGCGGTGCCCGGGTCGGCTCCGTTCGCTACATGCCGAGCCGGATGGGCCCACGATGCCCGCCCGGGATTCCCCGGCCGCAGTAGGGCTACCGGGTTCGCGCCGGCGCGTCCGTTGCTACACTGCGAGGCGTTGCTCCTCCCGATCAGGTCTGCCATGAAGCCGCAGCTCCTCGTACTGATCCCGTTGCGCGAGCCCGCGCACGCCGCGATCGCCCGCCTCTTCGATGTCCTCCATGCTCCCGACCGGGAAACGCGCGCCGCCGCCGTTGCCGCGCACGGCGCAACCGTGCGTGCGGTGCTGACCAACGGCACGACCGGCATCGACGCGGACGAAATCGACCGGCTGCCTCATCTCGAACTGATCGGCGCGCTCGGCGCGGGCTACGAGAACATCGCGCGCGAACGGGCGCGTTCGCGGGGGATCGCGCTCGTCAACGGGGCGGGCACCAACGACGATTGCGTGGCCGACCACGCGTTCGCGCTGCTGCTGGCGACGGTGCGGGGCGTCGTACGGTTCGACGCCGCATGCCGCGCGGGCGTGTGGCGAGACGCGCTGCCGATGCTGCCGAACGTATCCGGCAAGAAATTCGGCATCGTCGGGCTCGGCAACATCGGCCGCAAGCTTGCCCGCCGCGCGGCCGGCTTCGACATGGAGATCGGCTATCACAACCGCACGCCGCGCGACGGCGTTGCGTACCGGTACTTCGATGCGCTCGACGCGCTCGCGGGCTGGGCGGATTTCCTGGTGGTATCGACGCCCGGCGGCGCGGGCACCCGGCATCTGATCGATGCGCGCGTGCTCGCCGCGCTCGGTGCGCGCGGCTATCTCGTCAACGTTTCGCGCGGCAGCGTCGTCGATACGGCGGCGCTGGCCGACGCGCTGCGCGACGGACGCGTCGCGGGCGCCGGACTCGATGTCTACGAAGGCGAACCCGAGCCGCCGCGCGCGCTGCTCGGTTTCGACAATGTCGTGCTGACGCCGCATACGGGCGGTACGTCGCCGGAGGCGGTCGAGCGCGCGGTGCGGCTCTTTCTCGATAACGCCGCGCGCCACTTCTCCGGCGAGCCGCTGCTCACGCCGATTTGAGCGCGAGCGGCGATTGAATTCATTTTCCACCGAGGGAGTGTGATCCGATGTCGATTCATGTCGCCGAAGTGCAATGGCGTAAGCAGCCGGAAGAAGCGTTCATCGACAACCGCTATAGCCGCCGCCACGAGTGGCGGTTCGACGGCGGTGTTCGCGTCCCGGCATCGAGTTCGCCGCATGCGGTGCGCGTGCCGTTCTCCGATCCGGCCGCGGTCGATCCGGAGGAAGCGTATGTCGCCGCGCTGTCGAGTTGCCACATGCTGTGGTTCCTGTCGCTGGCCGCGCAGAAGAAATTCGTCGTGATGGGGTATCTCGATGCCGCCGAGGGAACGATGGAGAAGAACGCGGAAGGCAAGGAAGTGGTGACGCGGGTGGTGCTGAAGCCGCATGTGACGTTCGGCGGCGAGCGCGTGCCGGGCGATGCCGAGGTCGAGGCACTGCATCACGCGGCGCATGATGCGTGTTTTCTCGCGAACTCGGTCAGGACGGCGATCGAGGTCGAGGGGCGTTGGGCGTGCGATGCGGGGGGGCTTGGAGAGTAGTTCGAGCATCCGACCGGCGGTTCTGTCCGCCGGGCGAGGCGGCAGGCTACGCGTGACAGGAAAGGGCTTCGAGGGGCGAGGTGCGTTGGCGCGTTCCCGCCGTTGTCGCGACGGTTGTCGATCGACGTTTCCAAGCATGCGAATCAACTGCATGGGACATCGGTATGAGATCGCGAGGCATGCATCGCGTTGTCGCTTGGTTTGGCTTCGGCTGGAAACGCCGCGCTCTCAATGAAACCTTCGACTTTGCCCAGTACCAGCACGCGTTCGCTGACGCCCGGACCGGAGGCGCAGCGGATGGCCTGGCCCCGCCCGCTCCCCCCGGATCAACCGCAGGCCCCTCCCCGCAGCTTCGCAATCGCCTTGATCTCGAACTGGAACCCATACAACCAGGTCACGCCGACGGCGGTCAGCGTCGGATGAGGCGCGTCGCCCCAATATTCCGGCACCACTTTCCAGATCTTCTCGAACGTCGATTCGGGATCGACGATGAAGACGGTGACGTCGATCACGTCGTCGAACGTGCAGCCTGCCTCGGCCAGGATCGCGGCCAGATTGTCGAACGCGCGCCGGACCTGCGCGGCCAGGTCGGGCTCGGGCGAGCCGTCCTCGCGGCTGCCGACCTGTCCCGAAACGAACAGGAAGCCGTTCGACCGGATCGCCGGCGAATAGCGATTGCGTTCATAGAGCGCCTGGCGCCCGGCCGGAAATACCACGTCCCGCTTGGTCATGCATCACCTCCATCAATGGGTCGGAGCCGACCCGGTTCAACGATGCAGGGACTTTAAGGATTCGCGCGGCGCGGATAAACAGGCAAGTCTGTTCATCACCATTTGTACAATCCAAACAATCCTCAACCCATCCGGAGCACAGGCCCCATGGACCGTTTCGATGCGATGCAGGCATTCGCCCGCGTGGTGGAAGCCGGCAGCTTCACGAAGGCGGCCGAGACGCTTCACATGAGCAAGACCAGCGTGACGCAGCTCGTCCAGCAGCTGGAAGCGCGATTGCGCGTCAAGCTGCTCAACCGCACCACGCGCAGGCTCAACGTGACCGCCGACGGCGCCGTGTACTACGAGCGCGTGCTCAGGCTGCTCGCGGACATGGACGACGCCGAGACCAGCCTGTCCGGCGCCGCCGTCATGCCCAGAGGGCGGCTGCGCGTGGACGTGCCCAGTCCGCTGGCGCGCATGATCCTGGTGCCGGCGTTGCCGGCGTTTCATGCGCGTTATCCCGACATCCAGCTCGACATGGGCGTGAGCGATCGCAAGGTGGATCTGATCGGCGAGAACGTGGACTGCGTCGTGCGCGGCGGCGAGCTGACCGACCAGTCCCTGATGGCGCGTCGCGTCGGCGATCTGCAACTCGGCGTCTATGCCGCGCCGGGCTACCTGGCGCGCGCCGGTACGCCGTCGCATCCGACGGAACTCGAAGACTCGCATCACCGCATCGTGGGCTTCCTGTGGGCGCGCACCGGCAAGGCGCTGCCCTATGCGATGCGCCGCGGCGACGCGCGTCTCAACGTGCACGGCCGCTACGTCCTGGCGGTCGACGACGGCAATGCCTATCTCGCGGCCGGCGTGGCCGGACTGGGCGTGCTCTGGCTGCCGGACTACATGTCCGGCCCGCACGTCGCGCGCGGCGAGCTGGTGCGCCTGTTCGAAGACTGGCATCTCGATCCGATGCCGATGTACGTGGCGTTTCCTCCGAACCGGCACGTCAGCGCCAAATTGCGCGTATTCATCGACTGGGTCGTCGAGCTGATGGCTCGGCACGCGCCCGTCGCCGATCGGCGCGATACCTGACCGGGCCGTGCCGCGTGCGGCGCGCTCGTCGTGCGGGGAAGTCGCCCGACAGGACGCGACGGGCTATGCCGGCGTGATGCCGATCGAGCGCTCGAGATAGCGGCGCAACTCCGGTTCGTCGAAATTCGGCGGCAGGATGCCGCTGCCTTCGAGGAACGCCGAGGTGTTGTCGTGTCTCCAGTGGTAGGTATGCTCATACAGTTCGATCACGCATCGATCGTCGTGCATCCGATCCCGGAACAGGTTCAGCAGCGGGTAGAGCGGCGTGTCGGCGTGGTGGCTCCAGAGATCGCGCCAGGTACGGAACGGCAGCCGCGAAAACGCGAAGCCGAAGTGGCGCTCGAGCCTCGTGAAAAAATCCTGCAGCGAGACGTCGCTGGCGCCCGAGTGAATCAGGTTGAATTTCCTGCCGATCGCGGCGGGTTTCCGCGAAATGTGCGCGATCGAGCGAGTCATGTAATCGACGCTGCTGAGCCCTTCGTGCAACGCTTGCAGATCGGGCACCGCGCCGAGCGCGATGCAGGTCTTCACGAGGCGTCCCCACCATTGGTAGCCCGCGCTCAGGCCGGTCCGGCTGTGGTACGTCGCATAGCCGAGGCGGAACGTCATCAGCGGCATGCCGCGCGAGCCGGCGAGATCGGCGATCTTCTCCATCACCCATTTGCTCTTGACGTAACCGATGTCCGAGCACACCGCGTCCAGATTCTGATCGATGTCGTCGTCTTCCCGCATGGTGTCCTTGCCGGTAATCCGATGGCCCCAGCTGTATACCGATATGGTGGACAGCATCATCATCGCCTTGGTTCGGCCCGCCGCCGCGAAGCGGATGAGGTTGACCAGCGCGTCGACATTGTCCTGTTTCATCGCGCCGTAAGGCTTGATGAAGTTGACTGAACTCGCCGAATGGTGGATGACGTCGATATCGCGGCTCAGCGCCGCGTAGTCCGACCTCGCGATGCCGAAGTCCGGCATCGCGAGGTCGCCGACATGGAGCTTGACGCGAGCGCGCGATGGCGCGTCGATGCCGACCTGGTATTCGCGGATTTTTGCATCGATGCGCCGTTCCGCCTCGGCGCGATCCGCGGCGCGCACGATACAGTGAATCACGGCATCCGTCGTGGCCAGCAGTTCGGCAAGCAGGTGGATGCCGACGAACCCTGTCGCGCCGGTGAGCAGAACGTGCCGGGGCGACGCCAGACGGGCCGGGTCGAACGGCGTGTCGAACAGGATATCGGCGGGCAGCGCCGCGTCGCGGCGGAGCATCTCGGGCGACAGGCGGTCCGAGGTTTCGCCGCCGACGTCGCGTCGCCGCGCGATCTCGGCCGCGAGACCGTCGACGGTGGGGTGGTTGTACAGGTCGCTGATGCGGATCGACAGATGGATGCGGGCGGAGAGGCGGGTCACGACGGACGCGGCGCGCAGCGAATGGCCGCCGACGTCGAAGAAGCGGTCGTCGGCGCGGAAATCGGCATGGCCGAGCGCGGCGGCGAAGGCTTCGAACAGGGCGCGCCGGACCGGGTCGCCGATCTCGCTGAAATCGCGGGCCGCCGCGCGGGCGTCGCGCTCGGCGAGTGCCGCGAGCAGCGCGGCCTTGTCGGTCTTGCCGTTGGCGTTCGCGGGAAACGCATCGAGCAGCAGATAGCGGCCGGGCATCATGTAGTCCGGCAGGAACGCGCCGATATCGTCGCGCAGCCGGCCGACGAACTCCCGCTCCGGTTCCGTGCGGCGCTCCGGCACGATGAACGCGACGATCGACCTGGCGTCGCCGACGGCCGGCGACGTCGCCGCCACGCTGGCCTGCCTGACGCCACGCTGACGGGCGAGCGCGATCTCGACTTCGGTCAGCTCGACGAGGTGGCCGCGGATCTTCACCTGTTCGTCCGTGCGTCCGAGGAACTGGAGCGAGCCGTCGGGCAGCCAGCGGCCGAGATCGCCGGTTCGATAGATCCGCGCGCCGCGCACCGAAGGGTGTTGCAGGAACTTCTCGCGGGTCCGTTGTTCGTCGTGAAGGTAGCCGCGCGCGAGGCACGACCCTCCGATGAAGATTTCGCCGATCTCGCCCGCCGGCGGTTCCCGCAGGCCGGCATCGAGAATCCAGATGCGCGTGTCGCCTACCGGCTTGCCGATGGAGGGCGGGCGGCCGAGGCGCGCGCTGGGGACCGGATGGTAGGTCGCCCAGATCGTTGCCTCGGTCGGCCCGTAGCAATCGAAGAGCCGGTAGCCGAGATGGTCGGTGTCGAGCGGCATCAGCTTCTCTCCGCCGGTGACGAGATATCGCAGCGACGACGGGCCGGGCCGGCTCGCCGCTACGACGTCGCGAACCATCACGGTCGGCACGAATGCGTGGGTGATCCGCTCGCGTTCGAAGAACTGCAGCAATGCGTCCACGTCGCGCCGGGTCTCGTCGTCGGGGAGGCACAGCGTCGCGCCCGCGCACAGCGGCGACCAGATTTCCCAATGCGCGACGTCGAAGCCGAGCGCGGCGACCAGCGTCGATCGGCTCGTCCCGTCGACCTCGAATGTCTCGGTGTACCAGGCGAGGAGCGAGGCGACGGAACGATGCTCGACGACCACGCCTTTCGGCACGCCGGTGGTGCCGGACGTGAAGATCACGTAGATCGGATCGTCGGGTGACGGCCGCGATCCGGGCCGGCGAGCCGATGCCGAAGGCGTCCGGCGCAAGGCGGCGACGCTTGCGACGGCGCCGTCCGTACCCGGGTCGTCCGGCGCGGTGGTCAGGGTCAGCGGGCTGCCGGTCTGTCCGACGATATAGGCCCGGCGCTGTTCCGGGTAAGCGTGATCGATCGGGGAATATGCCGCGCCGGTTTTCATGATGCCGAGCAGGCCGACGATGAAGTCCGTCGAACGGGTCGCGATGATCGGAACGATGTGTCCCGGGCCGATGCCGCGCCCGCTCAGGCATGCGGCGATCGCGTCGCTGTCCGTTGCCAGCTCGCGGTAGGACACGCTGTCGTCTTGTGTCGAAAGCGCGACGGCGTCCGGTGTCCGTTCCGACCATTGATTCACGGAATCGAGCACGGTCTTCGAATCATTCATGATCCTCTCCCGGGATGTCCGGCGATCGATCGAATCCATGTCAGGAAAGACGCAGCCGGGATCGCTCCGGCTCGGAAAGCGAAGCCGTCGGAACCGTCGCCGATCGCACTGCCGAATCCGATTCGTATTGCTAATTAAAACTTTCGGTAACGAGGCGATGGAAAAATCGGAGCGCCAGCCGGCCCGCGCTTCGGGACCGGATCGAGCGGGTGCCGCGCGCTTGCCGACCGATTACGTCGCGCCGGGCGAAACCGTTCGAATGAACGCGGTCAGCCGGGCTTCAGGTGCGGGTCGAACGTCATGTCCTGTTTCATCCATGAAGGGAAGCGAGCAATCGCCGCATCACGGGAGACGGTATTCGACGAACCGGTGTACCGGCAGCCATCGAGACGTCGAGCCGGAAGAGGACGCTTCGATCGAGCCGGGCGCCGGACGCGAGGAAAAGCCGCATTCGGCATGCTCATTTATACGAACAAGAAGAGGCCTTTTCAAGCACGACCTCGGGCGGGATTCCAGGGTCGGTATCGTCCTTGCCGATCGATTCGACAGCGGCCGCAAGGCGAAGCCATGCGATCGCCGTATCGATCCCGCACGCGGCACGGCCATGTGATCGCGGCCGGCAAGAAAGCCGGTGACATCGAGCGGGACCGGTTTCCTCGAGCGACGATCCATTGCGGCTGAGTATTCGGTTTTCCGCATCGTTTCAGCCGGACGGCGTGCGTTGATCGGGGCCGCCGCTCGATGCGCGGCACGGACAGCGCGAAGGCCATCCGCTTGCCGGGCGCTTCGCTATAGAGCCCGCGCTCGGATCTGCGACGCACTGCCGCATAAAACCGTCATCTTCCCGACGCGCCCCTGTCGCGCGTCATCCGTCGCGCGCGCGGCGCGCAGTTCTCGCGATTCCGCCGAAACGCCCGTCAATCAAGGCGGACACCGCGTCGATCGGGACCGATCCCTATTCTTCGAATGCATCCGACCCGAAGATCGCGGCGAACCCCATTCAAGCGACGAATGTGTGCATCGCAACAATCCATTTCAATCGCGGCGAGCGGAACGGTATGGTGAATGCACGCTCTCGACGCATTGAGCGATACGACACACTCACCCGACGGCGGCCCGAAAAATGAAATCCGATCACCACGACGAAGCGGCAGGTACGGCGGCCGGCAGTGCGCAGCCGGCGAACAGTCACGCCGCCTCGGCGGGCCTGCGTCTACCCGGCAAGCTGGTCGGGCCGATCGTGCTCGGCACGCTGCTGAACGCGCTGAACTCGTCGATGATCGCGGTCGCGCTCGTCAGCATCCAGCAGTCGTTCATGCCGCACGGCGCGGCGAGCGAGCGGATCGACACGATGTGGCTGGTGTCGGGCCTCTATCTCGCGACCGCCGTCGGGCAGCCGACGATGGGCCGGCTGGCCGATCGTTTCGGCGCGAAGCGGATCTTCTGCATCGGCCTGGCGATCGTGCTGATCGCGTCGGCGCTCGCGCCGTTCGCGCCGTCGCTCGGCTGGCTGATCGCGTCGCGCGTCGCGCTCGGTATCGGCACGTCCGCCGCCTATCCGGCAGGGATGACGATGATCCGCGTGTGGTCGCAGCGTCACGCGAACGGCGCGACGCCGACGGGCGGCCTCGGCGCGATCTCGATCGCCGCGCAGGTCGCGGTCGCGTTCGGGCCGCCGCTCGGCGGCGCGCTGGTGCAGTTCGCCGGCTGGCGCGCGATTTTCTGGATCAACGTGCCGATCGTGCTCGCGGCCTTCCTGTTCGCGGTGCTGTGGCTGCCGGCCGACCCCGGCTATCGCGGCGCGCAGGAGCGCCGCACGCTGTACGGCACGCTGAAGGACCTGGATCTGCCGGGCGTGGCGTTGTTCATCGCGACGCTCACGTGCCTGCTGCTGTTCCTGCAATCGGTCTCGCATGCACCGAACTGGCTGCTGTTCGCCGCGACGCTTGTCTTGTGCCCGGTGCTGATCCAGCGCGAAAGGGTCGCCGCGGCACCGCTGATCGACGTCCGCATGCTGAGCGACAACCGCCCGCTGCTCAGCACCTATCTGCGCTGCGTCGGCACCTATGCGGTGTTCTACGCGATCTTCTATGCATTGCCGATGTGGCTGCAGGAGGTCAAGGGCCTGTCGGCCGCCGATGCCGGCCTCGTGATGCTGCCGATCGCCGCGCTCGGCACGGTCACGACGATGGTCGCGACGCGCATCGCGCATCGCCACGGCCCGCGCCCCGTGCTGATCGTCGGCTCCGCGATGCTGTGCGTCGGCAGCGTGGTGATGAGCTTCATGACGAGCGGCCTGCCGATCTGGTCGATCGTGCTGCTGTCGATCGTGTTCGGCATACCGAACGGCTTCAACAATCTCGGCAATCAGGCGGCGCTCTATCAGAGCGCGCCGCACGACCGGATCGGCACCGCATCCGGGCTCTACCGCACCGCGCAGTACGTCGGCGGCAGTCTGTCGTTCGCGCTGGTCGGACTCGCGCTCGGCCACCCGGCGAGCGACCGCGGGTTGCGCGAGCTCGCCATCGTCCTGGCGGTGATCAGCGTCCTGCTGTTGCTCAACGCGGCATCGAGCCGGCACATCGGCGCCGCGGCGCCTTCCGTTCCACAACAAAAGTGAGGTTCATTCATGTCTGTCCCGACGCTCAATCGCACAGTCGCCCTGGTGGCCATCGATCTGCAGAACGGCATCGTCTCGCTGCCGGTCACGCCGTACACCGGCGCGCAAGTGGTCGCGAAGACGGTGGAACTGGCCACCGCGTTCCGCGCGCTGCAATTGCCCGTCATCTACGTGCACACGAGCTATCAGCCCGACGGCGGCGTCGCGCTCAAGGTCAAGACCGACGCGCCGTCGTCGCCGCCGAATCTCGACCCCGCATGGAGCGCGTTCGCGCCGGATCTCGGCGTGCAGCCGAAAGACCTGGTGGTCACCAAGCATCAGTGGGGCGCGTTCACCGGCACCGACCTCGACGTGCAGCTGCGTCGCCGAGGGATCACCGACATCGTGCTGACGGGCATCGCGACCAACATCGGCGTCGAGTCGACCGCGCGCCAGGCTTACGAGAACAACTACAACGTCGTCGTCGTCAGCGACGCGGTCAGCACGTCGTCGGCCGACGCGCAGACCTTCGCGCTGACCCAGATCTTCCCGAAGCTCGGGCAGGTCGCGGCGGCCGCAGACGTGGAGACGGCGCTGGAAAGTGCTTTTTCGCGCTGATGAGCGCAAGGGGGGGCCGGCTCGCGCCGGCTTCCCGTCCCCTTTCATGACAGTCATCAACCGAGGAATGACGATGATCACGACAGATGCATGGGTCCTCTACGCGGGACCGGAAACGACGAGAAAGCAAGCGCCCGTCGCGGGCGAGCTGCGTCGCGAGACGTTCCGGTTTTCCGCGCCGGGCGCCGACGAAGTGCTGGTCGAGCCGCTGTACGGCTCGTGGGAAGCGAATCTCGATCACGCGCTGTCGCGCAACCCGGTCGACATCGTTCGCCAGCGCCGCGAAGACAAGATCGTGCTCGGCAACGGCGCGCTGGTGCGCGTCGTCGAGCGCGGCAGCGAGGTGAACTCGCTGAAGGACGGCGAGATCTGCATGGTGATGCCGTTCGGCAAGCGCGACGAGTATGGTTTCGCGGAACTGGTCTATGCGTACGACGCGCCCGGCACGATCGGCGTGATGGCGCAGCGGACCAAGATGCGCGCCGACAACCTGGTGCCGGTGCCGACCGACAGCAAGCATTCGCTGCTGCAATGGGCAACCTACGGCCGCTACTTCACCGCATGGGACAACTGGAAGGTCGCGTCGGCCTGCTGGCGCTCGCAGCTTCCGGACGTCGATCCGGCCGACTACCTGGTGTTCGGCTGGGGCGGCGGCACGACGCTCGCCGAGCTGCAGCTCGCGAAGCGCGAGGGCTTTCGCGTGGCGATGACGGCAAGCAGCGACAAGCGGCTCGAGGAGCTGGCGAAGCTCGGCATCACGCCGGTGGACCGCCGCAAGTTCCCCGATCTCTCCTATGACGAAGAGCGCTACCGGACCGATCCGGAATACCAGGCGAGCTATCGGGAGTCGGAGCGCGTGTTCGCCGAGACGATCGCGGAGCTGAGCGGCGGCCGCGGCGTCGCGATCTTCCTCGACAATCTCGGCGGCGCGCTGTACCGCGCGACGATGCGGGTGGTCGGGCGCACGGGGATCGTCGCGACGGTCGGCTGGAAGACGGGCATGCGACTGTGGAATCTGCGCGCGACGGAATGCATCAACCGCCGCCTGCACATCCATACCCATGCGTGGCGCTACGACGACAGCATCACGATCCGCGATTTCCAGGAGTCCACCGGCTGGATCGGCCAGGAACCCACCGAGATCTTCGATTTCGACGACGTGCCGAAGCTGGCCGGCGACTACCTGAACGGGAAGATCCAGACGTATTTCCCGATCTACCGGATCAACAACGTCTAAGCAGCAGGTCGCGCGCCGTGCCGTCGATCGTTTCATGATGATTAGTCATGCAGATGAT
The DNA here is from genome assembly GCF_034721475.1 of Burkholderia alba. Taxonomy (NCBI): domain Bacteria; kingdom Pseudomonadati; phylum Pseudomonadota; class Betaproteobacteria; order Burkholderiales; family Burkholderiaceae; genus Burkholderia; species Burkholderia alba. The sequence goes on along the minus strand of NZ_JAWJWL010000009.1, from coordinate 211,905 downwards.
TGTTCGACGCGACGCGCCATGCCATTCATCTGACTGGAGAACGCCATGGCCTCCGTGGAAGCCGAAGCCGTTGCCGCCGACGCGGTATCGGCCCCGCCCAATCCCCCGCCGCTCGACGGCATCCGCGTGATCGACGCCGCGACGCTGTTCGCGGGGCCGCTCGCCGCGACGATGCTGGCGGACTACGGCGCGGACGTGATCAAGGTCGAGCACCCGGCCGGCGATCCGGCGCGCAAGTACGGCGCCCGGCGCGACGACGTGCCGCTGTGGTGGAAGGTACTCGCGCGCAACAAGCGGGCCGTCACGCTCAATCTCGGCTCGGCCGACGGCCAGCGGCTCTTCCGCGAACTGGCGGCGCAGGCGGACGTGGTCGTCGAGAACTTCCGGCCGGGCACGCTCGAGCGCTGGGGTCTCGGCTACGACGTGCTGTCGGCGATCAACCCGCGGCTGGTGCTGGTGCGGGTGACGGGCTTCGGCCAGTTAGGCCCGTATGCGAGCCGGCCCGGCTTCGGCACGCTGGCCGAGGCGATGAGCGGGCTCGCGTCGATCACCGGCGAGCAGGACGGCCCGCCGCTGCTACCGTCGTTCCCGCTGGCCGATACGGTCGCGGGGCTGACCGCCGCGTTCGCGATCATGACCGCGCTGAAGGCGCGCGAGCGCACCGGGCGCGGCCAGGTGGTCGATCTCGCGATCATCGAGACGATGCTCGCGGCGATGGGCGCACAGGTCGCGAGCTACGACCAGACCGGACGGATGCCCGAACGAACCGGCAACCGCTCGCCGAACAATTCGCCGCGCGGCGTCTACCGGACGGCGGACGGCAAGTGGGTCGCGCTGTCGACCTCGGCGCAAAGCATCGCGGAGCGCGTGATGCGCCTCGTCGGCCGCGCGGAGCTGATCGACGAGCCGTGGTTCGTCAACGGCGCGGAGCGCGCGAAGCACGCGGACGAACTGGATGCCGCGGTCGGCGGCTGGATCGCGCGGCGCACGCGCGACGAGGTGATCGCCGAGTTCGAGCGCGCGGAAGCGGCCGTCGCGCCGATCTACGACATGGCCGACGTGCTGCGCGATCCGCAGTACACGGCGCTCGGCTCGGTCGTGTCGGTGCCCGACGCGGAGCTGGGCGCGTTCCGCACGCACAACGTTCCGTTCCGGCTGTCGGATACCCCGGGCGCGATCCGCTGGGGCGGCCCGCGGCGCGGCGCGCACAACGAAGAGGTGTTCGGCGCGTTGGGCCTGGAGCAGAGCGATATCGACGAATTGACTGAACGGGGAGTGTTATGAAAAGCAGTGCGACCTATCGCAGTTATCTGTACGTGCCCGCGCACAAGGCGCAGGTGGTGGACAAGGCGTACGCGAGCGACGCCGACGCGATCGTGCTCGATCTCGAAGACGCGGTGCCCGCGACCCACAAGACCGAAGCGCGCCGCGCCGCCGCCGCGATACTTGCGGCCGGCCCGTCGAAACCGACTTACGTGCGGGTCAACCCGGTGACGAGCCCGTGGTGCCGCGACGACGTCGAGGCCATCGCGCAGCCCGCGCTGCAGGCGCTGCGCTTGCCCAAGTGCGACTGGCCGGAGCAGATCCGCGAGGTGGCGGGCTGGCTCGACGCGCTCGATTGCAAGGCCGGTATCCAGATCCTGATCGAATCGGCGTACGGCGTCGAGACCGCCTATCAGCTCGCGACGGCGTCGCCCCGGCTGGAGCGGATCGGGCTGGGCGAGAGCGATCTGCGTGCCGATCTGCAGATCGGCGCGGACAATTTCACGCTCGAAGTCTGCCGCGCGCGCTGCGTGGTCGCGTCGCGCGCGGCCGGGCTCAACGGGCCGATCCAGACCGTCTATCACACGCTGACCGACCTCGACGGCCTTCGGGAGTCGACGCAGCGGGCGAAATCGATGGGATTCGTCGGTCGCTTCGCCATCCATCCGTCGCAGATCGCGGTCATCAACGAGGTGTTCACGCCGTCCGAGGACGAGATTCGCGCGGCCGAACGCGTGCTCGAGGCGGTCGATGCGGCGGCGGGCGCCGCGAGTGCGTCATCCGTGTTCGTGCTGCCCGACGGTCGCGTGGTGGCGCCGCCGCTCATCGCGAATGCGCGCGTGACGCTCGCGCTCGCGAACACTCTTCGACTCAACGGAGCGCTGGCATGAGCTCACCCGAGACGGTGTCCGTTCCCGCCGCCGGCCGCGCTTCCGGCGCGCGGGCGTCCGTGCCGAGCCCGGCCGCATCGCCGGACGGTATCGTCGGCGCGCTTGGACGCTTCGCCGCGGCCGTGCGCGCCGACGGGCTCGGCCGCACGCTGCGCGACGAGGCGGCGTCGCGCGTACTCGATCTGATCGGCAACAGCCTGATGGCGCACCGGGAGCCTGTCGCGCAATCCGTGCTGCAGGTCGCGCGCCGCTGGGGAGGCAGCGGCCGCGCGGGCGTGATCGGCGCCCCGGACCGACTGCCCGCCGCGAGCGCCGCGCTGGTCAACGGGACGCTCGCGCATGCGATGGACTTCGACGATTCGCACATGCTGTCGGTGCTGCATCCGAGCGCATCGGTGATCCCGGCCGCGCTCGCCGCCGCGCAGGCGAGCGGCGCGTCGGGGGCGGCGCTGCTCGACGCGATCACGGTCGGCACCGAAGTGTGCATCCGGCTCGGCGTGGCCGCGTATAACGAGCAGATCGGCAATTCGGTGTTCTTCGAACGCGGCCAGCATGCGACGTCGATCTGCGGCACGGTCGGCGCGGCGGCGGCCGCCGCGATGCTGTTCGATCTCGATGCCGCGCAGATCGCCTCCGCGATCGGAATCGCGGCCAGCATGGGCGCGGGCCTGCTCGAGGCGAACCGGACCGGCGGGTCGGTGAAGCGGATTCACTGCGGCTGGGCGGCGCACGCCGGCGTGAGCGCGGCGGAGCTGGCGGCGGCGGGCGTCACCGCGCCGCCGACCGCGCTCGAAGGCCGCTTCGGTTTCTTCCACGCGTGGTGCGGCGAGATGGCCGACGTCGACGCGGTGTTGCGCGATCTCGGCGACGAATGGGAGACCAGCCGGATCATCTTCAAGCCGTATCCCTGCAATCACTTCACGCACCCGGGTATCGACGCGGCGCTGCAGTTGAAGGCGGAGGGCATCAGCGCGGACGACGTGGTGTCGGCCGAACTGCGGGTCGCGACGTCGACGCTGCGCACGATCGGCGAGCCGGCCGAACTGAAGGCGAATCCGCCCAACGGCTACGCGGCCGCGTTCTCCGGGCCGTATACCGTGGCGGCGGCGCTGCTGGGCGGCGGCGGCCTGGGCGTGTGGTTCGACGATTTCGACGACGCGCTGGCGCAGGCGCCCGAGCGGCGCGCGTTGGCCGCGAAGGTGCGCTGCGTGGCCGATCCGTGGTGCGACGAACGTTTCCCGGCCTTTCTGCCCGCGGTGCTGCGGGTACGACTGCGCGACGGGCAGGTGCGCGAAGCGCGCATCCAGTCGAGCAAGGGCACGAACTCGCGGCCGCTGTCCGAGCAGGAGCTCACCGCGAAATTCGTGCTGGCGGCAAGCTCGGCGATCGGCATGTCGAACGCGCTCGCGCTGCGCGAAGCGGTGCAGGCGCTGGCCGACGACGCGCCGCTCGACGCGCTCGCGCAGCTGACTTCGGGCGTGCGCGACGGCGCCCGCTCCCATGAACAAGGAGGAGACGCATCTTGAGCACCCCCCGCTGGAACAAGCGGCCGCCCGGCTCGAACTGGGGCGATTTCGGACCCGACGACCAGAAGGGCCGGCTGAACTGGCTCACGCCCGACAAGGTGAAGCAGGGCATCGCCGAAGTGCGCGAAGGGCGCGTGTTTTCGTTGAGTCTGCCGCTCGACGTGCCGCGAGGCGGCGGACTGAACGCGCGGCGCCGGCCGCCGGCGATCATGCCGGCGCTGCTGAACGACAAGCCGTACTTCGGCTATCGCGCGGACGAGCAGGTGGCGAACGCGACCGACGTCGTGTGCGACGATTCGTTTTGCATGCACTCGCAGTTCTCGACGCAATGGGATGCGCTGTCGCACGTCGGCGGGGTGTTCGACGCGAACGACGACGGTGTGGCCGAGATCGTGTTCTACAACGGCTTCCGGATGGGCGAGCACGTGCGGGTGCCGCGGGAAGGCGACGCGACGGGCGGCGCGCTCGCGCTCGGCATCGAGGTGATGGCGCGGACGGGCGTACAGGGACGCGGCGTGCTGATCGACCTGCGGCACCACTTCGGTGACGCGCGCACCAAGATCGGTTTCGAGCAGCTGATGCGCGTGATGGACACGGATCAGGTGCGGGTCGAGCGCGGCGACATCGTCTGCCTCCACACCGGCTTCGCCGATCTGCTGCTGCACGACGACAGCGGCTCGCCCGCGACCGCCGCCGGTGCCTGCGTGCTCGACAGCGCCGATGCGCGCCTGCTGCGCTGGATCGACGAATCGGGCCTCGCGGCGCTCGTGGCCGACAACCACGCGATCGAGGAGCGCCCGCAGAATGCGCCGGCGCGCGTGCAGCCCAGCGCATTGATGCCGCTGCACGAGCTGTGCTTGTTCAAGCTGGGCATTCACCTGGGCGAACTGTGGCACCTGAGCCCGCTCGCGAACTGGCTGCGCGCGCATCGCCGCAGCCGTTTCCTGCTGACGGCGCCGCCGCTGCACGTTCGTGGTTTGGTGGGGTCGCCGGTCAATCCGGTGGCGACCGTCTGAACGCACGGGCGGCGGCTGTGGCGGCGGCCGTCCGTGCGTCTTTTTTTGTCGACGGACAGCGGCGCGAAGCGCGTTTTTTTCGTGCCGTTTGACACGAATCCCGGACGAATTCATTCGCGACAGGCAGTTTATCCCGCAAAAATATAATATTTGATTCCGCTATATCAATAATAAGACGGCGTCAAGATTGGACTATTCTTGTGCGTTGCACTAAATATCAGGGTGTTTCTCTCATTTTGAAAATCGAAATGGGGGATTGCTGCTTAACCTGTTTAGTGGAAGGCGACAATCATGAATCTACGTTCGATTGACTTGAATCTTCTGGTGATACTGGACGCGCTGCTGTCGGAGAAGCAGGTCACGCGCGCCGGCCAGAAGGTCGGCCTGACGCAGCCGGCCGTCAGTAACGCGCTGGCGCGGCTGCGCTACGTGTTCAAGGATGAGATCCTGGTGCGCACCACGGTGGGTATGGAATTGACGCCGCGCGCCAAGGCGCTGATCGCACCAATCCGGCAGATCATGCAACAAATCGAAGAATTATTCGAATTGGATTATCAATTCAACCCTTTTACGTCGGAGCGCCACTTTACGATCAGAATGTCCGATTTGACCGAATTATTAATGCTGCCGGCTTTATTGCGGAGAATGCACGATACGGCTCCGTGCATCGGGATGGACATCATGCATCTGAGTGGGGCAAAGACGCTCGAGGCGCTCGAGTCGGGGCGGCTCGACATGGCGATCAGCGCGGGGCTCGAGCATTCGGGCACGCTGTCGTCGCAGACCGTGCTGCAGGACCGGATGGTGTGCGTGCTGAGCCGCACCCACCCGGACGCGAACCGGCCGCTCACGCTCGACCAGTTTCTCGCGCTCGATTTTCTCAACGTCTCGATCAATCCGGTGGATCACAGCCTGATCGACAACCTGCTGGCGAGCATGAACTGCACGCGGCGCATCGCGCACAACGTGCCGCACTGGCTCGTCGTGCCGAACATGCTCGACGCGCTGCCGTTCGCGGTGATCATGTCGGAGCGGCATGCGTCGAGCCTGGGCGACGCGCGGCTCGTGATCCGCGAGCTGCCGCTCGCGATGGAGCCCGTCACGTGGTCGCTGTACTGGCACCGCCGGCACGATGCGAGCAATGCGCATGCGTGGCTGCGCCAGTGCATCGTCGAGATCGCGCAATCGCTCGAACAGGTGGAGCGGGAGCCCGCGTGCGGCGTGTGCTGAACACGCGGGGCGTCCGCTTCGCGCGTCAGCCGACCACGAGCAGCGGCGGCAGCGTCGAGATATCGGACTGGCTGTCCAGCCGCCACAGATAATCGAGCGCCGCGCGGCTTTGCGACGCACTCCAGTGCCGGCGGCAGTTCTTCACGAATTTCGCCTCGAAGTCGTCGCGCCGCATCGGCCGCGTCGGCGAGCCGGGCAGATCGTCCACCTGCCGGGTGTACTGCGTGCCGTCGTCGCAGACGGCCGTGACCCGGTTCGGCGCGCGCTCCGGATAGCGGGCCGTCAGCACCGGGTCCGGATGAACGGCGATCTTGCCGATCAGTGCGCGCAGCGCCGGATCGCGCAACGCCGCCGGCGCGTAGCTTTCCGTCGTGATGTCGCCGTCGAGCATCGCGCGCGCGACGATGTAGGGCAGGCTGTGATCGGCGGTCTCGTGCGTCGACGGCGCCCATTTTTCGGGATCGCGGCCGGCCGTCACGTAGCCGACTTCCGTGGTCCGGATCTCGATGCGGCGGATGCGCGCCAGATCGCCGACCTGCGCGGCGACGTCGAGCGCGGCCGGAATCGCCGTTTGCGTGAGCCCCTGCGCCGGATAGAACTTCACGAAGCACTTGCCGACCCGGAAGGCGCCGCCGCGCCCGCCGAACGTGCGCGTGTCGACGGCGAACGGCCCGGATACCTGCGGAAAGAAGCCGGCCGCGCCTTCGAAGATCGGCGCGGGGCCGGTAAGGCCGGCGCGCGCGAGCTGCGTCGAGAAGACCGCGTTGCGCGCCGCGTCGGCGTCCGCGAGCGCCTTCCAGTTCGACAGCTGCTGCACGCGCGTCTGGTTCAGCGCGAGATGGCTGTTGATCGACAGGTTCACCGCCTGGACCAGCTGCGGCGTCGGCAGGCGCATCAGCTTGCCGGCGGCGAGCGCGACGGCGGGCAGGCTGTAGCAGGTGTGATCCCAGCCGCGCGGACTGATCGCGGCCGCGTCCATCAGCCGGCATGCGATCTCGTAGGCGATCGCGATCGACAGGATCAGGTCGCGGCCGCTCGCGTGCTGGGCCTCCGCGACGGCGAGACAGGCGGACATGTTGTCGCTCGGATGGCCGGTTTCCTTGCCCGCATAGGCGTCGTTGAAATCGAAGTAGCGCAGCGCGGTGCCGGTGGCGAACGTCGCCAGATCGGCGCTCGTGCGCTGGCCGGTGCCGATCACCGTCGCGACGCCGCCTTGCGTCGCGAGCGCGGCGTCGCGCGCGATCCGCACCGGCCGCTCGTCGTACGCGGCGATCGCGCAGCCGAGCGCGTCGATCAGGTGTGCCTTGATGATGTCGACGGTCGTGTCGTCGAGGTCGCGGTATTGCAGCGCGGCCGCGTAGTCGGCGAGCTGCTGCGCGAGGTCCGGCGGCGCGTCCGGGCGGCCCGCAAGCGTTGCCGCGCCGGAAGCCGGCATCGTGTCGGCGGACGCCCGGGCGAACGGCAGCGCGGCGGCGGCGCGGGTCACGGTGGAGAGGAAGTGGCGGCGATTCATGGTTCGAAGGCTCCGTTGGGTTCCTGAAACGGGGAGAGGCGCGCGGCTCAGAACAGCTTGCGCAGGCCAAGCGCGAGGCCCGCGCTGCCGGTACGGCCGGCCGCGAGCGTGTAATGGAGAAAGCTGTAGTTGTAGTTGTCGAAATCGAGCGCGGCGCGCCGGGCGTAGCCGCCCGCGAGGTAGAGCGTCACGGTCCTGGACAGGAAGTAGTTCAGTTGCAGCGTGATCTGCTGCGGATTGGCCGGCTGGGCCGGGGTCTGGGCGTTCGCGGGATTCTGCGCGCGGATGCTCTCGTAGTAGATCGCGCCGATCGCCTGCAGGAAATCGGTGATGCTGTAGCGCACGCCGGCCCACCAGAACGTGAAGCGCGTCACGACCGACGGCGTGCTGACGTTGCTTTGTCCGTGCGCGACGCCGGCCAGCAGCTGCGCGCGGTCGAGGAACACGATCGCCGATGCGGCATAGCGCCGGAAATGCGCGAAGCCGCCGGCTTGCGGCGAGTTGACGTTGTCGAAGGCCGCCGCGGCCGAGAACGCGCCGCCCGAATAGTCGAAGCCCGCGCCGTAGGCGGCATTCGACTGGAACGCCCCGGCCGTGCCGCCGGGCGCGTAGTGCGTTTCGAGTGTCACCGGGCCCAGCTTCGCCAGATACTTGACGACGTTGTTCTCGCGGAAATTGACCCCGACGATCGCGCCGTCCGGCTCGTAGAGCGTCGAGTAGGCGCCCGTCGGCGAATAGCGCTCCATGATGTCGAACAGCGTTGTGTACTGGCGGCCGAGCCGCAGCGTTCCCCAGCGCTCGTGCTGCAGCGCGACCCAGGCGGACCGGTCGAAGCCGCCCGCTCCGACGCCGGTGCCGTTGTTCAGGTTGATGCTGCTTTCGAGCCGGAACGCGGCTTGCCAGCCGCCGCCGAGATCCTCGACCCCCTTGAGGCCCCAGCGCGAACCGCTTTTGCCGCCCGACGCCATGCGCACGAGCGAGGCCGGCTGGCCGGTGCCGGGCGCGGACTGGTTGGAAAGAAATTCCGTATAGACGTCGGCGACGCCATACAGCGTGAGGTTGGCCTGCGCGCATGCGCCGGCCGATACGAAGCCCAGCCCGCACAAGGCGGACATCCGCTTGCCCATTGCCTGTCTCCTTTCGAATTGTTGTGATTGCGTGATGCCCCGGGCCGGTCGGGCGGCCCGGCGGTGCTGCGGGGTGCGGCTATCCGGGGCGCGAGGCGAAGGCGGGCGGCCATGCGCCGGGGGCGGACGCGGGCGATTCGGCGGGCCGGACGCAGGCACGGCGCGGGCACGGCGCGGCGTCGCGCTCGAAAGCCGGCGCGGCGGGACCGCTTCGCAAAGGGGACGGGATACGCGACGCGCGCATCGGCAACGGCGTCACCGGCCGGCGCGCGCCTGCACGGCCGCGTCGCGCGCGAGCACGCGGCGCGCCCGCGCGATGCCGGGCGCATCGATCATCTTGCCGTCGACACGCAGCGCGCCGCGTCCGCTCTCGCGGGCGTCCTCGTACGCGGCGAGCACCGCGCGCGCATCGCGCACGGCATTGTCGTCGGGCCGGAAGGCGCGGTTGAGCGCGTCCACCTGCAGCGGGTGGATGCAGGTGGCGCCCGCGTAACCCAGTTCGGCGGACGTGCGCGCGAGGCGCTCGAACGCGTCGAGGTCGCGCAGTTCGTCCAGCCCGCCGATCAGGCCGAGCGGCAGGATGCCGGCCGCCCGCGCGGCGATGATCAGCAACTGCTTCGGCACGCGCAGCACGTCGGCATTTGCGCCGCTCTCGCAGTTCAGCGCGAAGTCGCCGCCGCCCAGCATCATCGCGACGACGCGCGGCGACGCCTGGGCGATCCGGTCCATCGCCTGGAAGGCGCGCGGCGTTTCGACGATCGCGACGATCCGCGTGGCGCCCGGCGCGACGCCGGCGGCATCCTCGAGCGTGCTCAGCAGTTCGTCGATCGCTTCGACGTGGGAGGCGCCGCGTACCTTCGGCAGCACGACGCCGTGCGCGCCGGCGCGGACCGCCGCGCGCAGGTCGGGCACCAGCAGATCGAGCGGAGCGTTGGCGCGCACCAGGACTTCATGGCCCGCGGCCCGCAAGAACGGCACGCTGTCGGCGAGCGTGTCGCGCGCGGCCTGTTTCTCGACGGCCGGCACGCTGTCCTCGAGATCGAGGACCAGCGCATCGGCGGCGCTGCCGGCGGCTTTCGCGACGAAACGAGGGACGTGGGCCGGGACGTAGAGCAGCGAGCGCCAGACCGGTGGGAGCGAAGCGTTCATGTCTTTTCCGAAAAAATGAAAGTTACTTTCATTTTTGTGATGTCTTAAGCGATTCGTCAAGACTATCGTTAACGCCTATTTATGAGGGGGTTTGAGAGAAGATGGCGGAACGAAGCAAGATGGATTCATGTTGATGTCATCGATCAACCGAGTATAATGAAAGTCACTTTCATTTTTTAGGTTCGAGCGCGAGCCCGCCGGACGCGTCGCTCGAACCTGCACGAGGTGGCTATGAGCAATCAGGCAGAGGGCGGCGTCGCCGCGGTCAACCGCGCGCTGACCGCGCTGCTCGCATTCGGCGGCGCGCCGAACGGGCTGATGCTGGCGCAGGTCAGCGAGATCACCGGTCTCAACATGAGCACGCTGCTGCGGATGTTCGAATCGCTCGAACAGTTCCGCTTCATCAAGCGCCTGCCCGACGGGCGCTACGTGCTCGGTCCCGCCGTGTTCCAGCTCGGCATGATGTATCGGGAGTCGTTCCAGCTGCGCGAGTACGTCGCGCCGATTCTGTCGAGCCTGTCGGCGGCCACCGGCGAAACGGCCGCGTTCTACGTGCGCGAAGGCGACCAGCGGGTATGCCTGTTCCGCTTCCAGGCGCAGCGCGCGGTGCGCACGCATTTGCGCGAGGGCGACCGCTTTGCGCTCGACGTCGGCGCGGCGGGTCGCGTGCTGCTGGCGTTCAGCGGCACGCGCGGCGGCGAATACGACAAGACCGTCGAGCAGGGCCACGCGGTGTCGCTCGGCGAGCGCGATCCCGAGAGCGCGGCGATCGCGTGTCCGGCGTTCGGCATCGGTCGCCAGCTGGCCGGCGCGATTTCGCTCGGCGTACCGCTGTACCGCTTCAACAAGAAAGTGCTGGCCGAGTACCTGCCGCGCGTGCAGGCGGCCGCGCACGAGCTGACGCATGCGCTGGGCGGAGACCTGCCCGCGGCGGGGGCGGGCTTTCCCGCCGCCGACGCGCTCGGCGCGCTGCTCGAGTAGTCCCCGCGCGCCGGCGCGGCGCGCGCATTCCGTGGCGGACGACACCCACTATCCAGGAGACATCCATGTTCGTTCCAGAGACGCAGGCCGCCGACGCGGCGGGCGGGCGCCGTCGCGCGCCTACCGGCCCGATCCACCGGAAGACCTTCGATGCCGGCGCGCACGGGCCGCTGTCGGGGGTGCGCGTCATCGATCTGTCGCGGCTGATCGCGGGCAACATGCTGAGCGTGCAGCTCGCCGATTTCGGTGCGGACGTCATCAAGGTCGAGAGCGAGCACGGCGACACGCTGCGCGCGGTCGGCGCGGGCGGCATCAGCACCAACTGGAAGGTATACGGGCGCAACAAGCGCAGTGTCTGCGTCGATCTGCGGGGAGCCGAAGGCCGCGAGATCGTCCGCAAGCTCGTGCGCGACGCGGACGTGTTCATCGAGAGCTTCAAGCCCGGGGTCGCGGAGCAGATGGGGCTCGGTCCCGCCGATCTGCTCGCGATCCGTCCGGAGCTGGTGATGGCGCGGATCTCCGGCTGGGGGCAGACCGGGCCGTATCGGCACAAGCCGGGATTCGGCACGCTCGCGGAAGGCTATGCCGGCTTCGCGGCGATCAACGGCTTCGCCGACCGGGAGCCGGTGCTGCCGCCGATGTTCCTCGGCGACATGACGGCCGGCCTGTCCGGCGCGATCGCGGTGCTGGTCGCGCTGCACGCGCGGGATACGCAGGCGGCGGCCGGGCAGGTGATCGACGTATCGCTGTTCGAGCCGCTGCTGTCGATTCTCGGACCGGCCGCGGCGAACTACGTGATGACGGGCAAGATCAAGACGCGTACCGGCAGCCGTTCGTCGAACACCGCCCCCCGCAACGCGTATCGGACCCGCGACGACAAATGGCTGTGCCTGTCCAGCTCCACGCAGGCGATGGCCGAGCGGCTGTTCCGCGCGATCGGCCGCGCCGATCTGATCGACGATCCGCGCTACGCGACCAACGTGCAGCGGGTGCAGCACGCGGAGGCGCTCGACGCGATCGTCGGCGCGTTCATCGCCGCGCGCGATCTGGCCGACAATCTGGCGTTCTTCGAGGCGGCCGAGGTGACGGTCGGGCCGATTCAGGACATCGCGCAGATTGTCGAGGACACCTATGTGATCGAGCGCGAGGCGCTGGTCGAGCTGCCGGACGGCGATGTCGGCAGCCTGCCGATGCACAACATCGCGCCGCGCCTGTCGGGAACGCCAGGCGCGTTTCGCCGGCCGGCCCCCGCGCTCGGCGAGAACAATCGCGAAATCCTGCTGCCGCTGCTCGGCAGCGAGGAGTATGCGCGGCTGGCCGAGCTGGGCGTGATCCGTTCTCGATAACGGCGCGCTTGACGATACGCGGCGCGACGCGGCCTCGAACGGCCCGCGCGCCGCTCCGGATCGCCTGTCCGGCATTCCGGGAACCCATGGAGGAGACACCATGACACCACGCTGGACGCATCGCCCGCCCGGCTCGAACTGGGGCGATTTCGGACCCGACGACCAGAAGGGCCGGCTGAACTGGCTCACGCCCGACAAGGTGAGGCAGGGCATCGCCGAAGTGCGCGAAGGGCGCGTGTTTTCGTTGAGTCTGCCGCTCGACGTGCCGCGCGGCGGCGGACTGAACGCGCGGCGCCGGCCGCCGGCGATCATGCCGGCGCTGCTGAACGACAAGCCGTACTTCGGCTATCGCGCGGACGAGCAGGTGGCGAACGCGACCGACGTCGTGTGCGACGATTCGTTTTGCATGCACTCGCAGTTCTCGACGCAGTGGGACGCGTTGTCGCACGTCGGCTCGCTGTTCGATCCGGCGGGCGACGGCGACAAGACCCGCGTGTTCTATAACGGCTACCGGATGGACGAGCACGTCAGGGTGCCCGAAGCGGGATCGTCGCAGGGCGGCGCGCTCGCGCTCGGCATCGAGGTGATGGCGCGGACGGGCGTACAGGGACGCGGCGTGCTGATCGACCTGCGACACCACTTCGGTGACGCGCGCACCAGGATCGGCTTCGAGCAGCTGATGCGCGCGATGGACGCGGATCAGGTGCAGGTCGAACGCGGCGACATCGTCTGCCTCCATACCGGCTTCGCCGATCAACTGCTCGCCGCCGCCGCGCGCGGCGACGACGTCACGCCGCAGACGGGCTGCGTGCTCGACGGGGACGATCCGCGCCTGTTGAACTGGATCGACGAATCGGGCCTCGCGGCGCTCGCGGCCGACAACCATGCCGTCGAGGAGCGCCCGCAGCACGCGGCGGCGCGCGAACGGCCGGGTGCGTTGATGCCGCTGCACGAGCTGTGCCTGTTCAAGCTCGGCATTCACCTGGGCGAACTGTGGCACCTGACGCCGCTCGCGGACTGGTTGCGCGCGCATCGCCGCAGCCGCTTCCTGCTGACCGCGCCGCCGCTGCATGTGCGCGGGCTCGTGGGCTCTCCCGTCAACCCGGTCGCGACGGTCTGACCGGCGCGCCTGCGCCGGCCGCGCCGCGCCGTGAGCGCGGCTTCGCGGTCTTACAAGGAAACGTCATGTCCCCGTCCCAGCCGTTATCGATCGCCGCGCGGATCGACCGCCTGCCCGCCACGGCCAGCATCTGGAAGCTCGTGCTGTTCCTGAGCATCGGCGGCTTCTTCGAGGTCTACGACCTGTTCCAGATGACCTACCTGCCGCCCGGGCTGATTCGCGACGGGATCTTTCACGGCGGCGCGCACGGCGTGCTCGGCATGTCCGACCAGGGTGCGCTGGGCGCGGCCACGTTCGCCGGGCTGTTCATCGGCGAGATGTTCGTGTCGCGCCTCGCCGACCGCTTCGGCCGGCGCGCGGTATTCACCGGCGCGCTGTTGCTCTACACGGCGGCGAGCCTTGCGATGTGCGTGCAGACCCGTGCGCTGGGCATCCTGATTTGCCGCTTCATCGCGGGCTGCGGCGTGGGTGCGGAACTCATCACGATCGGCGCGTTCCTGACCGAACTGGTGCCGAAGGCGGTGCGCGGCCGCGCGTTCGCCGTGTGCTTCTCGGTCGGCTATCTCGCGATGCCGGTGCTCGCGCTCGCGTCGTGGCAGTGGGTGCCGCGCGATCCGCTCGGCATATCGGGCTGGCGCTGGGTCGTGCTGCTCGGCGGCAGCGGCGCGGTGGTGGTCTGGTGGCTGCAGTCGCGCTTGCCGGAATCGCCGCGCTGGCTGGTCCAGGCCGGCCGCGCGGCGCAGGCCGAGGCGGTGCTGCAAACGCTGGAGCGCGCGGTGGAGCGCGAGTCCGGCCGGCCGTTGCCCGCGCTCCGGGCGCCGGCCGGCGCGCCGCCGGCCGCGCGTCGCCCGGCATCGATGTGGGATGCGCGTCATCGCGGCCGCACCCTCATGCTGATCGCGTTCAATGCCTTCCTGAGCATCGGCTTCTTCGGTTTCAGCCAGTGGCTGCCGACCTTGCTCGCCGCGCAGGGCGCGACGGTCACGAAGAGCCTGTGGTACGCGTTCGTGATCGCCTTCGCGTATCCGGTCTCGCCGTTCGTGGCCGGCGTGCTGGCCGACCGGGTCGAGCGTAAATGGCTGATCGTCGCGGCGGCGTTCGGCGTCGCGCTGTTCGGCACCGCGTTCGCGATGTCGGCGCAGGTGCCGTTCGTGATCGCGTTCGGCGTGCTCGTCACCCTGTGCAACACGGTGCTGGCGAGCAACGGAACCGCGTATCAGGCGGAAGTGTTCCCGACCGAGATTCGCGGCCGCGCGCTCGGGTTCGTCCATTCGATCGGGCGGCTGACCGGCATCGCCAGCAGCTTTATCGTCGCGCTGCTGCTCGAACGCGTCGGCGTGTCCGCGGTGTTCGTGCTGATCGGCGGCAGCATGCTGATCGTGATGCTGTCGATCGGCGTGTTCGGGCCGCGCACCAATAACCGTCCGCTCGACGAAATCGTCGATGAAGCGCCGGAAGCGGGCGCGGGAAAAACGGCGGCGCGCGAATTGAGCGCATTGCCGTCGCGCCGCTCGTGAGCGGATAGGTTGCCGCGTTGCCACGCCGTTGGCGGGTGCGATGCGGCTACCGGATCGGGGCGTTGCGCCGTCAAGGGCGTGACGACGTTTCGCGAGCGCGCATCGCGCGTGACGTTCCGTGTCTCGATGCCGAATGCGGCGCGGCAGACAGGGTCGATCGATCGGTCGCCGCGCGGCTGCGCACTGCTCCGGGTATGCCTGCCGCCGTGGGATCGCCGTCGGAGACGGCCCTGATGCCCGCCCGGCGCGCGGTGCGTGCCGGTCAGTCGATCGCCGCGCGCGTCGGGTAGCGCGGGTCGGCGATCGCACCGTCGAGCGACGCCAGTTCCTCGAGCGCGAGCCCTTTCGTTTCGATCCCGAGCATCCACACCGCGCAGGCCGCCGCCGCGAACGATAGCGCGCCGAGCGTGAACACGCCTCCCTGTCCGAACACCGGTAGCACGACGCCGACCGCGTAAGGCCCGATCAGCGAGCCGACCCGTCCGATCGCCGACGCGAAGCCCGAGCCGGTGGCCCGTGCGCCGGTGCCGTAGAGTTCCGGCGTATACGTATAGAGCACCGCCCACATGCCGAACAGGAAGAACTGCATCGCGAGGCCGGTGCAGACGAGCAGCGTGACGCTCGCGCCGTACAGCGCGGTCTGCCCGTAGACGTAGGCCATCGCGCCGCCGCCGAGCAGCGACGCGATGCAGGTCGGCTTGCGGCCCCAGCGCTCGACGAGCCAGGCCGCGCACAGGAAACCCGGCACGCCGCCGAGCGAGATCAGCACCGTATAGAACACCGACTGCGTGACCGCGAAGCCCGCCTGCTGGAGCAGCGCGCCAAGCCACGACGTGAGGCCGTAGAAGCCGAGCAGTGCGAAGAACCACAGCAGCCAGACCATCGTCGTGCGGCGGCGGTAGGGCGCGCTCCAGATTTCACGGAACGCGCCGCGCGCATGCGGCGCGACCGCTTCGGCGAGCCGCGACGGTTCGGGAAGGCGCGCGACGCGCGCCGATTGCATGACTTTCGCCTCGACATGGGCCATCACCCGGTCGGCGTCGGCGAGCCGCCCGCGATGTTCGAGCCAGCGCGGCGATTCCGGGACGAGCCGGCGCACCACCAGCACGAAGACCGCCGGGATCGCGAGCAGCGCGAAGACCGTGCGCCAGTCGAATTGCGGCAGCACGAAGTACGACACGATGCCGGCCGTGATGAAGCCCAGCGGCCAGAAGCCGTCCATCAGCGCGATCAGGCGGCCGCGTTTCGCGGCCGGGACGAACTCCGACAGCAGCGTTTGCGCGACCGGGAATTCCATGCCCATGCCGATCCCCAGCAGGACCCGGTAGACGATCAGCGCTTCGACGCTTTGCGCGGTCGAGCACAGATACGACGCGGCGCCCCACAGCACCATGCTCCACTGGAAGACCGGGCGGCGGCCGAAGCGGTCGGCGAGGAGGCCGGCGACGGCCGCGCCGAGCACCATGCCGATGAAGCTGGAGCTGGCGACCAGGCCGGCCGCGGCGGTCGACAGGCCGAATTCCTTCTTGATCGATCCGAGCACGAAGGTCATCGTGCCGAGATCGACCGAGTCGAAAAAGAACGCGATCGCGATGATGACGAAGATCAGCTTGTGGTAGCCGGAAAACGGCAGGCGTTCGAGCCGGGCGGCGGCACTGGCGCGCGCGGCGGGAGACGGGGAGGCGGGCATGGCGTCCTCTGACGGAAAAGGGGCCTTGCAGCAGGGTGCTCCGGGGCCCGGTGCGATCAGTAGACGCGACCATTAATCGTCGCCATAGAAGGAAAGCGGCATCCGGCTGGAATGATTGCGTCATCGGAAACGCATCGGCATCGCGGACAACGCGCGGCGATGCCGCATGCGATTTCCCCGGCGCCGCCGTCGGACGAACACGAGAATCGGCGCGTGACTTGATGGTGTCACTTTGCTCATTTAATCGAAAAGCAGAATAACCGGAATGCTAATTATCTCGAATACATGTACATAAAATAATCAAAAGTTTTGAGTTGTCAATTTGCCCGCCTTTAAATAAATTACAGACAAACAACAAGTCGCGAATAAAAAACAAGAAAGAACGAGAGCTGCATGGGTCGGAGACCAATCGCAGGTTAAATCCGAGGGACCAAAAATGAAGCGCAGAGAGATGATCAAAGCCACCGGGGCGGTGGCTGGATTAGCATTCCTACCGAAACAGGTTGTTGCCGCAACGAACCCGGGCATACTGCCCACCTTGCCGCAGAACGAGCTGTTCTGGGGCGGGCCGATACGCCAGGGGGCGCTCCTGGCCAATCAATTGAAGTACGTCTGGACCGAGTCGTCCCCGAATCTATCGGGCATTCCGATGGCGCAAACCGTGCCGCTGGACAACTTCCCCACGCTGGAATGGCTGTTGAAGGCGGCGGTCACGATCGCGGATCTGCTCGTCAATGCGATTGCGTCGCTGCTCAAGCAGATCTTCCCCGCGCAGGCCGGCGGCCTGAATCGCTACAATTCGCAGCTCGCGAGCTTGCGCAGCCAGCTCGCGACGGTCCAGTCGTCTTACTCGGACCTGCGCGCGCAGGCAAGCGCCGGCGATGCCGGTTCGGCGGTGCTTGCCGTTCAGGCTCAGGCGCTGCAGGGAACGTTGAGCGGCGTGGTGACCCAACTCGTCGCGCTGCAGGCGTCGCTGAAAACGGAGGTGACCGCGTTGAGCGGCCGCGGTGGATTCAAGGACGACGACGCGGCGAGCCTCGCCCGCTACGACCAGATGTTCGCCACGCTGCCGAAGCCCGCGATCGCGCAGAATTTCCGCGATGACGAGATGTTCGCCCATCTCCGCGTGGCCGGCCCCAATCCGATGCTGCTCGCGCGTGCGTCGTCGCTGCCCGCCAAGTTTCCGCTGACCAACGCCCAGTACCAGTCCGTCATGGGCACCGCCGACAGCCTGCAGGGCGCGGCGGCGGCGGGCCGCCTTTATCTAGCCGACTACGTCGGGCTGGGGGCGATGGGAGACGAGCGGCCGGTGTCGAAACTGTTGAGCCAGACCGGTTACGCGAGCGCACCGATCGCGCTCTTCGCGGTTCCGGCGGGCGGCGGTGCGCTGCAGCCCGTCGCCATTCAATGCGGACAGGCGCCGGGCACCTATCCGGTCATCGTGCGTTCCTCCGCGTCGGGAAGCGGGGCGTACTGGACTTGGCAGATGGCCAAGACGGTCGTTCAGGTGGCCGACTTCAACTATCACGAGATGTTCGTCCACCTGGGGCGGACGCACCTGCTGTCGGAAGCGTTCGCGATCGCCACGTACCGGCAGCTCGCCCCCAACCATCCGATCAACGTACTGCTCGTCCCGCATTTCGAGGGCACGCTGTTCATCAACGATCTGGCCGGCAAGGTCATCATGGGGCCGGGCACCTTCGGCGACGTGATTCTGGCCGCCCCGATCGGGATCCTTCAGGCCGGCGCGGGGAACGATCGCCTGGCGCTCGATTTTTATGCGGCCATGCTGCCGTCGGACCTCAAGGCACGAGGCGTCGATACGGATTCGACCTTGTCGGATTACCCGTACCGCGACGATGCGCTGCTGGTCTGGAACGCGATCAGGCAATGGGTTGCCGACTACGTCGCGCTCTACTACCTGTCGGACGCGGACGTCACCGGCGACACGGAGCTTGCCGCCTGGACGGCGGACGTCATCGACAACGGCAAGGTGAAGGGTTTCCGGAGCATCCGGAGCCGGGCCCAACTGATCGACGTGCTGACGATGATCGTGTTCACCGCGAGCGCGCAGCATGCGGCCGTCAACTACCCGCAGCGGGATTTCATGACCTATATTCCGGCCTTCGCCGGGATGGCGGGCGCGGCCACGCCGGCCGCGAAAACCGCGGGCAACGGCGCCGCCGACTGGTTCGCGCTGATGCCGCAGTCGCGGCTGACCGACATCGAGCAGTTGAACTTCCTGTCGCTGCTCGGCGGGGTTCACTATCGTCCGCTCGGCGATTACCGCCAGCGCGAGTTTCCTTATCTTCCCGTCCTGACGGACCCGAGGGTGGTGCAGGCGGGCGGGCCGCTGGATCGATTCCGCCAGGCGCTGAAGACCATCGAGTCGCAGATCGGGGGACGTAATCGAACCCGAAAATATCCGTACGGCTATCTGCTGCCGAGCCGGATTCCCACCAGTACGAATATCTGATCGTCTTCACATCCGATTTATTTTGCAGGGGGTTCTATGCTTTCCATGAAGCAATGGCGACGTGCGCTCGTCAGTTTCGCGTTCGCGCTTTCGTCGGCCGGCATGCCGGTCCATGCATTCGCCGCGGCGGGGCCGGTCGGCGAACTGTATGTGCCGGAAGTCGACCTGAATCAGATCGCCGTGATCGATACCGCCACCGCGAAGATCGTCCGGCGCGTGCCGGTGAACGACATCGCCGTCCTTCCGTTCGGCAGCCGTCCCGCCGTCCTGGCCACGACGCTGGACGGCGGCAAGATCTATAGCGACAACTTCGGCGTCGTGCCGCCGACGGTCACGATCATCGACCGGCGCACCGGCACCACCAAATCCATCAAGGTGGGCGGCGTGCCGCTGGGGGCGTTCACGTCGCTGGACGGCAAGGAGATCTACCTGCCGGAAGTGAATTTCGGTGTCGACGTGATCAGCACGGAAACGGACGAGATCGTGCGCCGGCTGACGTTCCCGGATATTCCGGTCGCGTCCATCAGCGGGCCGGACGGCAATCTCTACGTCGGATTCGCCACCGGATTCCTGGGCGTCTACGACCCGAAAACGGGCCGTACGATTCGGCCGCCCATCTGGTCGGGCGGAACCCTGACGTTCTGGTTCACGTTCACGCAGGACGGCAAGAAGCTCTATACGGATGCGGTCAACACGATCGGCGTCATCGACATGGAGAAGTGGAAGCTGGTCAAGACCATTCCGACCAGCGGCCGCGCCGCCTACCTGCCGACCGATCCCGGCGCGTTCACGTCGACGCTGTCTCCCGACGGGAAGAAGCTTTACGTCACGCTGTTCGGCGAGACGGGCGTCCTGATCGTCGATGTCGCGACGGACAAGATCGTCGGCAGGATCAAGACGGCGGGCTCGACCACGGGCATCACGTTCAGCGCGGACGGCACGCGCGGCTATATCAGCGACATGGGCGCGAGTTCGGCGTTCCTGAAGACGCCGCTCGGCGAAGCCGTCCTGTTCGGCAACCTGATCGGTCCGGGGCTGCTCGGGCCGGGCCAGATCGTCGTGTTCGATCCCGCGACCGACGCGATCGTGGGCGAGCCGATTCCGACCGGCCCCGGACCGGGCATCTCCGCGTGGGTGCCCGCGCGCTGAATCCGCCGAGTCTCGTCGTCGGCCGCTTGCGTGCTTCCCGCGCGAGCGGCCGCTCATTCCGCCCGATCATCGCCAATGAGAGAGAAATGACCATGAGTGCAAAACATGAAGATGCAGGGACCGGGGCCGCCGCGTCCTGGTGGAGCCGGGTGTTCGCCGCCGCGCACGCGTTGATGCTCGCCGCCGCGTTGCTGGTGTCGGCTTTACCCGTCGGCGCGCGGGCCGCTCAGGCAAGCGGGCCTGCGCAGGGGATCGATTCGGAGCAAAGCGCGCTGGCCGAACGCACTCAGGCAACGCTGCCGGTGCCCGATGCCCGCCGCCGCACCGTCACGAGTACGGACGGCATCCGGTTGGCGGTTTATGAATACGGGCCGGCAAACGCGCCCACGATCGTCCTGGTGCACGGCTATCCGGATACCGCCGCGGTCTGGGATCAGGTCGTCGCCAGACTGGCCAGCCAGTTTCACGTGGTCACGTACGACACGCGGGGCGCGGGCGACAGCGATCATCCGCCGCTGACGGCCAGCTATGCGTTGCCGCATCTGTCGGACGACCTGAACGCCGTGCTCGATGCCGCGGCCCCCGGGCAGCGCGTGCATCTGGTCGGACACGATTGGGGCAGCATCCAGACCTGGGAGTCGGTGGCCAAGACGTCGATGGCGGGAAAGATCGCGTCGTTCACATCGATCTCGGGGCCGTCGATGGATCTGTTGAGCCACTGGCTGCAGCGCAGTCTGCTGAATCCGGCCGAATGGCCCGATCTCGTGCAGCAAGCCGTGGCGTCGAGCTACATCCCGCTGGTGGAATTGCCTCAGCCGTCGTTTTCCCGGGATCAACTGCTGAACTTCCTGATCTTCATCCAGGGCGACAAGAAACGCGCGATCAATTCGCGCGATTCGTCGGCCGGCGCCAATCTGTATCGCGCGAGCATTCCGTGGCGTGTCCTGTTGCCGACCTACGACCGGGTGCCGCTTCAGAACATCCAGCTCATCGTGCCGACCCGGGATGCGTTCGTGAAGGAAGCGACCATGGTCGAGCCGGTGGCGACGGCGCCCGGCGGCGTGCGCAATCTGGTTCAGTGCCGGGTGGATGCCGGCCATTGGGCCCAACTGTCGAATCCTGACGATGTGACGCAGTGCATTCTGAATTTCACGGCAGCGCTCGCGCATTGATCGACGTGAATGGGCGCGATATGCCTGCGACGTCTCGAGTCGTTCAGGAGGGCAGGCCGACCCCGGCGGGGCGCCTGCCGCACGTCGTACCGAACCGGCCGGCGTCGGCAGCCCGGGCGACGTGCCGGGGAAGAGCGGCGAAGCTCGCGCGGCCCGCAGGTCCGGCTGCGCGATAAATCCTAGGACGCGCGGTTCGACCGGCAACCGGTGCCTGTCTCCGGAGGCCCGCGCGCGCGGGTTCTCCGGGAACGCGCGCGACGGCACCTCGGCTGTCCATGCGTCATGCATTCGTCATATTCGCCGTTGCGGAGCCGCGTCTCCACGCGCTTTCCCCGATCGTCAGTACTCCATCACGGTCCGGTGCCGGGAACCGACCCCGGGCTGATGGACCGGGGGGCACGCGCGCAGGTTCGACGGTTTCCTCTATTTTTCAATTTGTCATAGGAAAAGACGGGGTGAATGAGTAATGTAAGGATTGTCGGGTGATGAAAGGAAGTGGGGCAGGTTGGTTTCCCCGCATTCGTCATGTCCTGGAAGAGACGTGTCCCGGTCGACGATTGCCGTTCAATCGATTCGGATACCATATCAATTTCGCGTGGAGGAGACACTAACCATTAACTGATCGATTTGAGGTGGAAGATGAAAAAGTGCTCTCCCTATTCGCTGGGCGCCACGCTTTACATGCCCGCCACGAGAACCGACATCCTTGATGTGGTCATGAGGAGAAAGCTGACCGACCTGAGATCCCTCGTAGTCTGCCTCGAAGACTCGGTCACGGAATCGCACGTGGAACTGGCGATGCGCGGGCTCGAGACCCTGCTCGCCGACATCGATGCGCACGGAGGGCGTCCGGAATACGGGCCGTTGCTGTTCGTGCGGCCGCGCAATGCCGCGATGGCGGCGACGATCAACGACTGGCCGTTGATCCGTCATGTCGACGGGTTCGTGATTCCCAAACGTCGCCTGGGGACGGCGGCGCGTTGGGCGTCGTCGGTCGACAATCCCGATCTGCTGGTCATGCCGACGCTGGAGACCGCCGAAGCGTTCCATCCGGGCACGGCCATCGAACTCGGCGAGGCGTTGAAGGCGGGGTTCGACGAACGCATTCTGGCGCTGCGCATCGGCGCGAACGATCTGCTCGGCTGCCTCGGGCTGCGGCGGCATCCCGCGGTGACGCTGTACGACACCCCGATGAGCTATGTGATCCCGATGCTGTGCGGTGTCATGGGCGCGCAGGGCTTCGCGCTGACCGCGCCCGTTTTCGAGCAGATCGCGGCGCCGGACCTGCTCGAGAAGGAGCTGGCCCTGGACATTTCGCACGGCCTGGTCGGCAAGACGGCCATCCATCCCGCGCAGATCAAACCCATCAACGATGCGTTCCGCGTCAGTGCGAACGATCTCGATTGCGCGAGGATGATCGTCGAGGAGGGCGCGCCCGCGGTGTTCAAGTTCGACGATGCGATGTGCGAGCCGGCGACGCATTACCGCTGGGCATCCAACATCATCGACCGCGCGAAGTGGTTCGGCATTCGGGAAGGCGCCGACGCGCCGGCTGCCGTCCCGGCGTGACGTCGTGTGCCGGCGGCCGCGCCGGCACACGGTCACATGGGGTCGTCCGGCCGTCCGTGCGCGGCCGGCCGGCCTTTCTTTTCTCCGAGCCTGGTTTTCACGATGACGAGAACTTCCTCCCGGTCGGCGCTGCTGTGGATAGTGGCGGCGGGCTTCTTCATGCAGGCGCTGGACATCACGATCGTCAACACGGCGTTGCCGTCGATCGCGCAGGCTTTCGGCGAAGACACGCTCGCGATGCGCTCGATCGTGGTGGCGTACATGCTGACGATGGCGATGCTGACGCCGCTGTCCGGCTGGCTGGCGGACCGGTACGGCACGCGGTCGGTGTACGTCGCCGCGATCCTGGTATTCGGGATTGGCTCGCTCGCCTGTGCCGCGTCGCAAACGCCGCTCCAGCTTGTCTGCGCGCGGATCGTGCAGGGTATCGGCGGGTCGATGCTGCTGCCGGTCGGGCGGCTCGCCGTATTGCGCAGCGTGCCGGGCGAGCAGTACGTCACCGCGCTGGCGTTCGTCTCCATCGCGAGCCAGGTCGGTCCGATTCTCGGACCGACGCTCGGCGGGTGGTTCGCGCAGACGTTGTCGTGGCGCTGGATCTTTCTCGTCAACGTGCCGGTCTGCGTGGCGGGTCTGATGGCGGCGCGGCGCTACCTGCCGTCCGACCGGCTCGACGAACCGCAGCCGTTCGACGTTGCCGGATGCGCGTGGCTGTCGGCGGCGATGCTCGCGAGTTCGCTGGCGATCGACATGCCGATCGACACGAACCGTTCGATCTGGACCTGCGTCATGGCGCTCGGCGCGGCGGGCGCGGTGCTGGGCTATATTGCGCACGCGCGGCGGCATGCCCGGCCGCTGTTTCGTCTCGGCTTGTTCGCCGAACGCAATTTCAGCGTCGGTCTGGCCGGCAACCTCGTCTGCAGGATCGGCACGAGCGCGGTTCCGTTCCTGCTGCCGCTGCAAATGCAGCTCGGCTTCGGCTACTCGCCGCTTCATGCCGGACTGGTGATGCTGCCGGCGGCGATCTCGGGCGTGCTGGCGAAGCGCTGGATCGCACCGCTGATCCGGCGCTTCGGCTACGTTTCCTTCCTGAAGGCCAACACGATCGTGGTCGGCGCGGCGATCTTCGGCTTCGCGGCGATCTCGCCGTACACGCCGCTGCTCGTGGATCTCGCGCTGCTGGCCGTATTCGGCGCCGCCAACTCGATGCAGTTCGCCGCGATGAACAGCGTCACGCTGAAGGATCTGTCCGGCCGGGATGCCAGCAGCGGCAACGGGCTGTTCTCGATGGTGCAGATGCTGGCGATCGGTCTGGGCATTTCGATCGGCGGCGGGTTCGCGAGCGCGATCGCGGAGCGGCAGGGGACCGCGCTGTTCGGCATCCAGATGAGTTTCCTGATCGTCGGGGCGATCACGGTCGCGTCCGCTTTCGTGTTCGACAAGCTGGAAGAGAAGCCCTCGATGGAGCGGGCGCGGGCTGACGCGTAGCGGGTTCGCGGGATTGCCCGCGCCCGGGAAGCCGGCCGCACCGGCTGCCGTTCGCGTGCGGTCGCTCACGCGGGGCGCCGGCGGCGCTGTTCGCGAACGTGGCGGGCGAGCGTGCTCGATCGCCTCGCGCGAACCCGTGTCCGTGGACATGTGATGGGCATGGCCGCGCCGGGGGAGGTGACCGGCGCTCGACGATGGGGCGATACCTCCGCGCGCCGGTCATGGCGCGAAGTCGCAGATTGACGTGCTCTCGCGGGTCCGCCGTGCGACGCAACGCGAATCCGTGTCTGTCCAGAGAATGGGCCATATAAAAATAAGTTATTGCGTATCATTCGTACTACGATTTCGATTTGAATGTATAGTGACGACCATTCGAGGGCTTCGTTAGACATTCGGATGACTGACCGATATGACAACGGCGGCGGCTGACATCAAGCCGTCCCGATCAGACCACGGGGTCGCGGCTTGGATCGGCACGTTCGTGCCGGTGCAATCGGATCTCCGCGCGCTGCGGACCGATGGCGTCCGATACCTGCCGGATCCGGCGAAAAGCCGGAGTCCCGGCCGAGCCGCGCAACACAAGACCAGGCGCATTGAATGGGGCGATATGGCGCACACGCACGAGATGGCGCGGAGGTTCGCGTCGATCCCGATGCCTGGCGGCCATATGCAAGGGCTCGTGAGCGCCGGCCATTCCAATCTCGTCCGGCGCCGCGTCAGAAGATCAATTTTATGGAATGACACGCCGAAGGATTGCGCCGGCGGCTGTATGCGACGACACGACAGACCGGATCGGAACGGCTCGACCCGGGTACTTCGTCGGCCATCGACGCGATGGAAATGACGCGCGAGCGGGGCAGGCGCGTTGCCCCGCGAGGTTGGATTCGCCGTCGCGAAGAGGGCGACTGTCGCCTCTTCCGCTCCAGCGCATGGGAAGTCGGTCGCAACCGGAGGATGTCATAGGGGAAACGATGACCCGTCAGCACCGCGCGTGGTTTGCAATTCTCTTGTTCGCCGTTTTCTCCGTTTCAACACAAGCAGTCCGTGCCGCGCCTGCGTCCGGTGAGGGCGGGGCGCTCGCTCAGGCCTCGCCCTACCGGGCGGACATTCGCCGGACGCAGGACGGCATTCCGCATATCAAGGCCGACGACTGGGGCAGCCTCGGTTACGGCTACGGCTATGCGCAGGCCCAGGACAATCTCTGTACGCTGGCCGATTCGTTCGTGACCTGGCGCGGCGAGCGTTCCGCCTACTTCGGCGCCGACGCCCGGTTGACCGCGTCGTCCACGCTGCGACGGCCGCGCAATCTGGACGCCGATTTCTTCTTCCGGCTGGTTGCCGACGATACCGCCGTGTCGCGCTATCGCGCGGCGCAGCCGGCGCCGCTGCGGAATCTGGTGGCCGGATTTGCCGACGGCTACAACCGCTACGTGGAGGCGCTGAATCACGGGCGCTTTTCCGGTGCGCATGCCGAATGCGCGGGCAAGCCGTGGGTGAAGCCCGTGTCGGCCGACGATCTGTACCGGCGGCTGATCGCCGTGGATCTCGCGGGCGGCGCGATGCGCTTCGTCGACGAGATCGTGCGGGCGCAGCCGCCCGTCGCCGCGCCTGCCTCGATGACGCGCGCGCTGCCGGCCGCCCGCCGCGACGATGCGCGCGACGCCGCATCCGGCCGCCCGGAAACCACGGCATTGGCGGCGACCGCCCCGGACGCACCGCGGGACGATGCCGAGCGGCTCGCGATCGGCGGTCACGCGGACCTGGGCAGCAATGCGTTCGCGTTCGGCGGGGCGACGACCCGCGACGGACGCAGTCTGCTGTTCGGCAACCCGCACTGGTTCTGGCATGGCCCGGACCGCTTCTATCAGGCGCAGCTCACGATTCCCGGCCGGCTCGACGTGGCCGGCGTATCGTTTCTCGGCGTCCCGGTGATCATGCTCGGGTTCAATCGCGAAATCGCGTGGACGCATACGGTATCGAGCGCTCGCCACTTCGGCTTGTTCGAGCTGAAGCTGGTGCCCGGTGCGCCGACCCGCTACGTGTACGAGGGGCGCGAGGAAGCGCTGAGCCCGGTATCGCTGACCGTGCAGGTGCGCGATCCGGCAACCGGCCGGCTCGCGCCGGTCACGCGCGTGCTGTACCGTTCGCGCTCCGGGCCGATCGTCGATCTGTCGTCGATCGCGCCGGCGCTGGGATGGCGTGCGACGCATGCCTTCGCGCTGCGCGACGTGAACGCCGAGAACACCGAGGTGTTCGCGAATTTTCTCGCGTGGGGGCAGGCCGGCTCGCTCGACGATTTCATCGCGATCCAGAAACGTTTCGCGGCGATGCCCTGGGTCAATACGTTCGCGATCGGCCGCAACGATCCGCGTGTCTGGTTCGCCTACATCGGCGCCGTTCCGGGCGTGCCGGACACGCTCGAAGCCACGTGCACGACGCTCATCGGCCGGGCCGTCGGCGCCCGGCTGCCGGGCGTGCCGCTGCTCGACGGTTCGCGCTCGGCCTGCGCGTGGCCCGCTAACGGCCGGCGCACCGACACGCTGCCCGTCGACGCGATGCCGAGCCTGCTGCGGCGCGACTACGTGGGAAATTTCAACGGCAGCTACTGGCTGACGAATCCCACGGCGCCGCTCGCGGGCTTCGCGAAGATCACCGGGCAGACGGGCGGGCCGCAATCGCTGCGCACGCGGCTCGGCCACCGGCTCGCCGCGCAACTGATGGCCGAGCCCGGCGGCGTCGCGCGCGATGCGCTGGAACAGACGGTGCTCGCCAGCACGTCGATGTCCGAGCAGCTGTTTCGCAAGCCGCTGCTCGACTCGCTCTGCGCGCCGGGGAAAACGGCGCCGACGGTCAAGGTCGCGCGCGACCTCCCGGGCGGACCCGCGTGGCCCGTCGCGCAGCGTGTCGATCTGGGCGAGGCGTGCGGCGTGTTGCGGGCGTGGGACGGAACCGCGAACGTCGCGGCGCGCGGAGCCAATCTGTGGGACCAGTTCTGGCGCCGCGCGCAGGCGATTCCCGCCGCCCTGCTTTATACCGTTCCGTTCGATCCGGCCCGGCCGCTGGCGACGCCGGCCGGCCTGAATGTCGCGAACCCCGCGCTCGGCGAAGCACTGGGCGCGGCGGTGCTCGCGCTGCGCCGCAACGGTTTCGCGCTCGATTCGGCGCGCGGTGACGCACTCTATGCGCCGCGCGGCGGCGACCGGATTGCGCTCTACGGCGGGTGCGATCCCGAAGGCTATTTCACCGTGGCCTGCGAAGAGCATCCGCTCGGCAAGCAAGGCTATCCGCTGGACGGCCATGCGCACGGCAACAGTTACGTGCAGGTCGTCGGCTTCGGCGCGGAGGGGCCCGAAGCGGACACGCTGCTGGCGCACGCGGAATCGGACGATCCCGCTTCGCCGCATTTTGCCGACGCGACGCTCGGCTACGCACGCAAGGCATGGCGGCGGTTTCCGTTCAGCGAGCAGGCAATCCGCCGCGCACCGGGCATGACGGAGACGACGCTGAGCGGACCGCGCACGGCGAGGTAGCGGCGGAAACGATCGGCGGGGAGGCAGGGTCCGCATGGCTTGCCTTCAATGATGGTCGCGGCACATTGAACGCTCGCGGCGGCGGGCCGGACGGGGAGGAGAGGCCCCGTCCGTTTCCCTTCGGGTCGGCGGCGCGCGGCCCGCTCAGTTCTTGAGCCGGTACCCGGTCCTGAACATCCACGCGACGATCACGAGCAGCACGCCGAGGAACAGCAGGGTGGCGCCGAGGCTGACGCCGACATGCACGTCGGCGAGACCGTAGAACGCCCAGCGGAAGCCGCTGATCAGGTAGACGATCGGATTGAACAGCGTGACGACGCGCCACACGGGCGGCAGCATGTCGACCGAGTAGAAGCTGCCGCCGAGGAAGGTGAGCGGCGTGATGATCAGCAGCGGCACGAGCTGCAGCTTCTCGAAGCTGTCCGCCCAGATGCCGATCACGAAACCGAACAGGCTGAACGTGACGGCGGTGAGCACCAGGAACAGCACCATCCACAGCGGATGCAGGATCTGCAGCGGCACGAACAGCGCGGCCGTGGCGAGGATGATCACGCCGAGCGCGATCGATTTCGTCGCCGCGGCGCCGACGTAGGCGATGACGATCTCCCAGTACGACACGGGCGCGGACAGCAGCTCGTAGATCGTGCCGACGAAGCGCGGAAAGTAGATCGCGAACGATGCGTTCGAGATGCTTTGCGACAGCAGCGACAGCATGATCAGCCCCGGCACGATGAACGAGCCGTAGCCGATGCCGTTGACGCTGCTGATCCGCGAGCCGATCGCGGAGCCGAACACGACGAAGTAGAGCGATGTCGAGATGACGGGCGCGATCACGCTCTGCATGATGGTGCGTCGCGTGCGGGCCATTTCGGCGCGGTAGATCGCGCGGATCGCGTGAAGGTTGACCATGCGTTATGCCTGTTGTTGTGCGGGTTGTGCTTCGTTGCGCCGGTTGCCGACGAGACTCACGAAGATCTCCTCGAGCGAGCTTTGCGTGGTCTGCAGATCCTTGAAGCCGATGCCGGCCGCGCCGAGCGCGTTCATCAGCGCGGCGATACCGGCGTGCTCGCTCTGGGTATCGTAGGTGTACACGAGTTCGCTGCCGTCCTTCGCCAGTTCCAGCCGGTAGGCGGACAGCCCGGCCGGCACGCTCGCGAGCGGCTGTTCCAGCTGCAGCGTCAGCTGTTTCTTGCCGAGCTTGCGCATCAGTTCGGCCTTTTCTTCGACCAGCATGATCTCGCCGCCGTTGATGATGCCGATCCGGTCGGCCATCTCCTCGGCTTCGTCGATGTAGTGGGTGGTCAGCACGATCGTCACGCCGCTCGCGCGGAGTTCGTTGACGAGCAGCCACATGTCGCGGCGCAGCTCGACGTCGACGCCCGCGGTGGGTTCGTCGAGAAACAGGAGGCGCGGTTCGTGCGACAGCGCTTTCGCGATCATCACGCGCCGCTTCATCCCGCCGGACAGCGTCATCAGCTTGTTGTCGCGCTTGTCCCAGAGCGACAGGTCCTTCAACACCTTCTCGATATGGGCGGGGTTCGCCGGCTTGCCGAACAGGCCGCGGCTGTACGACACGGTTCCCCAGACGGTCTCGAACGAATCGGTCGTCAGCTCCTGCGGCACCAGGCCGATCAGCGAGCGGGCCGCGCGGTAGTCGGCGCCGATGTCGTGGCCGTCGACGGTGATGCTGCCCTCGGTCGGCCGGACGATGCCGCAGATCGAGCTGATCAGCGTGGTCTTGCCCGCGCCGTTCGGCCCGAGCAGCGCGAAGATTTCGCCGCGGCGGATCGTCAGGTTGACGTTCTTCAGCGAGCGGAAGCCCGACGCGTAGGTCTTGGATAGATTCGAAACGGAAAGTATCGGTTGCATGCTCACGGGCGGCGAAGGTGCGATGGAACGGGGCGGCCGGCGTCGGGGAACGGACGGCCGGACCTCGGCGGGCGGGCCGCGGCGGGCGGCGCGTCCGGGGGAATCAGCACGGACAGGGGCGGCGGGGCGGCTTTATGCCGTCTGGATCATAAGCTTTCCTGCGGAGCGCGGGATCGCTATCTTAACAACGGGCGGGGGGAATTGCAGCGCGTTGGAATGCCGAATGGGGAAGCGGCGGCAGAAGGCGGAGAAAGAGGCGCCGTTGTTCGGTCCGGCGGAACGATTCGATGGAAACGCCGGGATTTGTTCCGAATGCCGCGCGATTGCCGCGTTGGAGGGCCGGCGTGCCGCGCGCCCGGCGCGCCTGACGTCGCGGAGGCGAGCCGGATCGATGCGGGCGAACGTCGCCTCGGCCACGCGCGGCGTCCCGCGAATCAGTCGGCCGCGGCGGTTTTGCGGTTTCGTCCGAAATACGTTACCGTATCTTCCATTCGACGGCCGTCCACGCGCCTGAGCGTGTTCGGTGGCCTTTCAATAGCCTGTCCGACTCGCGGATTGTCCTGCCGACCATGCATCGCATCAGCCGCATCGACCTGAATAATAATGTGTCGCCTTTGGGTGACAGGAGATTATTCGCCGGTTGAGAATCCGCACTGTCAAGCCAAAGGCACTCATGAACTGAGTGCCTTTTTTTATGCCCGCACGCTTTTCATCGAGGGGAAGCATCATGAGAACGCTGGTCGAAGACGCGAAGCGCCTTATTGGCGAGGGGGTGACGCTTTATCTGACGCTCGACGTGCTGAGGGATCAGAAGCACCTTCAGTTCCTGCTGGCCCACGACACGAGCGGGTCGCTGCAGCTGGTCGTCGACAAGTCCGCCGTCGCGGGGCATGCGCGCATCGGGCAGTTGCTCGGCGGTTCGGTGTTCGCGGCGACGGGGGTGATCGTCGCCGCCGCGCAGAGCAAGACGTCCGGTGTCGAGATGCAGGTGCGTTCCGTGGATATCCTGTCGGCGGCGCAACCGTCTCCGATCGCCGGGACGAGCAGCATCGACCTGCGCTTCAACCATCGCGTCGTCGATCTGAAGGCGCCCAGATGGCAGCTGATGCTGCGCTTGCGCAGCGCATTCGAATTCGCGTGCCGGGCGTTCGCGCTGGGCCGGGGGCTGACGGAGCTGCACACGCCGAAGCTGATGGGGAGCGCGAGCGAGGGCGGCGCGCAGGTGTTCCGCGTGAGCCATTTCGGGACGCAGGCCTATCTCGCGCAATCGCCGCAGTTCTACAAGCAGATGGGCATCGCATCGGGTCTCGACGGGGTGTTCGAAATCGGTCCGGTGTTTCGCGCGGAAGAAAGCCGGAGCTGCCGGCATCTCACGGAGTTCACGGGGCTCGACGTCGAGTTCGCCTGGGCGTTCGAGACCGAGGATGTGATGGACTTCGAGGAGCGGATGCTCAGACATGCGTTCGGCGCGCTCGCCGGATTCGCCGGGCGCGTGAAGGCGCTGTTCGGCGTCGATCTGCCGCTCGAGCCGAGCGTGCGGCGCCTGAGTCTCGACAAAGCGAAAGCGATTCTGGCGACGCAGGGCCTGCGTCTCGGTCCGGAGCAGGATCTGCCCGACGAGGGCGAGCGCCTGCTGTACAGGGCGCTGGGCTGCGACCTGATCTTCGTGAGCGACTATCCGATCGCGAGGCGGCCTTTCTATCATCGCCGGGATCGCGAACGCGGCGTGACCCGCAGCTTCGATCTCATTTTCAGGGGCATCGAAATCACGACCGGGGCGCTGCGCGAACATCGTTACGAGGTGCTGTGCGAGCAGGCTGTCGAGAAGGGCGTCGAGCTGGAGTCGATCACGCATTATCTCGACAACTTCCGTTACGGCTGTCCGCCTCACGGCGGTTTCGGGATGGGCGTCGAGCGCGTGATCGCGCGCTTGCTGGGGCTTTCCAGCGTGAAGGAGGCGGCGTTCGTGCCGCGCGATCCGGACCGGCTGGTGCCGTGAGGGAGCGGATCGGAGAGGCCGCGTGTCGATGCGAATCCGGTTGCCGCGCACCGGTGGTCGATGTTTGGAGCGGGTGCGCCGGGCGGGGGCTGAAGCATTCCGCCGACCTTGCCGGATCCTTCCGGGCGACGCGGGCGCGGCGCGCCCCTTACACGGCTGCCGCGGCCCTGGCCGGTTCGCCGCCGCGCGCCGGCGCGCCGTTCGCGACGTAGTACGCCACCTTCGCCCGTTCGAGCGGCGCGCGCTGGCGGATCCTGTCGGCGATTTTCTCCGCGATCATGATGGTCGGCGCGTTCAGGTTGCCGGTGGTGATGATCGGCATGATCGACGCATCCACCACCCGCAGGCCTTCGAGGCCGTGCACGCGTCCTTCGCCGTCGACGACGGCCATGCCGTCGTCGCCCATCTTGCACGAGCACGACGGATGGAAGGCGGTCTCCGCGCGAGCGCGCACGAATGCGTCGAGCTCGCTGTCGCTTTTCAAGTCCGCGCCGGGGTTCAGTTCCTGGCCGCGATAGCGGTCGAGAGCCGGCTGCCGCATGATCTCGCGCGTCGCCCGGATGCCGTCGCGGAACTCGCGCCAGTCGAGCGCTTCCGCCATGTAGTTGAACAGGATGCTGGGATGGTCGTGCGGATCGCGCGAGCGCAGCTTCACGCGGCCGCGGCTCGGCGAGCGCATCGAGCCGACGTGCGCCTGGAAGCCGTGCATGTTGATCGCGTTCGAGCCGTTGTAGTTGATCGCGACCGGCAGGAAGTGATACTGGATGTTCGGCCACGCATCGTCGTCGCGGGTCCGGATGAATCCGCCCGCTTCGAAGTGATTGCTCGCGCCGAGCCCGGTGCCGTTGATCATCCATTCGAGGCCGATCTGCGGCTGGTTGTGCCACTTGAGCGCCGGGTAGAGCGACACGGGCTCCTTGCACGCGTACTGGATGTACATCTCCAGATGATCCTGCAGGTTCTGGCCGACGCCGGGCAGATCGAGCACGATCGGGATGTCGAGCGCCTTGAGCCACGCGCCCGGCCCGACGCCCGAGCGCTGCAGCAGCTGCGGCGACGCGATCGCGCCGCTGCACACCAGCACTTCGCGGCGCGCGTGCGCGGTGACGATTTCGCTGCCGCGCAGGAACACGACGCCGGTCGCCCGCTTGCCGGCGAACAGGATGCGGTCGGCCAGCGCATGCGTGACGATCTCGAGATTCGGCCGCGCCCGCGCCTGATCGAGATAGCCGCGCGCCGTCGACGCGCGGCGGCCGCGCGGCGTGACCGTGCGGTCCATCGGGCCGAAGCCTTCCTGACGATAGCCGTTCAGGTCGTCGGTGCGCGCATAGCCGGCCTGCATGCCCGCGTCGACCATCGCCTCGAACAGCGGGTTGACGCCCGGTTTGCTGGTGGTGACCGACACCGGGCCGTCGCCGCCGTGGTACTCGTTCGGACCGACGTCGCGCGTTTCGGCCTTCCTGAAATACGGCAGGCAATCGAGGTACGTCCAGTTCTCCAGCCCCTTGTGCTGCGCCCAGCCGTCGTAGTCGAGCGCGTTGCCGCGGATGTAGCACATGCCGTTGATCAGCGACGAGCCGCCGAGCCCCTTGCCGCGCCCGCATTCCATGCGGCGCTGGTTCATGTGCGGCTCGGGGTCGGTCTCGTAGGCCCAGTTGTAGCGGCGGCCCTGCAGCGGATACGCGAGCGCCGCCGGCATCTGCGTGCGGAAGTCGAACCGATAGTCGGGGCCGCCCGCCTCGAGCAGCAGCACGGTGACGTCCGGATCCTCGGTGAGGCGCGTCGCGAGCACGTTGCCCGCGGAGCCCGCGCCGCAGATGATGTAGTCGAATTCGCGTGTCGTCACGTTGCCGTCCTCCTTAGAAAACCGGGTTGTAGCGGCCGAGCTCGACCTGGACCGATTTGATCCGAGTGTAGTGCTCGAGCGTCGTGATGCCGTTCTCGCGTCCGACGCCGGATTGCTTGTAACCGCCAACCGGCATCTCGGCCGGCGACTCGCCCCAGGTATTGATCCAGCAGATACCCGCTTCGAGACGATGGATCGTGCGATGCGCGCGCGCCAGATTCTCGGTGACGACGCCGGCGGCCAGCCCGTACTCCGTGTCGTTCGCGCGCGCGATCACTTCGTCCTCGGTTTCGAAGTCGAGGATGCTCATCACCGGGCCGAAGATTTCCTCGCGAACGATCCGCATGTCGTCGCGGCAGTCGCCGAACACGGTCGGCGCGACGTACTGGCCCTGCGCGAAATGGCCGTCGGTCAGGCGTTCGCCGCCCGCCAGCAGCTTCGCGCCTTCGGCCTTGCCGCTGTCGATGAAGCCGAGCACCTTGTCGAGCTGCGCGGCGCTGACGAGCGGGCCGAAGTTGGTGGTCTCGTCGGACGGGCGGCCGACCCGGATGCGCCGCACGCGCTCGACCACGCGGGCGACGAACGCATCCTTCAGCGAACGGTGCACGAATACGCGCGTGCCGTTGGTGCAGACCTGGCCCGAGCTGAAGAAGTTCGCGGTGACGGCGATGTCGGCCGCGCGATCGAGATCGGCATCCTCGAACACGATGAGCGGCGATTTGCCGCCCAGTTCCATCGTCACCTCCTTCAGCGACGACGCGCCCGCGAGCGACATCACCTTCTTGCCGGTCTCGACGCCGCCGGTGAACGACACCTTGGCGATGCCCGGATGCGCGCTCAGCAGCGCGCCGACCGAGCCGTCGCCCTGCACGACGTTGAACACGCCGGCGGGCACGCCCGCCTCGGTGTAGATCTCGGCGAGCTTGAGCGCCGACAGCGGCGTGACTTCGCTCGGCTTGAAGATCATCGCGTTGCCCGCGGCGAGCGCCGGCGCGCTTTTCCAGCAGGCGATCTGGATCGGATAGTTCCACGCGCCGATGCCCGCGCACACGCCGAGCGGTTCGCGGCGCGTATACACGAACGATTCGGGGCGCAGCGGCACCTGCAGTCCTTCGAGCGCGGTCGCGAGGCCCGCGTAGTACTCGATCACATCCGCGCCGGTGACGATGTCGACGGCGCGCGTCTCCGCGATCGGCTTGCCGGTGTCGCGCATCTCGAGCTCGGCGAGCGCATCGTTGCGTTCGCGCAGCAGCTCGACCGCGCGGCGCAGGATGCGCGAACGCTGCATCGCCGTCAGCGCGGCCCAGGCGCGCTGGCCTTCGCGCGCGGATTCGACCGCGCGGTCGATATCGGCGGCGCTCGCCTGCTGGACCGACGCGAGCAGCTCGCCCGTGGCGGGGTCGAAGGTGTCGAACGTCTTGCCGCTGGTGGCGTCGACGAGCGCGCCGTCGATGTAGAGGCGTTGCAGACCGTATACAGACATGGGGATCTCCTTGAGTGCGAAGGCGAGCTGCGCGTCACGCGTGCGGCGCGAGCAGCAGGTCGATGTAGTCGTGGGCGAGCCGTAGCGCCGCCCGGGTGTCGAACGGCTCGCCGGCGAGCGCGCCGCGCAGCCACAGGCCGTCGATCAGCGCGGCCAGCCCGCTGGCCGCCTGGCGCGCCCTGGCTCGCGGCAGAGCCTTGCCGAATTCGGCGCACAGATTCGAATAGAGCCGCCGGGTGTTGACGCGCTGCAGGCGCTTGAGCGCCGGCTCGTGCATGCTTTGCGACCAGAACGCGAGCCAGGTCTTCATCACCGGCGCGCTGACCTGGGTGTCGTCGAAATTGGCGGCGACGATCGCGCGCAGCCGGGCGCGAGGCTCGGCGCGGGCAGCGATCCGGCGGCGCGTGGTGGCGGACCACAGGTCGCGCAGCACGTGGCGCATCGTGGCTTCGAGCAGGCCGTCCTTGTCGCCGAAATAGTGGCTGACGATGCCGGTCGAGATGTTGGCCCGCTGCGCGACGGAGGCGAGCGTGGTGCCGGGCAGGCCGGCCTCGTCGATGGTGCGCAGCGTCGCGTCGATCAACTGGGCGCGGCGTACCTCGCGCATTCCGAGTTTCGGCATGGCGGTTTCCTGGCGCGCGGAGCGGATGGGTGAAGCTCCGCAGCTTAGCGGTTTTTTATTGATCGTTCAATCAATAAAAAATGAGGGCGCGACTGCCGCCGGCGGGATTCCGTTGTCCCGGCCGCCCGCCGCCCGCCTGTTTGAAACGGTGCGCGAAGTTGGCCGCTTGGCGGGCCGGGCGGCCCAGATATAACGGGCTTCGATGAAAGGTAATTCGAATAACGTGGATTATGTTTAAAACGTTTTGTTTCTCATTCTGAATTTATTGAATCGGAAAAATGAGACGGTCGTGTCGTTGAAAAACCGATGAAGGCACTCGCCAATTTGGTGCGTTTCTGCACACGATCGATGCGGTATCCCGATCGGAAAAGCGAGACCGATTGGATCGGAGTCCGGAGGGTCCGGCGGGATTATTTGTCGTGATTTCATGGGGATAGGAGCGGGTGGGACGCCCGTCTGGATTGGCTGAAACCGGGATCAGACTTGTCTTCCGGGGCGCGGCGGCGCGGTGTCGCGCGATATACCACAGAAAATATTTCAGATGGATGAATGCAGGGAGGATGAAGGGATTTATAGAGGGATTTGATGAATGGAGCGAAAGCATTCATTCGGATTTTTATAGAGGAGGCGTTTAAATTGGTTGAACTGAACGTATTCCTCGTATTAGTATTAATCCCGTAAGTCCGATTTACCAATCGGCAAGCCATGGCAAGCGGTGACACATAAAAGGCGCCGTAGAAATCGAGGCGCCGGAGGCTGCGAGGCGGCAGCGCGGGAAACCGCGCGGCGCCGGTGGGCGGCGCGTTCCGTTCGTGGGAGCGGGCCCTCCGGCGGTGGGTAGCGGTCATGGAGGCTTTTGCGCCGCGCAAGCGGCGCGGGGCTTCCCCGGCTCTGCTACGAGGATGCGCTCGCGTCATCGAGCGCGGTATCGGCATTCGCACGGCGAATGCGGGAGATACGCCCATGCCTATCGAAAAACAGGTGGTACCGCTGCCGAACGGCCTGAAGGTTCATGTCGAACATCACGTCTTCGATCCGGCTTTCGAAACGGTCATTCTGGTCAACGGCGCGCTGGCGACCACCGCGTCGTTCGGCCAGACGATCCGCTATCTCGGCGAGCGGCTCAACGCGGTGTGCTTCGATCTGCCCTATGCCGGGCAGTCGCGTCAGCACAACGCCCGCGACTTCATCCTGACCAAGGACGACGAGGTCGAGATCCTGATGCATCTTGCGCAGGTGTTCTCGCCCGATTATCTGCTGTCGGTGTCGTGGGGCGGCGTGGCGTCGCTGTTCGCGCTGTCGCGCGGCTGTCCCAGCATCCGGCGCGCGGCGATCGCGTCGTTCTCGCCGTTCCTCAACGACGCGATGACCGACTACGTGACGCGGGCGCGCGACCACATCGCGGCCGGCGAGAATCTGCTGGCGGCGCAGCTGCTGAACGACACCGTCGGCCGCTACCTGCCGCGGATCATGAAGCTCTACAACTATCGCTACCTCACCAAGCTGCCGCGCAAGGAGCAGGAGCAGGTGGCGTTTCACGTCAACCAGATCCTGTCGATGCGGCCCGAGCAGTACCTGGGCGAGTTCGGCAACATCGGCTGCGAGCTGAAGTTCATCAACGGCGAACTCGACGAATACACGACGCCCGCCGACGTGCGCCGGATCGGCGAACACGTGCGGCGCGCGGAGTTCACGACGATCCGGCAGGCGGGCCACTTCCTCGATCTCGAAGGACGCCAGCAGCAGGAGCAGGTGCGCGCCGCGGTGTTCGGCTTCTTCGGTGACGAGCGCGCGTCGCCCGCGCGCGATGCGCTGGAGCTGGCGCCGCTGCCGGGCCAGATGCCCGCGCTGTCGTAAGTCCCGCATTCCCGCCGCCGGCGCCGCGCCCCGGACCTCGCCGGGCGCCCGGCCGCCGCGCCGTTCGTTCATCTTGGGAGCTGACGTGAATATCGTTCAAAGCATCGCTATCGTCGTGCCGTGGCTCGCGTGGCTGGCCTACTGGATCGCGACGTCGAACGCGGTCAAGGCGACCGCGCGCAAGGAGGCGTCGCGTTCGCGCACGCTGCAGTCGATTCCGCTGATCGTCGGCGGCGTGCTGATCGTCGTGCCCGATCCCGTCCTGAGCGCGTTCGTGCCGGATCCGTCGCGCTTCGGCCTTCAGCAGGGCGCGGGTCTGGCGATCCTGATCGCCGGGCTGCTGTTTTCCGTCTGGGGCCGGCTGCATCTCGGCACCAACTGGAGCGTGTCGGTCACGTTGAAGGACGGCCACGAACTGGTCCGCAGCGGCCCTTACGCGCTGGTGCGCCATCCGATCTACACCGGCTGCCTGGCGGCGCTCGCGGGCGCGGCGCTGATCGGCGGCGAATGGCGCGGCGCGCTGGGCGTCGTGCTGGTGTTCGCGTCGCTCGCGTACAAGGTGCGCGTCGAGGAAAGCTGGCTGACCGGGCATTTCGGCGCGGCCTACACGCAGTACCGCCGCGACGTGGCGGCGCTGATTCCCGGCTTCTATTGACGCCGGCGCGCGCGATGTCCACCGTCATCGTCACCGCGATCGGCTCGGCGGGGGATATCCATCCGCTGCTCGGGATCGGTCTCGCGCTCGCGGCGCGCGGCCACCGTGTCGTGTTCTGCACGCATCCGCCGTTCGAGGCGGCGGCACGCCGCTGCGGTTTCGAGTTCGTGCCGGTGGGCACCGCCTCCGAGTACGCCGAGGCGATGGCGAATCCGGCGCTGTGGGATCCGCGCACGTCGTTCCGGACCTTGTGGCAGGTGGTCGCTCCCATACTGCGGCCGCACTACGACGCGCTGCGCGCGCTCGCCGGCCGCGACACCGTTCTGGTGGGCACGCTGTGGGCGTTCTCGGCGCGTCTGATGCAGGAACTGCACGGCACGCCGTTCGTGTCGGTGCAGATATCGCCGTCGACGCTGCTGTCCGCGCATGCGCCGCCGACCCACAAGCGGCTGACGATCCCGCGCGGCCTGCCGCTCTTCGCGAAGGCCGGCCTGATGGCGATGATAGAGCGCGGCGTGCTCGACCGGATCTGCGGCCCCGCGCTGAACGCGGTGCGCACGGAATTGGGGCTGGCGCCGGCGCGCCGCATCCTGGGCCGCTGGCTTCATTCCACGGACGGCGTGCTGTGCCTGTTCCCCGCCTGGTTCGCGCAACCGCAGCCGGACTGGCCGGCGCGGCATCTGCAAAGCGGTTTTCCGCTGTTCAACGACATCGGGGCGCCGCAGCCGGACCCGGCGCTCGACGCGTTCCTCGCGTCGGGCGGCGCGCCGATCGTGTTCACCGCCGGCTCGACGCTGATCGACGGCGCGGGCTATGCCGCCGCGGTGGCGGCCGTGCTGCGCGCGACCGGCGCGCGCGGCATCTTGCTGACGCCCGACCCGGTCGGGGATGCGCGCGATGCCGAGCTGCTGGTGCGCCGCTACGTGCCGATGCGCGCGCTGCTGCCGCGCTGCCGCGCGCTCGTGCATCACGGCGGGATCGGCACGGCGGCGCTCGCGTACGCGGCGGGCATCGCGCAGGTGGTCACGCCGTTCGCGCACGACCAG
The DNA here is from genome assembly GCF_034721475.1 of Burkholderia alba. Lineage (NCBI taxonomy): Bacteria > Pseudomonadati > Pseudomonadota > Betaproteobacteria > Burkholderiales > Burkholderiaceae > Burkholderia > Burkholderia alba. The sequence continues at coordinate 172,779 of NZ_JAWJWL010000009.1, read as the reverse complement.
TTCGACAACGCGCAGCGCGTCGCCGACAGCGGTTGCGGCGCGAGGCTCGACGGTCCGCTGAATGCCGCCGCGCTTGCGCATACGCTCAAGCGGGTGCTCGACGACACGCGCGTCGCCGCGCAGTGCGAACGGGTGCGCGCCCGGATCGCCGAGGCGCCGGACGGTTGCGTCGAGGCGGCGCGCTTCATCGAGCGCTTCGCGCCGGATGCGGCCCGCGCCGGCGCCCCGGTGCAAGACCCGGCGTTCCGCGCCGCGCCGCGGGTGCAGCGCGCATGAGTACGCTGTCGGCGTCGGCCGATACCGTCGCGACGGCAGGCGGCCGGCCCGCCGCGCCGCCCGCCATGCGCGGCGCGCGGCTCGCGCTGCTGACCTTCGCGCTGTCGCTCGCGACCTTCATCGAAGTGCTCGACTCGACCGTCACCAATGTCGCGGTGCCGGCGATATCCGGCAGCCTGGGCGTGTCGAACAGCCAGGGCACCTGGGTGATCAGCTCGTACTCGGTCGCGGCGGCGATCGCGGTGCCGCTGACGGGCTGGCTTGCGCGGCGGGTCGGCGAGATGCGGCTGTTCTTGACATCGGTGATCCTGTTCACGCTGACGTCGCTGCTGTGCGGGCTCGCGAGCGACCTGCACCTGCTGGTCGTGTGCCGGGCGCTGCAAGGACTGTTTTCCGGGCCGATGGTGCCGCTGTCGCAAACCATCCTGCTGCGCGCCTTTCCGCCCGACAAGCGCACGATCGCGCTGGCGCTGTGGGCGATGACGGTGCTGCTCGCGCCGATCTTCGGGCCGGTGGTCGGCGGCTGGATCATCGACAATTTCTCGTGGCCGTGGATCTTCCTGATCAACCTGCCGATCGGCATTTTCTCGTTCGCGGTCTGCGCCGCGCTGCTGCGGCCCGATGCCGACGAAGGGCAGGCCGGCCCGATCGACCTGATCGGGATCGCGCTGCTGGTGGTCGGCGTCGGTTCGCTGCAGGCGGTGCTCGATCTCGGCCACGAGCGCGGCTGGTTCGATTCGACGCTGATCGCGACGCTGGCGATCGTCGCCGCGCTGGCGCTCGTGTCCCTGCTGATCTGGGAGCTGGGAGAAGCGCATCCGGTGGTCGACCTGAGCCTGTTTCGCGATCGCACGTTTTCGTTCTGCGTGCTGATCATCTCGCTCGGGATGATGAGCTTTTCGGTGGTCGGCGTGATCTTTCCGCTGTGGCTGCAGGCGGTGATGGGCTACACCGCGTATCACGCGGGCCTCGCGACCGCGCCGCTCGGCGTGCTCGCGCTGGTGTTCTCGATCCTGGTCGGGCTCCATGCGCACCGCTTCGATGCGCGGGTGCTGGCGACCTTCGGCTTCCTGGTGTTCGCCGGCGTGCTGTGGTGGGACGCGCATTTCACGCTGACGATGACCTTCGTCCAGATCATCACGCCGGGGCTGATCCAGGGCATCGGCCTGCCGTGCTTCTTCATTCCGCTGACGGCCGCGACGCTGTCGCGGATTCCCGACGACAAGCTGGCCGCCGCATCGAGCCTGTCGAACTTCCTGCGCACGCTGTCGGCGGCGTTCGGCACGGCGATGAGCGTGACGCTGTGGGACAGCCGCGCGACCTATCACTACGACATCGTCGCGCAGGCGGTCACGAAGACCTCGGACAATACGCAGCGGTTCGTGAGCACGCTGCACGCGATGGGCATCGACGGCGCGCGCGAGCTGAGCACGCTGCATCACGTCGTGATGCAGCAGGCGTACATGATGGCGACGGGCGACATGTTCTTCATGGCGAGCGTGACCTGCGTGCTGCTCGCCGCGATGATGTGGCTCACGCGCCCGAAACGCGGCGCCGCCGCTTCCTTTGGCCACTGAACGGAACCCGATGACGACCCTCGGCGCACTGATCATCCTGTTTCATCCGACCGGCGAGCAGTTGGAGCGGATCGTCGCGCTGCGGCGGGCGGCGGACGCGCTCGTGGTCGTCGACAACTCGCCGCGGCCGGATCCGCACGCGCGGGCGCTGGCCGAACGCGAGGGCATCGCGCTGCTGCATCACGGCAATCGCGGCGGCATCGCCGGCGCGTTCAACGTCGGGCTGGCGGCGCTGTTCGGGCAGGGCGCCGATGCGGTCGCGCTGTTCGATCAGGATTCGGCGGTGCCCGCGCCGTTCTTTCCGATGATGCGCGAACTCTGTGCGGGGTTCGGCGCGCGTCCGTTCATCGCCGGGCCGCGCATCTTCGACGAGAACGACGGGCGCTTCCTGCCCGAACTGATGACGAGCGGGGTGACGGTGCGGCGGGTGCCGATGGAGGCGGGCGCGCGGATGCAGCGCTGCGCGTTCCTGATTTCGTCCGGCAGCGTGCTGTCGCGCGCGGCGTTCGAGCGGCTCGGCCGCTTCGACGAGGCGCTCTTCATCGATCACGTCGATACCGAGTACTGCTTGCGCGCGCTCGCGCGCGACGTGCCGCTCTACGTGGTGCCGTCGCTCGTGCTGCCGCACCGGATCGGCGCGCGGCAGCGGCACCGGCTGGGGCCGTTGCGGATCACGTCGATGAATCATCCGTGGTACCGGCGCTATTACAGCGCGCGCAATGCGGTGCAGCTCGGCATGCAGTACGGCCTGCGCTTTCCGGTCGCGGTCGTGCCGAGCCTGCTCACGGTCTGGCAGATCGTGCAGATCGTGCTGTGCGAGCGCGACAAGCTCGCGAAGCTGAACGGGATCCTGGTCGGCGTCGCCGACGGGCTGCTGGGCCGGCTCGGCCCGCTCGAGCGCACGCATCCGCGCTGGGCGGCGCGGGCGACCGAACAGGCGCGTCAGGGATGAGGCGGTGGCGGCGCGCATCGGTCGCGGGCGGGCTGGCCGCCGTGCTGGCGCTGGCCGGTTGCGTGCCGTCGGGTTTCCACCCCGCCGTCGCGCCGCGCGTGCCGGCCGCCGACGCGCTCGCGCATACCGCGGGCGCCGCGCCCAACGGCGCGTGGCCCGCGCCCGACTGGGTCGCGCAGCTGCGCGATCCGCAGCTCGACCAACTGGTTGCCGAGGCGCTGCGGCAGAACCCGGATCTGCAGGCCGCGAAGGCGCGGATCGATCTCGCGCAGGCGCAGTTGCAGCAGTTCGCGTCGCTGACGGGGCTGACCGCCACGGCGGGCGCGTCGGTCAGCAAGACGCGGATGCCGCAGTCGAACGACGTCGCGAATGTGTCGGTCGGCGGCTACCAGGTGCCGGTGCAGTTGTTCGGCGATCCGGGCGTGTCGCCGTCGTCGCTGTTCGTCGCGCTCAATTACCAGCTCGATCTGTGGGGCCGCAACGCGGCGGCGACGCGCGGGCTGCTGTCGATGCGCGACGCGGCGCGCGTCGACGCGGAGCAGGCGCGGCTGACGCTGTCGGTCGCGCTGGTGAGCCTGTATTGCCAGCTCGATCAGGCCTACGCGCTCGGCGATCTGCTGCTGGAGAAGCAGCGCGCGAGCGAGCGGATCACGGCGGTGCTGCGCGAGCGCGCGGCGCGCGGCATCGACAACGGGTACGACGCGAGCGACGCCGCGCTGAAGCGCAACCGGCTGCTCGCGCAGATCGCGCTGAACGACGAGCGGATGAAGCTCGTCGCGCTGCAGATCGGGGTCATGACGGGACAGGGCCCCGAGCGCGGCCTGTCGCTGCGGCGGCCGCGCCCGGCGGACCTGGTCGACGCGCCGCTGCCGGCGCGGCTGCCGGTCGATCTGCTCGGTCGACGCCCCGACATCGTCGCGGCGCGGCTGCGCGTGGAGGCGGCTTATTCGACCGTCGACGGCACCCGCGCGCAGTTCTATCCGGACGTGAACCTGGTCGCGTTCGGCGGCCTGCTGGCGCTGACGCCCGCGTCGCTGTTGTCGCATCAGGCGCTGGCGGGTTCGATCGGGCCCGCCGTGTCGCTGCCGATTTTCGATCGCGGGCGGCTCAAGGCGAAGCTGTCCGGCGACGTCGCGAGCGCGGACGTCGCGATCGCTCTGTACAACAAGACGGTCGACGAGGCGCTGGGGCAGGTCGCGCAGCAATTGACCTCGATCGCGACGGTGGATACGCTGGTTGCGCAGCAGGCCCGCTCGGTGGACGCCGCGCAGCGGATCGTATCGATCGCCGACGAACGGCACCGGCGCGGTCTCGCGATGCAAAAGGACATCGACCTCGCGTCGCTGACGCTGATCGACGAACGGACGCAGCTGGTCGATCTGCAGGCGCGCCGCCGGATGCTGCGCGTCGGGCTGGTCGGCGCGCTGGGCGGCGGCTTCGACGCGAGCAAGGTCGCCGGGCCGCCGCTCACGCATTTCGATGTGGCTTTTCCTTCCCATGACCGTTTGACCGACTCGCACTTCGACTGAATGCACGACGACTCTCCCCATGCCTATCGCGATGCCGCGCAGGCGTCACCCGGCGAAGCCGCGCTCGGCGCGAAGCGGGCGGTGCGCCGCCGTCGTTTCGCGATCCTGTTCGGCTGCGTCGCCGCGGCGGCCGTGGCGGCCGTTGTCTATTGGTTCGTCGGTGCGCGCTTCAGCGAGGACACCGACGATGCGTACGTCGCGGGCGACATCGTGCAGATCGCCGCGCAGATTCCCGGCACCGTGACCGACGTGCTCGTCAGCGACACGCAGCGGGTGCGCGCGGGCCAGCCGCTGGTGAAGCTCGACGACACGGAGGCGGCGGTCGCCTATGCGCAGGCGAAGGCGCAACTCGCGCAGGCGGTGCGGCAGGTCGCGAACGCGAGGATCTCCAATGCGATGTACGTGGCGGCGGTGAACGCGCGCACGGCCGATCTCGAACTCGCGCAGCGCGCGTTCGCCGCGCGCGATCACGCGTCGGTCGAGGTGGTGTCGCCGGAGGAGCTGGCCCGGGCTCGGGCAGCCGTCGCGGGCGCGCAGGCGAATCTGGCGGGCGCGCAGGCGCAGCTCGACGCGGCGCGTGCGCTAGGGACGCGGCTGCCGGTCGACGAGAGCCCGGCGGTGATCCAGGCCGCCGCGCAATTCAGGCTTGCGCTGCGCAACCTGAAGCGTTCGGCCATCGTGTCGCCGGTCGACGGCACGGTCGGACAGCGCTCGGTGCAGGTCGGACAGCAGGTCGGCCCCGGCGTGCCGCTGATGTCGGTGATCCAGCTGCAGCGGCTGTGGGTCGAGGCGAATTTCAAGGAAGGGCAGATCCGCAACATGCGGGCGGGACAGCCGGTGCGGATCGTGTCCGATATCTACGGATCGAAGGTGGTGTATCGCGGGCGCGTCGAAGGATTCTCGGCCGGCACCGGCAGCGCGTTCTCGATGCTGCCGTCGCAGAACGCGGCGGGCAACTGGATCAAGGTCGTGCAGCGCGTGCCGGTCGTGATCTCGATCGAAGCGGCCGATCTGGCCGCGCATCCGCTGCGGGTCGGGCTATCGATGCGCGTGGACGTCGACACGCATGTGCGCAGCGGACATCTGCTCGACGGCGAGGCGCCGCTGCCCGCGCAGGGCACGCGCATTCACGACAGCTTCGCGAGCGAGGCCGACGCGGCCGTAGCCGATGTGATCCGGGAGAATCAGGGGCGGTGAGCGAGCGGGGTTCGGGGCCGGGTGGGCGTGAGCATCCGATGTGGCGGGCGGCGCATGGGAGCGGGAACCTGGAGCGGGATCGGCGAGAGGCGAGAGGCGAGAGGCGAGAGGCGAGAGGCGAGAGGCGAGAGGCGAGAGGCGAGAGGCGCAAAGGATGCAAGCCGCCTCCGGCCTCCCGCTTCGCGCCGAATCACGGCGAACCCAACGCCGCGCCATTCCGGTTGCGCGAAGGCGAACCGACCCGCCGCCTCGAGCGACACGCCCGCCGAGAGCCGGGCGTGTCGTCCGTGCCGGTCCGCGGCGCCGTCAACTGGCCGGCGCGCTCAGATGCGGCGCGGCCCACAGCTGGTTCGACTGGTTGACGCCGCACGGATACAAGTCGATCGGCGTGCCCGTCGTGCCGACCGCGCCTTGATAGACGTCGACGCAGGTCGAGTTGGACGCCGCGACAAGCTGGCCCGCCAGCTTGTACGTGAACACCTGCTTCGTGTCTTGCGCGTTGCACGAGGCGAGCGTCGCCCACTGGCCGGAGGCGCCGTTGACCGCGCCGACACTGCCCGGCGCGGTCGAGCTGACGCACAGCCCGGTGCCGGCGAGCTGGATCGTGCGATTCGCGTTGCGGGTCCAGCGCTGCGTGGCGCTCGCCGTGCAGGTGGCGAGCGCGATCGCCGCGCCGGCGGCCGGCCGGGCGGCATTCACGCACAGCGGCGTCGTGCCCCAACTGGTCTGGGTCGCCTCGATCTCGCCGGTCGGTGCCCAGCCGCCGCATACGCCGGTCAGCTTCACCATCGCGTTGTCGTGCGCGCCGATCGACAGGTTCAGGCGCGTCGTGGCCGTCGTCGTGGTGTGCGCCCACAGATCGCGCACGCCGACCGTGCACGGTGCGCCGCTGTAGCCGAGGCTGGCGAGCGGCAGCGTGGTGTTCACCGCGGCGTCGCCCTTGTTCAGCACGACGACGGCGAGCGCGCCGTCGCTGAGCGGCTTGGCGATCACGTCGATGCCGGCGGTCGTCGACGGATCGTCGCGCGACACGCGGTAGCCGCCGATCCCGAGCTTGTCCTGGTCGACCGCGATCACCTCCGCGTTGGTCAGGATCGCGAGCGAATCGCGCAGATGCGCGTCCTGCGGGTTGGCGACGAACTTGCGCGTATCGGCGCTGATGATGAGCGGCGCGGCCATGACCGACCACAGCGCCATCTGGCTGCGCTCCTCGGCCGTCGTCATGCCGTTGTCGCCGATCAGCAGCTGGTCCGGGTCGTTCCAGTTGCCGGGCGACACGTAGCGCGACAGCGCGACCGTGTCGTTGTAGCTCTGGTAGACACCTTCCTGATAGGCGTTCGCGTTGAAGTAATTCCACGGGTCGCCGGCTGCCTGGCCGTTCGCGTTGATCGACGTGGTCTCGATGTCCGGGCCGGTGCGCCACATCTGACCGAGCGGGCGGACCCACGCGAGCGTTTCGTACTTCGTCGCGCCGGACGGGCCGTAGCCGGCGGGCGCGGATTCGTCGAACAGGATCTTGCGCGTCGTGTTCGCGCTCGCGCTGCCGAGCGCGTTCGCCATCGTCGTGAACAGCTGCTGCGGGGTCGCGTTGCCGGTCGCGCCGCAGTTGTCGAGCTTCAGCGCGTCGATGCCCCAGCCGACGTAGGTTTTCGCGTCCTGCTGCTGGTGGCCCTGCTCGCCCGCCGCGACGCCCTGGCAGGTCGCGGCGCCCGACGTGTTGTAGAGGCCCGCCAGCATGCCGAGCGAATGGATCGACGTCGCATAGGCGGTGAGATCCGGGTCGAAGCCGGGCTGGCTCGAGCCGCCCCAGGTGGTCGCGCCCTGCAGTTGGCCCGACGGATTGCGCGCCATCCAGCAGTCGTCGACCATCAGCAGCGTGTAGCCGGCGCTGACCAAGCCCGCCTGGCTCATCGCGCTTGCCTGGTCCTGCATGAAACGCTGGAACGAGTAGCCCGCGCGCGACGTGCCGTCCAACGGCGCCTGCGCCTGGCACTGGAACCGGGCCCAGTCGTTGAAACCCATCGGCGGCGTCAGCGACAGCGCCGTGCTGGTGTTGGCGGCAACCGGATCGGCATGAACCGGCGTATTGAGCAGGAATGCGAAACAAACGGCGCTGCCGGCGAGCAGCCGGCCTGGGTGACGTTTCATGCCTTTCTCCTGTGATGGGTGGAGGGAGCGACGAGATACGGCCGGGAGGACAGGCTCGCAATATGGTGAACTTCGGGGGCAGCGTCAAATGATCCAACGGGTGTTCACTATGTGATGCGGAAAAGGGCGCATGCGCTGTCAGATCTGTCAGGACGCGCTCAGGCATCGTCGCCTGTTGAGGGCAAAGCGACTGGCGACGCACGCGGCCGGATGGCTCGTGGTCCCGGCGGTCCCGCTTTGTATCGACTGCCGCATACCGCCGTCTTCCCGTCTCTGCATCGATTCCGGCAGCCTCTCGACGGAAACGCACTCGGCCTTGACGAACGGGCAAGGCGCTCGTATATTTACTGGAACGATTGTTCCAGAATGAGCGAACCGAGATGCGTCCCAAGGAATTCGAACCCGACGAGATTGCCGATGCCGCGATGCAGGTGTTCTGGCAGCGCGGCTACGCGGCAACCTCGATCCAGGATCTGATCGAAGGGACCGGGCTGTCGCGCAGCAGCCTGTACAACACCTTCGAGAGCAAGCACGATCTCTATCAGCAGGCGCTGCGCCGGTATCACGCGCTGACCACCGTCAACGTCGCGCTGCTGGCCGAATCCGGCTCCGCCAAGGCGCTGGTCCGGCGGTTGCTGATGCGCATCGTCGACGAGGAACTCGACGATACGCAGCGGCGCGGGTGTCTGGTCGCCAATGCGACGCTCGAACTGGCCGGGCATGACGAGCCGGTGGCGGAACTGGTCGCGCAGAACTTTCTGCGCCTGGAGAAGGCGCTGGAAAAACTGATCGTTCGCGGCCAGCAGGAAGGCGATGTCGCGTCCGACCGGAATCCGCGCGCGCTGGCGCGTTTTTTCGTCAACACGATTCAGGGCATGAGGGTGCTGAGCAAGGGCAGTGCGCCCCAGGGGCGGCGTCAGCGTCTGCTCGATGTGCTCGACGTCGCGCTGAGTACGTTTTAGTCTCCGACCGGCGGTTGCGGCGGCTTTGCCGGGCAGCCGTCGTTTTCTTTCGCTCAATTCTGGACTGATCGTTCCAGAAATTATTCGATCCTTTTTACCTGACCGGAGTTCACTCATGACCGATGCTCAACACGCCCCCGTCGTCGCCGTCCTCGGCACGGGGCTGATCGGCGCGCCCGTGGCGCGCAACCTGAAGCGGCGCGGGTTCGCCGTGCGGGCGTGGAACCGTACGCCGACGAAGGCGCAAGCGCTGGCGGCCGACGGTGTCGATGTGTTCCCGACGCCCGCCGAGGCGGTGCGCGGCGCCGATCTCGTCGTGACGGTGCTCAAGGACGGCGCCGCCGTGATGGCGGCGATGGAGGCCGCCGCGCCCGCGCTGTCGGCGCGCGCGGTGTGGCTGCAATTGAGCACGGTCGGCGTCGAGGCCGCCGATGCGCTCGGGGCGTACGCCGCGCGGCACGGGCTCGTGTTCTACGACGCGCCCGTGCAAGGCACGCGCCAGCCGGCGGAACAGGGGCAGCTGATCGTGCTGGCGTCCGGCCCGCTCGAGGGCCGGCAAAAGGCGCAAGCCGTGTTCGACGCGATCGGCAAACGCACCGTCTGGGTAGCGCAATCGGCGGGCGCGAGCAGCCGTTTGAAGCTCGCGCTCAACAGCTGGGCGTTCGCGCTGACCCACGGGATTGCCGAAAGCCTGCTGATCGCGCGGGCGCTCGGCGTCGATCCGGCCCTGGTGGTCGAGGTGGTCGGCGGCGGTCCGATGGACAGCGGTTACTTCCAGCTCAAGGCGGCGGCCATGCTGGCGGATGATTACGCGGTCAGTTTCTCCATTGCCAACGCGGTGAAGGACGCGCAGCTGGTGGTCGATGCGGCGGCCCGGGCGGGCGTGCAGGCGGATGCCGCGCAGGCCGGGCTGCAGCGTTTCCGGCGCGCGCTGGCGGCGGGGCATGGAGACAAGGACATGGCGGCGTCGTATCTCGCCTGAGACTTCACGACCGGTCCGGCGGCGCGGCGCTCGCGAGGCGCCCGTCACTACATTGCACGAGTGCACGAACATGAACATGAGGATTGACGATGGACCGGGGGCGGCCGCGCGGTTCGACGCGCCGGTCGAGCGCCTGCCGACAGGGCGGCTGCTGGCGTTCACGATGGCGGGGTTCATCGCCATCATGACCGAAACCCTGCCGGCCGGGCTGCTGCCGCAGATCGGCAAGGGGCTGGGCGTGTCCGAAGCGCTGGCGGGGCAGTGCGTGACGCTGTACGCGCTGGGATCGGTGCTGGCCGCGATCCCGGCGGTTATCGCGACGCGCGGCTGGCGCCGGCGGCCGCTGTTCCTGCTGGCCGTCGGCGGCTTGCTGGTGTTCAACACCGTGACCGCCTGGTCCGGCAGCTATGCCGTCACGCTCGCGGCGCGCTTCGTGGCGGGCATGTCCGCCGGCATCGTGTGGGGGCTGCTGGCGGGCTATGCGCGACGGCTGGTGCCGCGCCGTCTGCAGGGGCGCGCGCTCGCGGTGGTGGGCGTCGGCCAGCCCATCGCGCTGGCGCTGGGCGTGCCGCTCGGCGCCTGGCTTGGCGCTTGGGTCGACTGGCGCGGCGTGTTCTGGATCATGTCGGCGCTGGCGCTGGCCTTGTTCGCGTGGGTGCGGTTCGGCGTGCCGGACTACCCGGGCCAGGCCGCGCATCAGCGGCAGCCGCTGCGCCGCATCTTCCCGACGCCGGGCGTCCGTCCGGTGCTGGCGGTGGTCTTCATGTGGATCCTGGCGCACAACATTCTGTATACGTACATCGCGCCGTATCTTGTCTCGGTGGGGTTGGGCCGCCGGGTGGACGTGGCGCTGCTGCTGTTCGGACTCGCGTCCCTCGGGGGGATCTGGGCGACGGGCTTGCTGGTGGACCGCGCGCTGCGCACGCTGACCCTGCTCAGCCTGGCGGTCTTCGCGTTCGCGGCGCTGGCGCTGGGCATCGGCGGCGGATCGCCGGCGGCCGTGTTCGCGGGCATCGCGGCATGGGGGCTGACCTTCGGCGGCGCGCCGACGCTGTTGCAGACCGCGATCGCCGACGCGGCGGGGGACGGCGCCGACGTCGCCCAGTCGATGCTGGTCACGGTCTTCAATCTCGCGGTGGCGGCCGGCGGGCTGGCGGGCGGCGCGTTGCTGGCGCGCAGCGGAGCCGCGTCTTTCCCCTGGGCGCTGGTCCTGCTGGCGCTGTGCGGCCTGGGCGTGGTCTGGCGGGCGGGCGCGCACGGCTTCAAGTCCGGCCGTCGCGCCGGCGCGCATTGAGGGTCCGGACGCGCGGCGGGGCGATGTCGCGCTCGCGCCGGCCGCGCGCGGCCGCGAACGCGCCGCGCCCATGTCGGCCGCGAGCAAACCCATGTCGGTTTTTGCACGTTCGCGGCCCCGGCCGCCGGACTACCCTCGAAGGGCTCGCCGCCAGACCCGCGCGCCCGACGGCGCCGGATGGGCCGACGCGGTGCGAAGCCAACGAGACATGGAGACAATGCGATGAGCAGCAACCGAGGTGTCGTGTATCAGGGGCCGGGCAAGGTCGAGGTGCAGTCGATCGACTATCCGAAGATGGTCGATCCGAGCGGGCGGGCGATCGGGCACGGGGTGATCCTGAAAGTGGTCAGCACCAATATCTGCGGATCGGATCAGCACATGGTGCGCGGCCGCACCACGGCGCCCGTCGGTCTCGTGCTCGGCCACGAGATCACGGGCGAGGTGATCGAAGTGGGCCGCGACGTGGAAACGCTGAAGCTCGGCGATCTGGTGTCGGTGCCGTTCAACGTCGCGTGCGGACGCTGCGTGATGTGCAAGGAGCAGCAAACGGGCGTGTGCCTGAACGTCAACCCGTCGCGCGCGGGCGGCGCTTACGGCTATGTCGACATGGGCGGCTGGATCGGCGGTCAGGCCGAGTACGTGCTGGTGCCGTACGCCGATTTCAACCTGCTGAAATTTCCCGACCGCGATCGCGCGATGGCAAAGATCCGCGACCTCACCTGCCTGTCGGACATCCTGCCCACCGGTTATCACGGCGCCGTGTCGGCGGGCGTGAAGCCCGGCTCGACCGTGTACGTCGCGGGCGCGGGGCCGGTCGGGATGGCCGCGGCCGCGTCGGCGCGGCTGCTCGGCGCGGCCTGCACGATCGTCGGCGACATGAACGCCGAACGGCTCGCGCACGCGAAGGCGATGGGCTTCGAAGTGGTCGACCTGTCGAAGGACGCGACGCTCGGCGAGCAGATCGAGCAGATCCTCGGCAAGCCGGAGATCGACTGCGCGGTCGATTGCGTCGGCTTCGAGGCGCATGGCCACGGTTCGGCGGGCCACGCGGAAGAAGCGCCGGCCACGGTGCTGAACTCGCTGATGGAAATTACGCGGCCGGCCGGCGCGATCGGGATTCCGGGCCTGTACGTGACGGACGATCCGGGCGCGACCGACGTCGCGGCGAAGCACGGCAGCCTGAGCATCCGCTTCGGGCTCGGCTGGGCGAAGTCGCATACGTTCCATACCGGCCAGACGCCCGTGCTCAAGTACAGTCGCAACCTGATGCAGGCGATCCTGTTCGATCGTCTGCCGATCGCGAAGATCGTCAACGTGTCGGTGATCTCGCTCGACCAGGCGCCTGACGGCTACCGGAAATTCGATGGCGGCGCGCCCCGCAAGTTCGTGATCGATCCGCACGGCATGCTGAACGCGGCCTGACGCCGCCGAGCCGGCGACGGCCCGCGCAGCGCCGGCAGGCGCGGCGCGGGCCGTTTTGCACTGGGTGCGCGGAGTCAGTCGCGCAGGCGCAGGCCGGGTTCGCCGCCCGCGGCGAGCGTGTCCGTCATCGCGGCGACCGGGCCGCGCCAGTCGCCGAGCGCGGTTTGCCTGAACAAGCGCATCGTCGGGTACCACGGCGTATGGCGGCGGCAGTCGAACCAGCGGCTGTCGCCCGCTTGCGACAGCATCAGCCAGACCGGCCGTCCCATCGCGCCTGCGAGGTGCGCGGTGCCGGTATCGATCGACACGATCAGGTCGAGCTGGCCGAGCACGGCGGCTGTGTCCGCGAACGAATGCAGGTCCGGGCCGAGATCGACGATGCCGCGGCGCGCGTAGAGATCGCGCTCCTCGTCGTCGAGCGCGCCGACCTGCAGCGCATAGAAGCGGTAGCCGGCGGTGCCGAGCAGCGGTTCGAGCGCGCGCAGCGGCAGCGAGCGATACGGTTCGTGACGCACGCCGGTGCCGCTGCGCCACACCAGCCCGACCCTCGGCCCGCCGGCCGAGGGCGCGAGCGCCGCCCGGACGGGCTCGGGCAGCGCATGGGCGGGCGGCGTCGGGATGTACGGCGTCGACTGGCTGGGGAAATAGGGGCTCGTCTGATAGCGCGCGAACAGATTGAAGAACCAGGTCACGCAGTCGCAGTCGTGCGGGAGCGAACCCAGCTCGCCCACGGTCCGGATGCAGTCGTCCTCATGGAGCACGCCGCGCGCCGAATCGACGATCTGCACGTGCACCGACAGCGCGCCTTCCCGTTTCAGCATCTCGAAGTAGCGCGAGTACATGAACAGATCGCCGACGCCGCCCTCCATCATCACCAGCACGCGCTTGCCCGAGACCGGATCGTCGTGGCCGAGGAATTTGTCCTTGGCCCACGCGTACTGGTCGCCGTTGCGCACCGGGTAGAGCGTGTCGACGATCGTGTCGCGCCACGCCTTGTCGCGGATCTCGCGGTACAGCGCGTGCGCTTCGTGGTATTTGCCTTGCGCATACAGCGAGATCGTCAGCTCGAACTTCACGACGTAGAGGTTCGGGTCGTGCGCGAGCCCGGGAATCGAGCGCGCGAGCAGGCGTTGCGCCTCCGCGAACATCCCCAGGAAATTCATCTCGACGCCCATTTGAGCGAGGTTCAGCGGCGTGTCGAGCGCATCGGCCCAGCGTGTCGCGACGCCGATCGCTTCCTGCGCATGGCCGTGCGTGCGCAGCACGCGCGCCAGCTGCATGCCGGTCAGGCAGTCCGGGTGATCGAGGTAGGCGGTGTAGGCGCTCGCGAGCGCGTCGGGGGTGGTCTGCACGTCTGAGGGCTCGTCGTCCGGGCGGGCCGCCGCCCGCGCGCGGGGCCGGCCCCGTGCCGTCAGGCGTGCAGCACCAGTGAAGTAAGCGGCGCGCCGAGCGTCGGCAGCGCCGGCGGCGCAAGCGGGGCGACCTGCTTGCGGCGTTCGCGCGTCGGCGCCGTGCCGAACGCGTCGCGGTAACTCTTGCTGAAATGGCAAGCCGACTGGAAACCGCACGCCATTGTAATGTGCATGATCGACATGTCGGTCTGCAACAGCAGCTCGCGCGCGCGGCGCAGCCGCAAGGTCAGATAGTAATGCGTGGGCGTCATCCCGAGGTGTTCGCGGAACAGCCGCTGCAGCTGCCGCTGCGACATGTTCGCGAGCCGCGCCAGCTCCTCGCGCGACAGCGGCTCCTCGATGTTGTTCTCCATCAGCGAGATCACCTCGAACAGCGACTTGTTCGCGGACCCGAGCCGCGCGACGAGCGGCATCCGCTGCTGCGCGCTCATGTCGCGTACGTGCTCGACGATGAACTGCTCGGCGATCTGCGTCACGCGCGCCGTGCCGACGCGCGAGGCGATCAGGTTCAGCATCATGTCGAGCGGCGCGACGCCGCCGGTGCAGGTGATCCGGTCGCGGTCGACGACGAACAGTTCCTTCAGGAAGCGCGTGTCGGGGAATTCCTCCTTCAGCGCCGACATGTTTTCCCAATGGATCGCGCACGCGTAGCCGGCCAGCAGCCCGGATTTCGCCAGCGCGTAGGTGCCGGTGCACAGGCTGCCCAGCGCCACGCCCGCGCGCGCGAAGCGGCGCAGCGTCGACAGGTGGGCGGCGCTCGTCGCATGCTGGACGTCCACGCCGCCGCAGACGAACACGATGTCGGGCTGGCCGACGCATTCGGCCGGACCGGTGTCGACGGTGAGTCCGTTGCTCGCGGTGACGGGGCCGCCGTCCGGGCTGACGACCGACCAGCGGTAGAGCGGCTGACCGCTCAGGTAATTCGCCATCCTGAGCACTTCGATCGCGTTCGTGAACGCGATCATCGTGAAATTGGGCAGCGGCATGAACGCGAAGTGGGACAACGACGCGGTGCGGTCGGGCGACATGGGGAGGCGTTCCTTGAATCTAATCTTGTGCGGCCGGGGAACTGGGCCCGGCTATTTTGGGAGCGAGCGCAACAAGCGTGCCATACGGCTAAACCCTAGATCCGGCGGGCCGGCCGGGCCGGTTTTCATGCTGCGCTGCACCGTATCCGGGAGCGGCCGCACTGGCCGGGCGCAGCCGAGGCACCGCGCGGGTGCCGGCCGGATCGAAAGTGCACGACCGGTCACTTGTTCAAAACGGACGCGAATGTCGGAAAAGGCAAAGAAAGCGTCTGAATTCATCAATCGGCGAAAAATCCGAAAGACAAGAATAGAGCCGTCGGCAGCGGTGGTGAAAAAACGCGTGAAAGCCTTTCACGACAGGTCCTTCGCCCGCTGCGCATGCCCCTTTTTCATTCAGTGACGGACGCCCCATGTCGAACTCCAAGCCTTTCTTTTCGCAAACGCTGGCCGAGCGCGACGCGCCCGTGCGCGGCGCGCTCCTGAAGGAACTCGAGCGGCAGCAGTCGCAGGTCGAGCTGATCGCGTCGGAAAACATCGTGTCGCGGGCGGTGCTGGAGGCGCAGGGCTCGGTGCTGACCAACAAGTATGCGGAAGGTTATCCGGGCAAGCGCTACTACGGCGGCTGCGAGTTCGCCGACGAGATCGAGTCGCTCGCGATCGCGCGCGTCAAGCAGCTGTTCGGCGCCGGCTATGCGAACGTGCAGCCGCACTCGGGCGCGCAAGCGAACGGCGCGGTGATGCTGGCGCTGGCGAAGCCGGGCGACACGGTGCTGGGCATGTCGCTCGACGCGGGCGGCCACCTGACGCACGGCGCGAAGCCCGCGCTGTCCGGCAAGTGGTTCAACGCCGTGCAGTACGGCGTGCACCGCGACACCTTGCTGATCGATTACGACCAGGTCGAGGAACTGGCGCGGCAGCACAAGCCGAGCCTGATCATCGCCGGCTTCTCCGCGTATCCGCGCGCGCTCGACTTCGCCCGATTCCGGGCGATCGCGGACGCCGTCGGCGCGAAGCTGATGGTCGACATGGCGCACATCGCCGGGGTGATCGCCGCGGGCCGCCATGCGAACCCGGTCGAGCACGCGCACGTCGTCACGTCGACCACCCACAAGACGCTGCGCGGGCCGCGCGGCGGCTTCGTGCTGACCAACGACGAAGAGATCGCGAAGAAGATCAACTCGGCGGTCTTCCCCGGCCTGCAGGGCGGCCCGCTGATGCACGTGATCGCCGGCAAGGCGGTGGCGTTCGGCGAGGCGCTGCACGGCGATTTCAAGGCCTACATCGACCAGGTGCTGGCCAACGCCCGCGCGCTCGGCGAGGTACTGAAGGCGGGCGGCGTCGATCTGGTGACGGGCGGCACCGACAACCACCTGCTGCTGGTGGACCTGCGTCCCAAGGGGCTCAAGGGCACCCAGGTCGAGCAGGCGCTGGAACGCGCGGGCATCACCTGCAACAAGAACGGCATCCCGTTCGACACCGAGAAGCCGACGGTCACCTCCGGCATCCGGCTCGGCACGCCGGCCGGCACGACGCGCGGCTTCGGGACGGCGGAGTTCCGCGACATCGGCAGGCTGATCCTGGAGGTGTTCGACGCGCTGCGCACGAACCCGGAGGGCGACCCCGCGACCGAGCAGCGCGTGCGCCGCGAGATCTTCGCGCTGTGCGAGCGCTTCCCGATCTACTGAACGCCCGGCAGGCCGGCTGCGATACGACAACACAAGACAAGACGCGACAAGACTGGAGAACCTCATGAGCACGCTGCACCAGGACAGCATCATCATCGACGGCCTGAACATCTCGAAGTTCGACCGCTCGGTGTTCGAGGACATGCGCCGCGGCGGGATCACCGCCGCCAACTGCACGGTGTCGGTCTGGGAGAACTTCACCAAGACGGTCGACAACATCGCGCTGATGAAGCAGCAGATTCGCGCCAACAGCGAACTGCTGACCCTGGTGCGCACGACCGACGACATCCTGCGCGCGAAGCGGGAAGGCAAGACGGGCGTGATCTTCGGCTTTCAGAACGCCCATGCGTTCGAGGACAACCTCGGCTACATCGAGGCATTCGCCGACATGGGCGTGCGGGTCGTGCAGCTCTGCTACAACACCCAGAATCTGGTCGGTACGGGCTGCTACGAGCGCGACGGCGGCCTCTCCGATTTCGGCCGCGAAGTGATTACCGAGATGAACCGCGTCGGGATCATGGTCGACCTGTCGCATGTCGGCGGCAACACGTCGTCCGAGGCGATCGCGTTCTCGAAGAAGCCGGTCTGCTATTCGCACTGCCTGCCGTCGGGGCTCAAGGAGCATCCGCGCAACAAGAGCGACGCGCAACTGAAGGAGATCGCCGACGCGGGCGGCTTCGTCGGCGTGACGATGTTCGCGCCGTTCCTGAAGCGGGGCATCGATGCGACGGTCGACGACTACATCGAGGCGATCGACTACGTCGTGAACCTGGTCGGCGAGGACGCGGTCGGCATCGGCACCGATTTCACGCAGGGCTACAGCACCGAGTTCTTCGACATGCTGACGCACGACAAGGGGCGCTACCGCCGCCTGACGAACTTCGGCAAGGTCGTGAATCCGGAAGGCATCCGCACGATCGGCGAATTCCCGAACCTGACCGCCGCGATGGAGCGCGCGGGCTGGAGCGCATCGCGGATCCGCAAGATCATGGGCGAGAACTGGGTGCGCGTGTTCAAGGACGTCTGGGGCGCGTAAGCCACCCGGTCCGCCGCCTCCAACCGATACGAAACAGGACGCGCCCGCTCGACGAGCGACGGTGCGCGGACGATGCCGCGCCCTGCGCGGCGCCATTCCCCACGGAGTCACACGATGCAACCGCAACTGCCGATCAACGTCGATCCCGATACCGGCGTCTGGACCACCGATGCGCTGCCGATGCTGTACGTGCCGCGCCACTTCTTCACCAACAACCACACGGCAGTGGAAGACGCGCTCGGCCGCGACGCCTATGCGGAGATTCTTTACCAGGCGGGCTACAAATCGGCCTACCACTGGTGCGACAAGGAAGCGAAGCTGCACGGCCTGACCGGCATGGCGGTGTTCGAGCACTACCTGAAACGCCTGTCGCAGCGCGGCTGGGGGCTGTTCTCGATCCTCGAGGCGGATCCGGCGAGCGCGCGCGCGCGCATCGCGCTGCGCCATTCGTCGTTCGTGCTGGCGCAGCCGGGCCGCGAGGGCAAGCTCTGCTACATGTTCGCCGGCTGGTTCGCGGGCGCGATGGACTGGGTCAACGACACGACGCCGGAAGGCCGGGGCGCGCCGCGCGCGTACTCCGAGGAAGCGCACTGCGCGGCGCAAGGCCACGATCACTGCGTGTTCGACGTGTCGCCGCTTTCGCACTGACGCCGCTTTCCTCCGTACCCGACAACGCCCCGAGAACGCCAGAGGTCGCCCGCGATGCGCTATCCCCACCTGTTCAAACCCTTGACGCTCAACCAGCTCACGCTGCGCAACCGGATCGTCAGCACGGCGCACGCCGAAGTCTATGCGGAACCCGGCGGCCTGCCGGGCGACCGCTACATCCGCTACTACGAGGAAAAGGCCAAGGGCGGCGTGGGCCTCGCCGTGTGCGGCGGATCGAGCCCCGTGTCGATCGACAGCCCTCAAGGCTGGTGGAAATCGGTGAACCTGTCGACCGACAGGATCGTCGATCCGCTCGCGCGCCTCGCCGAGGCGATGCACCGGCACGGCGCGAAGATCATGATCCAGGCGACCCACATGGGCCGCCGCTCGGCGTTTCACGGCGAGCACTGGCCGCACCTGATGTCGCCGTCGGGCGTGCGCGAGCCGGTGCACCGCGGCAACGCGAAGATCATCGAACCGGAGGAAATCCGCCGGATCATCGGCGATTTCGCCGCCGCCGCGAAGCGGGTGAAGGATGCGGGCATGGACGGCATCGAGATCTCGGCCGCGCACCAGCACCTGATCGACCAGTTCTGGAGCCCGCGCACCAACTTCCGCACCGACGAATGGGGCGGCAGCCTGCAGAACCGCCTGCGCTTCGGCACCGAGGTGCTGCAGGCGGTGCGCGAGGCGGTCGGCAAGGATTTCTGCGTCGGCCTGCGCATGTGCGGCGACGAATTCCACGAGGACGGCCTCGACCACGAGCAGTTGAAGGAGATCGCGCAGGCGATGTCGGAGAGCGGCCTGATCGACTACCTCGGCGTGATCGGCTCCGGCGCGGACACCCACAACACGCTCGCGAACTGCATGCCGCCGATGGCGCTGCCGCCCGAGCCGTTCGTGCATCTCGCGGCGGGCATCAAGTCGGTCGTCAAGGTGCCGGTGATGCACGCGCAGAGCATCCGCGACGCGGGCCAGGCGGAGCGGCTGCTCGCGAACGGCATGGTCGACCTGGTCGGCATGACGCGCGCGCAGATCGCCGACCCGCACATGGTGATCAAGATCCGCGACGGCCGCGAGGACGAGATCAAGCAATGCGTCGGCGCGAATTACTGCATCGACCGCCAGTACAACGGGCTCGACGTGCTGTGCGTGCAGAACGCCGCGACGTCGCGCGAGGCGACGATGCCGCACGTGATCGAGAAGTCGCGCGGTCCGAAGCGCAAGGTGGTGGTGGTCGGCGCGGGGCCGGCGGGGCTCGAGGCGGCCCGCGTCGCGCGCCTGCGCGGCCACGACGTCGTGCTGTTCGAGAAGAATCCGGAAGTCGGCGGCCAGATCATGCTGGCCGCGAAGGCGCCGCAGCGCGAGCAGATGGCGGGCATCGTCCGCTGGTTCGACATGGAGACCAAGCGCCTCGGCGTCGATCGCCGGCTGGGCGTCGCGGCCGACGAGAAGCTGATCCTCGCGGAGAAGCCGGACATCATCGTGCTCGCGACGGGCGGCTCGAGCTTCACGAACCAGGTGCCGGACTGGGGCGTCGAGCAGGGGCTCGCCGTCGGTTCGTGGGACATCCTGTCGGGCCGCGTCGAGCCGAAGCAGAACGTGCTCGTCTACGACGGCGTCAGCACGCATGCGGGCGCGGGTGTCGCCGATTTCATCTCGAGCCGGGGCTCGAAGGTGGAGATCGTCACGCCGGACGTGAAGGTGGCCGACGACTGCGGCGGCACGACCTTCCCGATCTTCTACCGGCGGCTCTACGCGCAGGGCGTGATCCATACGCCGAACTACTGGCTCGACCGCGTCTACGAAGAGGACGGCAAGAAGATCGCGGTGCTGCGCAACGAGTACACCGAGGAGCAGGAGGAGCGCGCGGTCGACCAGGTCGTGATCGAGAACGGCGTCACGCCGAACGATGCGCTGTACTGGAAGCTCAAGCCGGAATCGGTGAACCGGGGGCAGGTGGACGTGCACAAGCTGTTCGCGGCCGAGCCGCAGCCGTCGCTGTCGGAGGCGCTGGGCAACGGCCGCTTCCTGCTGTTCCGCGTCGGCGACTGCATCTCCATGCACAACATCCACGGCGCGATCTACGACGCGCTGCGGCTCACCAAGGATTTCTGACGATGAATCCGGCCTTCCTGATTACCGCGCTGCTGTGGCTGTCGGTGGCGGGGCTCGCGTTCGCGGTCGCGAAGCGCGCGTCGTACTGGCGCCTCGGCCGGGCGACGGCCCCGGGCGCGTTCGGGGTCGCCCAGCTGTTCGCGATCCCGAAACGCTATTTCGTCGACCTGCATCACGTGGTGGCGCGCGATCCGTACATCGCGAAGACCCACGTGGCGACGGCCGGCGGCGCGATCGCGGCGCTCGCGCTGGTGTTCGTCAACTACGGGCTGGCGATCTACTCGCCGTGGCTCGACCGGCTGATCCTCGTCGCGGCGCTCGCGATGCTGGTCGGCGCGGTGTTCGTGTGGCGCCGCCGCCATGCGAAGCAGGTGCCCGCGCGCCTGTCGCGCGGCCCGTGGAATACGCTGCCGTGGCTGCTGGGCGCGTTCGCGCTCGGCCTGACCCTGTTCGTGCTGGTGCCGGCCGCCGCGATGTCGGGCGCGTTCGCGGTGCTGTGCGCGCTGCTGATCGGCGTCGGCGCGTTCGCGATGACGTTCGGCGCGGCGCGCGGCGGTCCGATGAAGCACGCGATCGCGGGCCTGCTGCATCTCGCGTTTCATCCGCGCCAGGAGCGCTTCGCGTCGAACCGGACGGCGTACACCGGCGACGGCGCGGCCACTCCGCCGACCGCGCTCAAGCTGCCCGAGATCGAACGCAGCGAGTACGGCGTCGGCCAGCCGGCCGAGTTCCGCTGGAACCAGTTGCTGAGCTTCGATGCGTGCGTGCAGTGCGGCAAGTGCGAGGCGGCGTGTCCGGCGTTCGCGGCAGGACAGCCGCTCAATCCCAAGAAGCTGATCCAGGATCTCGTCACCGGGATGGCGGGCGGCACCGATGCCGCCTATGCCGGCAGCCCGACACCGGGCATCCCGGTCGGCGGCCACCGCGGCGAGCCGCGCGGCCCGATCGTGTCGGGCCTGATCGAGGCGGACACGCTGTGGTCGTGCACCACCTGCCGCGCGTGCGTGCAGGAGTGTCCGATGTTGATCGAGCATGTCGACGCGATCGTCGACATGCGGCGCAACCAGACGCTCGTGCACGGCACCGTGCCGGGCAAGGGCGCCGACATGCTCGCGAACCTGCGCGAGACCGGCACGATGGGCGGCTACGACACGGCCGCGCGCTACGACTGGTCGGTCGACCTGAGCGCCCCGGTCGCGCAGCCGGGCCGGCCGGTCGACGTGCTGCTGGTGGTCGGCGAGGGCGGCTTCGACATGCGCTACCAGCGCACGCTGCGCGCGCTCGTCAAGGTGCTGAACAAGGCGGGCGTCGATTACGCGGTGCTCGGCCGCGCGGAAACGGATACGGGCGACACGGCCCGCCGGCTCGGCGACGAAGCCACCTTCCAGCAGATGGCGAAGCGGCTGATCGGCACGCTCGACGCGCTGTCGTTCCAGCAGATCGTCACCGCCGATCCGCACGTGATGCACAGCCTGCGCAACGAATACCGCGCGCTCGGCGGCCGCTACGCGGTCAAGCATCACACGAGTTTCGTCGCGGAGCTGGCGGCGGCGGGCCGGATCGCGCCGAAAGCCGCCGACGCGCTGCGCGACAAGCGGATCACGTATCACGATCCCTGCTATCTGGGCCGCTACAACGGCGAAACCGACGCGCCGCGCAAGTTGCTGAAGACGATCGGCATTCAGGTCGTCGAGATGGAGCGCAACGGGATGCGCGGCCGCTGCTGCGGCGGCGGCGGCGGCGCGCCGCTGACCGACATTCCCGGCAAGCAGCGGATTCCCGACATCCGGATCGCCGACGCGCGCGCGATCGGCGCGGACGTGGTGGCGGTCGGCTGCCCGAACTGCACCGCGATGCTCGAAGGCGTGGTCGGCCCGCGCCCGGACGTGCTCGATGTCGCCGAACTCGTCGCCGCCGCACTGGAGTGACCCGATGACTACGCTCAAACGAATCGATCCGCGCCGGCCGTTCGTCGTCACGGCCGGCGGCCTGAAACGCATCACGCTCGGCGAGGCGGGCAGCGCCGATGCGAGCGCGCTGCCCTGGTCGGGCGCCGCGCACGGCGCATCGGCGGTCAAGCCATTGCGCGCGAGCGCCGACGTGCGGCACGTACTGCTGGTCGCCGCGCACAGCGAGCGCGGCGCGCTCGACGAACACGCCCGGCAGACGGTGGCGGCGGCCGCGCTGATCGCCGGCGCCGATACCGAGGTGGCGTTGCTGGTGTTCGGCGAATTGAAGGACGATCCGGCCGCGCTCGGCGTGGACCGGCTGATCGAACTGGCGGGCTTCGACCGGCGCGGTTTCGCGCCGGAGCGCGAGCTGCAGGCGCTGCACGCATGCGCGGCCGCGCTGTCGCCGCGTCACGTGCTGATACCGGACAACGCCACCGGCGACGGCGATCTGGGCCGCCGCTATGCGGCGTCGCTGAACGTGAGCGTCGCGACCCAGGTGGTCGAGATCGATGCGCGGCATGTCGGCGTGTACGCAGACGCGAAGCGGACCTTCGCGACGCGCGCGCTGCCCGACGTCGTGCTGCTCGCGCCGAACGCCGTCGATCCGAAGCTGCCGTTCGTCGGCGCGGGACGGCGGCTCGCCGCCGATTTCCTGGTCGACGCGGGCCACTCCGACGGCCCCTATCGCGATCTCGGCATCGAGGAGATCGATGCGGCTCAAGTGGCGCTGGAGGAAGCCGATTTCATCGTGTCGGCCGGCAACGGCGTGACCGACATCGCGGCGTTCGAGCGGCTTGCGGGCGTGTTCGGCGCGGCGATCGGGGCGAGCCGGGTCGCCGTCGACAACGGCCATTTCAGCCGCGACAAGCAGGTGGGCGCGACCGGCAAGACCGTCGAGGCGAGCGTCTATATCGCGTTCGGCATCTCCGGCGCGGTACAGCATCTGCAGGGGATCAAGGACTGCCGCCACGTGATCGCGGTGAATCTCGACGGCAGCGCGCCGATCGCGAAGCGCGCGAACCTGACGATCGTCGGCGACGCGCAGGCGACCATTGCCGCGTTGATCGAACAGGTCGACGCGGCGCGCACGCGCGGCCGGCGCGTCGCGCAGGCGCCGGAACTGGAAGGAGTCGCGGCATGAACGCCATCCGCAAGCTGGAACGCATCGCCGTGCTGGTGTCGGTCGGCCGTCACCCGGTGAGCGGCGTGTCGCGCCACAGCCGCAACGACGCGGCGGCGCTCGAACTCGGCCGCGCGCTCGCGGCGCGCCATGCGGCGCAACTCGACGTATTTCATGCCGGCGACGCCGGCGACGCGGCGCTCGCCGACTATCTGGCGTTCGGCGCGCGCGACGTCGAGGTGCTCGCGTGCGCGCCGCACGAGGACGCGGCCGCGGCGCTCGCGGCCCGCGTGCAAGGCTACGACCTGGTGCTCACCGGCACGCGCGCGG
Source organism: Burkholderia alba (assembly GCF_034721475.1). Lineage (NCBI taxonomy): Bacteria > Pseudomonadati > Pseudomonadota > Betaproteobacteria > Burkholderiales > Burkholderiaceae > Burkholderia > Burkholderia alba. The sequence continues at coordinate 149,111 of NZ_JAWJWL010000009.1, read as the reverse complement.
AAGGCGCGTACGACACCGGGATGCTGCCGTACCGGGTCGCCGCGGCGCTCGGTTATCCGCTGGTCGGCGCGGCCGTGGACATCGCGGTCGAGGCCGGCCGCGTAGAGGTACGGCAATTCTTGCCGAAAGGTTTGCGCCGGCGGGTCGACGCGAGCCTGCCCGCCGTGGTCGCGGTACATCCGCTGGCCAATGCGCAGCCGCGCTATGCGTATGCCCGGCTGCGCGCGGGCGTCGTCAAGCCGCTGCGCGTCGCGCCGCCTGCCGCGACGGACGCCGCGCACTGGTCCAGCGCGCCGGCGGAGCGCAAGCCGGTGAAGCTGGCGGCGGCGGAGAAGCGCTCCGGGCATGCGCGGATGCTGTCCGCGACCACCACCGAAAGCCGTGGCGGAAACGTCGTAATTAACGGGAGTTCGGTCGAAAAAGCACAAGTGATTCTCGCGTATTTGCGCGAGCATCAACTCATCGATTACTGAAAAACACCCCCATGCCTGTCGGCAAACACCTGGGAAAGCAAGGAATCCGGAGCAGACGATGAAAGTATCGGCAGACATTCGCGCGCTGGTGGAGCGCCGCAAAGCGGGTTACAGCCTGGAGGCGCCGTTCTACCGGAGCGAGGAGATCTTCGCGCTCGACATGGACGCGATCTTCCGGCAGCACTGGATTCAGGTGGCGATCGAGCCGGACGTACCCGAGCCGGGCGACTACGTGACGGTCGAACTGGGGCAGGATTCGATCCTGATCGTGCGCGACGACGACATGGCGATCCGCGCGTTCCACAACGTATGCCGCCATCGCGGCGCGCGGCTCTGCAACGAGGACAAGGGGTCGGTCGGCAATATCGTCTGCCCGTATCACAGCTGGACCTACAACCTGACCGGCCAGCTGATGTTCGCCGAGCACATGGGGGAGAAGTTCGACCGTTGCAAGCACAGCCTGAAGCCGGTGCATCTGCAGAACCTCGCGGGCCTGCTGTTCGTCTGTCTGGCCGACGAGCCGCCGGCCGATTTCGCGGTGATGCGCGCGGCGATGGAGCCGTATCTGCTGCCGCACGACCTGCCGAACACGAAGATCGCCGCGCAGATCGACATCATCGAACAGGGCAACTGGAAGCTGACGATGGAGAACAACCGCGAGTGCTATCACTGCGTGGCGAACCATCCCGAGCTGACGATCTCGCTGTACGAATACGGTTTCGGCTACCAGCCTTCGCCCGCCAACGCGGAAGGCATGGCGGCGTTCGAGCGCACCTGCGTCGAACGCGCGGCCCAATGGGAAGCGCTCGACCTGCCGTCGGTCGAGGTCGACCGCCTGAGCGATACGACCGGCTTCCGCACCCAGCGCCTGCCGCTCGACCGCAGCGGCGAGTCGCAGACGCTGGACGCGAAGGTCGCATCGAAGAAGCTGTTGGGCGAATTCCGCCAGGCGGATCTCGGCGGCCTGTCGTTCTGGACCCAGCCGAATTCGTGGCATCACTTCATGAGCGATCACATCGTGACGTTCTCGGTGATTCCGCTGTCCGCGGGCGAGACGCTTGTGCGCACCAAGTGGCTCGTGCACAAGGACGCGAAGGAAGGCATCGACTACGACGTGAAGAACCTGACCGCCGTGTGGAACGCGACCAACGACCAGGACCGCGCGCTCGTCGAATTCTCGCAGCGCGGCGCGGGCAGCAGCGCGTATGAACCGGGGCCGTACTCGCCGTACACCGAAGGCCTCGTCGAAAAATTCTCGGCCTGGTACATCGGCCGGCTCGCCGCGAAGATCGGCGCATAGCAAGGGCGGAGCAACACATGATGCGAGATGCCGCGAACTTCGAACCGGCCGACAGCCGCGTGACCCGTCCCGCATTCTGGCAGGCGCTGCCGGAGCGCTGGACGAGCGATCTGGAGGAAACGCTGGTGTGCTGCCAGGTGCGGCAGGAGACGCACGACGTGAAGAGCTTTTTCTTCCGTTCGCCTCAGGGCCGCTCGTTCGCGTTCGAGCCGGGCCAGTTCGTCACACTCGAACTCGATATCGACGGCGAGACGATCAACCGCTGCTACACGATCTCGTCGTCGCCGGCGCGGCCGCACACGCTGTCGATCACGGTGAAGCGGGTGCCGGGCGGCAAGGTGTCGAACTGGCTGCACGACCACCTGCAGCCGGGCGCGTCGATCCGCGTGCTCGGGCCGGCGGGCGACTTCACCTGCGCGCGGCATCCGGCGCGCAAGTATCTGTTTCTGTCGGCGGGCTCCGGCATCACGCCGCTGATGTCGATGAGCCGCGCGCACCACGACCTCGCCGAGGACCGCGATATCGTGTTCGTGCATAGCGCGCGCACGCCGGACGACATCATCTTCTCGCGCGAGCTGGACCTGATCGCCGCCAACCATACGAATTTCCGCACGTCGTTCGTCTGCGAGCGGGTCGGCGCGCGCACCAGCTGGCACGGCGTGACCGGCTATCTGTCGCTGGCGCTGCTGAAGCTGATCGCGCCGGATTTCATGGAGCGCGAGATCTTCACCTGCGGTCCCGCGCCCTACATGAAGGCGGTGCGCGATCTGCTCGACGAAGCGGGCTTCGAGCGCGGCCGCTATCACGAGGAAAGCTTCTCGTTCGAGACGCTCGCGGCGAACGGCGCGGCCGAAGCCGACGCGCTGGCCGGCGACGCGTCGCCCGGCATCGATGCGGACGGCGCGGGCGGCGTTGCCGCGGGGCAATACACGGTGAGCTTCGCGAAGAGCCATCGCGACATCAGCTGCGGGGCGGCCCAGCACGTGCTCGACGCGGCGCGTCAGGCGGGAGTCCGGTTGCCCGCGTCGTGTACGCAGGGAATGTGCGGCACCTGCAAGGTCAAGCTGGTGTCCGGCGAGGTGGATATGAAGCACAACGGCGGAATCCGCCAGCGCGAGATCGATCAGGGCATGGTGCTGCTGTGCTGCAGCAAGCCGTTGTCCGATCTCGTGATCGACAAATAGAGAGGGCCGTGCCGGCGCGCGTCGCGGTTGAGCAAGGACGTGTCGCAAAACAACGATAACGAGGATTTGTGGTTGAGGAACCTTGAGAGGCGTCTTTTTTCACCACCCCACGGAGGTCGACCATGAAATTCCTCGGAAAACTGCTCTGGTGCGGCGCGCTGTCCGCCGTGCTGGCCGCGACGGCGCCCGCCGTCGCCGATACCAAGCCGACGCTGAAGATCGGCTACGTCGAAGGCTGGGACGACAGCGTGGCGACGTCGAACGTCGCCGCGCGGATCATCGAGAAGCGTCTCGGCTATCCGGTGCAGCTCGTGCCGGTGGCCGCCGGCGTGATGTGGCAGGGCGTGGCGCGCGGCGATCTCGACGGGACGCTGTCGGCCTGGCTGCCGGTCACGCAGGGCGCGTACTGGGATCAGTTCAAGACCAAGGTGGTCAATCTCGGCACCAATTTCCCCGATGCGCGGATCGGCCTGATCGTGCCCGCCTATGTGAAGGCGAAGAGCATCGACGACCTGAACGCGGAAAAGAACGACTTCGGCGGGCGGATCGTCGGCATCGACGCGGGTGCCGGCGTGATGCGCAAGACCGACGACGCGATCAAGACCTACGGCCTCGGCTATTCGCTGATGTCGAGTTCCGGCAGCGCGATGACGGCGGAGCTCGCGCGCTCGATCCATGCGAACAAGCCGGTGATCGTCACCGGCTGGGCGCCGCACTGGATGTTCGCGAAGTGGAAGCTGCGCTTCCTCGACGACCCGAAGAAGGTGTACGGCGAGGCGGAGCACGTCGACAGCGTCGTCAATCCCGGCCTTGAAACCAAGGCGAAGCCGGTGGTGGCGTTCCTGAAGAAATTCCAGTGGAAGCCGGGCGAGATCGACAGCGTGATGCTGGCGATCCAGAGCGGCGCGAAGCCCGATGCGGCGGCCGATGCGTGGATCGCCGCGCATGCGGATCGCGTCGGCGAATGGGTGGCCGGCGCGCAGTAGACGGAACGGAATGAACGAGCATTCAAGATGACGAAATAAATCATCAGTAATTCGAACTAAATGCGAATTTTCTGTAAATTTCTCGTAAAAAATGACAATTTATGGACCCGCGCAGGCTTGAGTTGTTACACTGTGCGCTTGTGCGGAGTCTTCACAGGAGGATTTGGATGAGTCACGCAGGACTGCGCGCGCGCAGTACGGATGCTGCCGAGAACACGATCTCACATGATGTGAAAGGCCACACGCTGCACCGTGGCCTCACCTGGAAAGATGCATTTTGGGTAACGAGCGGTGTGCCTGCGGGCGTGCTGTTCACGATCGGCGGCGTATGCGCGACGATCGGCCAGCCCGCGTGGGCGATCTGGATCGCCGCGATCACGATGGGTTTGATTCAAAGCGCGACTTATGCGGAAATCTCCGGGCTGTTTCCCCATAAATCGGGCGGCGCGTCGGTCTACGGCGCGATCGGATGGGTCCGCTACAGCAAGCTGATTGCCCCGGTGTCGGTGTGGTGCAACTGGCTGGCGTGGTCGCCGATGCTCGCGCTGGGCTGCGGTCTCGCCGCCAGCTACGCGCTGACGAGCCTCTTTCCGGCCGATGCCGCGATCCTCCACTGGCAATGGACGCTGGCCGACCTCGGTTTCATCAAGCCCGGTCTGTCGCTGCGCATCAACGCGACCTTCGTGATCGCGGCCCTCCTGCTCCTCGTCACCTTCAAGCTGCAGCACAGCGGCGCCTCCAAAGCCGCGCGCACGCAGCGCATCCTGGGCATCGCGTCGCTGACGCCGCTCCTGATCGTCGGCATCGTGCCGTTCGTCACGGGCGATGTGCCGATGTCGAATCTTCTGCCGCTGCTGCCGCTCGGTCACGACGCGCAGGGCAATCTCACCGCCGCGACGTTCGGCAGCTGGAACGGGCAGGGTGTCGTGATGGCGCTCGGCGCGATGTTCATGGCCGGCTGGGCGTCGTACGGCTTCGAGACCGCGGTGTGCTACACCCGCGAGTTCCGCGATCCGCGCCGCGACACCGCGAAGGCGATTTTCTGGTCCGGCGCGTTGTGTCTCGTCGTGATGACGCTGGTGCCGCTGGCGTTCCAGGGCGCGCTCGGCACGGCCGCGATGCTCGATCCGAAGATCGGCGACGGCACAGGCGTGGCCGCCGCGATGGCGAAGATCGTCGGCGGCGGCGCGTGGGTCGCGAACGCGGTGGTGGTGATGCTGATGCTGTCGATCCTGCTGATCGTGATGACGTCGATGATGGGCTCGTCGCGCACGCTGTATCAGGCATCGGTCGACGGCTGGCTGCCGAAGTACCTGTCGCACGTGAACGAGCACGGCTCGCCGACGCGCGCGATGTGGACCGATCTCGGCTTCAATCTCGTGCTGCTGATGATGTCGGACTACATGACGGTGCTGTCGATCTCGAACGTGTGCTACATGCTGTTCGTGTTCCTGAACCTGCAGTCCGGCTGGATCCACCGGATGGACCGGGGCAACTGGGAGCGGCCGTTCCGCTGCCCGACGTGGCTGCTGGTATTGGGCGGCGTGTGCGGCTACGCGAACCTGGTGTATGTCGGCGCGGGCGCGAACCTGCAGGGCGAAGGCACGCTGCGCAACGGCCTGATCGCGATGCTGCTGATCGTGCCGGTGTTCCTGTATCGCCACTACTGGCAGGATCGCGGCCGCTTCCCCGCGCAGATGATGCGCGACATGGAGCTGACGATTCCGGCGCGTGGCCGCTGGCTGAATGTCGCGCCTTATGCGGCTCTCGCGGGCGCAGCGTTCACGATCTGGATCTCGTACTACCTCGCGTGGGCCGGATAAGCCCGAGCGTCGCCAAAAGAAAAAGAAGCCCGAGTGCGGCGTGCCGCATTCGGGCTTTCAACTTTGGAGACAGCCGACGGACAACGCAAGGCGGGCGGCTTACTGGAATACGACGGTCCGGTCGCCGTTGAGGAACACGCGGCGCTCGATGAACGCCTTGACGGCCCGCGCGAGCGTGATGCACTCGACGTCGCGCCCGGCCGCGAGCAGCTGTTCCGGCCGATACGAATGATCGACGCGCTCGACCACCTGCTCGATGATCGGCCCTTCGTCGAGATCATCGGTGACGAAATGCGCGGTCGCGCCGATCAGCTTCACGCCGCGCGTATGCGCCTGGTGATAAGGCTTCGCACCTTTGAAGCCGGGCAGGAACGAGTGGTGGATATTGATCGCGCGATTCGCGAGCCGCGCGCTCGTGGCGGGCGACAGCACCTGCATGTAGCGCGCGAGGATCACGAGCTCCGCGCCGCTCGACTCGAACAGGTCGAGCCACTGCGCTTCCTGCTGCGCCTTCGTATCCGCCGTGATCGGGAAATGCCGGAACGGCAGGCCGTGCTGCGCGGCGAGCGGCGCGAAGTCCGGATGGTTCGACGCGATGCCGACGATGTCCATCTTCAGTTCGCCCATCTTCCAGCGAAACAGCAGGTCCGCGAGGCAGTGCTCGAGCTTCGATACCATGATCAGCACCTTCGGGCGCGCGGCGGCGTCGTGAATCGCCCATTGCATGCCGAAACCGGCGGCGATCGGCGCGAACTCGCGCTGCAGCGCGTCGATGCCGAGCGGCGTGGACGCGTCGTCGGCCGAGTGGAACACGCAGCGCACGAAGAAGCGGTTGCTGAGATCGTCGTCGAACACGTTCAGCTCGTCGATGTAGCAGCGGCGCTGATCCAGGAAGCCGACGACGGCGGCCACCTGGCCGGCGGCGCTCGGGCACGACAGCGTCAGCACGAAAGGATGGGGACGGGGTGGGGCGGACATGCGGTTCCTCTGGTCTCGATGAGCGGTCGCCGCCTTCGCGCGCGGCGCGTCGGAGACGAGGCTCCAGTAGAGCAGGCCAGATTGCGCGCGGATAGAACCGAAACGTCGCGCCGCTGGTATCGGCGCGCCAGCGGCAGGGCGCCGTTCAGGTCAGCCGCAGGCGTGCAGCAGCCAGCGGCGGAACACCGGCACGGCCGGCGCTTCGGGCCGCGCGGGCGGGCGCACCAGGAAATAGCCGCGCGGCGTGACCACGGGCGCGTCGAGCAGCTCGACCAGCTGGCCGGTTGCGATCAGTTCGTCGACGAGCGGCGCCCAGCCGAGCGCGACGCCCTGGTGCATCAGCGCCGCGTGAATCACCAGCGCATAGCTGTTGAAGGTCAGCCCGTGCGCGCCGTGCGGCGCGTCGAGCCCGTGCGCGTCGAACCAGCCGCGCCACGCGAGCCAGCGCTCCGGATCGGTCGGCTGCACGTGCAGCAGCGGCAGGCGCAGCAGATCGGCGGGCAACGCGACCGCCGACGCGTGCGCGGCGCGGAACGCGGGCGAGCAGACCGGCGTGACCGCCTCGGCGAACAGCCGGGTCGACGTGCACGACGGCCAGACGCCTTCGCCGAACAGGATCGCGATGTCGGCATGGTCGCGCTGCGGATCGAAATCCTGCGACGTCACCACTCGCACGTCGACATCCGGCATCACGCGCTTCAGTTCGGTCAGGCGCGGCATCAGCCAATAGGTGGCGAAGCCGAAATCGGTGACGAGCGTGAGCGTGCCGTGCGCGCGCCGCGTGCGAATGTCGGCGGTCGCGACGCGCAGCGTATCCAGGCTGTGGCGCACGGCTTCGAACAGGCGCTCGCCGTCCTCGGTGAGCGTCACGCCGCGATGGCCGCGCGCGAACAGCGGCGCGCCCAGCGCCTCCTCGAGCTGCACGACCCGCTGGCTGACGGCCGGCTGCGTCGAACCCAGCTCGCGCGCGGCGGCGGTGAAGCTCGCGAGGCGGGCGGCCGATTCGAACACCGATAGCGTCTGCATCGGCGGCAAATGGTCAGGTCTCGCCATAAGCACCTCTAATGGGCCCATAAGAATCCGATGTCTTCACAGCCCGCTTTCGGCCGGCAATAGTGAAGCTCCCACGGCATGCCGCGCAGCGCGCCTTCCGGCGCCGCGGCCCGACGATTCTAATTCACGGTACGCGCGATGCTTAACACAAAGCGGAATATCCTTATCCTGATGGCCGATCAGCTGACGCCGTTCGCGCTGCGCGCTTACGGCCACCGGCTGACGCGCACGCCGCACCTCGACCGGCTCGCCGCGCAGGGCGTCGTGTTCGAGTCGGCCTACTGCGCGAGCCCGCTGTGCGCGCCGTCGCGGTTTTCGCTGATGACGGGCAAGCTGCCGGCCGCGATAGGCGCCTACGATAACGCCGCCGAATTACCCGCGCAAACGCTGACTTTCGCGCACTACCTGCGGGCGTCCGGATACCGCACCGTGCTGGCCGGCAAGATGCACTTTTGCGGGCCCGACCAACTGCACGGCTTCGAGGAACGCCTGACCACCGACATCTACCCGGCCGATTTCGGCTGGGTTCCCGACTGGGCGCGGCCGGACGAGCGGCCGAGCTGGTATCACAACATGTCGTCGGTGCTCGACGCGGGGCCGTGCGTGCGCACCAACCAGCTCGACTTCGACGACGAGGTCGCGTTCGGCGCGCGCCAGAAGCTCTACGACATCGCCCGCGAGCGGGCCGCCGGGCGCGACACGCGGCCGTTCTGCATGGTCGTGTCGCTGACTCACCCGCACGATCCGTATGCGATCACGCGCGAATACTGGGATCTGTACCGGGACGACGAGATCGACCTGCCGGCGGTGCGTCTCGACGCGGCGGACAGCGACCCGCATTCCCGGCGGCTGCGGGCGGTATGCGAGACCGACCGCACGCCGCCGTCGGACGCGCAGATCCGGCGGGCGCGGCATGCGTACTACGGCGCGACGTCCTACGTCGATGCGCAGTTCGGCGCGGTGCTCGCGGCGCTGGAGCAAGGCGGCTTCGCCGACGACACGACCGTGATCGTCACGTCGGATCACGGCGACATGCTCGGCGAGCGCGGCCTCTGGTACAAGATGACCTTCTTCGAGGGCGGCTGCCGGGTGCCGCTGATCGTGCATGCGCCCGGCCAGTTCGCCGCCGCGCGGGTGGCCGCGTCGGTATCGCACGTCGACCTGCTGCCGACCCTCGTCGAGCTGGCGGCCGGCGCGCCGCGCGCCGATTGGCCGGATCCGGTCGACGGCCGCAGCCTGATGCCGCACCTGACGGGCGGCACGGGGCACGACGAGGCGTTCGGCGAATATCTGGCGGAAGGGGCTGTCGCGCCGATCGTGATGATCCGCCGCGGGCGCTACAAGTACATCCATTCGCCGGCCGATCCCGATCAGCTGTTCGACCTGCGAGACGATCCGCGCGAACTGCGCAATCTGGCGTGCGCGCCGCACGCGGCCGACCTGCTCGCCGCGTGCCGGGCGGAAGCCGCGCGCCGCTGGGATCTGCCGGCGCTGCACCGGCAGGTGCTCGCGAGCCAGCGGCGGCGGCGCTTCCATTTCGAGGCGACCACCCAGGGCCGCATCCGGTCGTGGGACTGGCAGCCGTTCCAGGATGCGAGCCAGCGCTACATGCGCAATCACCTCGAGCTCGATGCGCTCGAAGCGATGTCGCGCTTCCCGCGCGTGCATTCGTAGGACGAAACTTCTTTCCCGATTTCAACGACGGAGCAGGCCATGAAACGAGAGTCACGCGTCGCGCCGCTGTCGCGCGCCCTTGCCGCGCTGCTGCTGATCGCCTCGGCCGCCGCGCACGCGGCCGAACCGGCGACCTGCCGGGACGTGCGGATGGCCGCGCCCGGCTGGACGGATATCGAGGCGACCAATGCGCTCGCGGGCATCGTGCTGAAGGGGCTCGGCTACCGGCAGAGCGTATCGAACCTGTCGGTGCCGATCACGTACCAGGGCCTGAAGAAAGGGCAGATCGACGTGTTTCTCGGCAACTGGATGCCGGCGCAGGCGCCGCTCGTCAAGCCGTTCGTCGACGAGCGCTCGATCGAGGTCGTGCACGCGAACCTGAGCAACGCGAAATTCACGCTGGCGGTGCCGGACTACGTGGCGGCGGCCGGCGTCAGGCGTTTCGCCGACCTGACGACGTACGCGGACCGCTTCGGCGACCGGATCTACGGGATCGAGCCGGGCGCGCCGGCGAACCAGAACATCAAGCGGATGATGGCCGACAAGGCGCTCGGGCCGGCGAACTGGACGCTCGTGGAATCGAGCGAGACCGGCATGCTGACCCAGGTCGAGCGCGCGGTGCGCGACAAGCAGTGGATCGTGTTTCTCGCGTGGGAGCCGCATCTGATGAACACGAAATTCCGCCTGACCTACCTGTCCGGCGGCGATGCGTATTTCGGACCGAACTACGGCGGCGCGACCGTCAACACGGTGGCGCGCGCGGGCTTCACGAGCCAGTGCCCCAACCTGGCGCGGCTGTTCCGGCAGATGACGCTGACCGTCGATCTCGAGAACCGGATGATCGCGGCCATGCTGCAGGAGCGGCTGCCGGCCGCGGCGGCCGCGCAGCGCGCGCTGCAGGCCGATCCGGCGCTGCTCGACGCATGGCTCGACGGCGTGACCACCACGGCCGGCGCGCCCGGCCTGCCGGCGGTGCGCGCGGCGCTGGCCGGCCACTGACGCACGCGGCCGCTCCGGCGGCTGTGCCTCGGTGTTTTCCCGTCCGGTCGCCTGTGGACCATTCGGCGTCGCCTACAGACGGGTGCCGCGAAATATGGGTTTGTATTTTTCGCCAACGGGTGCCGATTGTGCATGGGATGCGCAATGGTGGTCGTGGCAGTGCGTCATACAAGCAAATATCGCGGATTCGCGTGGACAGGCGTGGAATCCTCTTTCCATTGAAACGGGCAGGAAGGGGTGTCGACAATGAAGAAATCGAATGTTGCCGCATGGAGCACGATTGCGCTGGCGGTGGCGAGCATGCCGACCGCAAGCCATGCGCAAAGCAGCGTGACGCTGTACGGCATCCTCGATGCGGGGATCACGTACGTGAACAACTCGGGCGGCGGGCGCGTCGTCAAGTTCGACGACGGGGTGTCGTACGGCAACCGGATCGGCTTCAAGGGCACCGAGGATCTCGGCGGCGGCCTGAAGGCGGTATTCGTGCTCGAGAGCGGCTTCCGGCTCGGCAACGGCAACCTCGGCTTCGGCGGCGCGGAGTTCGGCCGGCAGGCCTTCGTCGGCCTGCAGAACGACTGGGGCACGCTGTCCTTCGGCAACCAGCTCGACATGACCAACGAGATGGTCTACACGACCAACATCTCGTCGTGGGGGAGCGGCTACGCGATTCACCAGGGCGACTTCGACCGCTTCAACGGCGATCGTCTGCCCAATTCGGTGAAGTTCCTGTCGAATACGTTCGGCGGCTTCAAGTTCGGCGGCATGTACTCGTTCGGCAACGTCGCGGGCAACTTCCATCGCAACAGCGCATACAGCCTCGGCGCGAATTTCGCGCAGGGCGATTTCATGGTGGGCGCGGCGTACACCCGTCTCAACAACCCGAACGGCATCTACGCATTCGATCCGTACGCGATGATCGGCACCAAGACCTTCCTCGGCCAGCCGACCGTGAGCGTCGATCCGGCGACCGGCCAGATCACCGATCTGTACGCGAACACGCCGATGAACGTCGACAGCCAGGGCACCTTCGGGATCGGGTCGAGCTACACGATCGACAAGCTGACGCTGATGGGCAACTTCACGTACACGACGATCAAGGGCTTCGGCCAGTCGTCGCACATGCAGGTGTACGAAGGCGGCGGCAGCTACCAGTTCACGCCGGCGCTCAGCTTCATCGCCGGGTACCAGCACACGCGCTTCGAGGGCAATCACTGGAACCAGGGTTCGGCGGGCGTGCATTACCTGCTGTCGAAGCGTACCGATATCTACCTGTCGGGCGACTACCTGCGCGCATCGAACGGCGTGAACGCGGTGATCGGCTACAGCTTCACGCCGTCCACCACGCAGACGCAGGCCGACGTGCGGATCGGGATGCGGCATTCGTTCTGACGCCGCCTATGCGGCCGCGAGCCGACGTTCACATGGGCGCGAACCCGGCGGGTCGCGCCCATGTGCGTTGCGGCGTCCATCTGCCGCCTGTCGACGGTTGCCTATCGCTTCGCGATCGAGCCGCCGTCTCCCAGCTCCACCGCGTAAGCGAGCGCGAGCTTGCCGAACTTCAGCGCGTGATTGCCCTGGCGGTCCGAGTTCGCGAGCGTGTCGTTGACGGTATGCACATACGGGCTATCGTTCTGGTCCGCCTCGAACGGGAACGACGCCGGATAGCCCTGCGCCGTCCACGATGCATGGTCCGAGCACGCATAGCCGCACTGCGACGTGCCGACCGCGAGCTCCGGCAGATAGGTTCTGGCCAGATTGGTCAGATAGGTATTCTGCGCGGCGTTCGTGTAGTCGGTGATGAGGTAGATGTCTTTCGGATCGCCCTTGTAGTTCGTCATGTCGAGCTGCAGCACGCCGACCACGTTCGCATTCTGCGAGCGGAACTGCTTCGCGATCGCCTTCGAGCCGAGCAGGCCTTCCTCCTCCGCCGCATAGCCGATGAACTTGATGGTGCGTTTCGGCTTGTAGTTGTTCGCGAGGATCACGCGCAGCGCTTCGGTGAGGCTCGCGATCCCGGACGCGTTGTCGTCGGCGCCGGGCGCGCGCGCGTTCTCGCGGTGGTGCGGCCGATCGTCGAATCGATATGCCCGCCCAGCACGACGGTGCCGGCGGCCGGATCGCTGCCCTTGATGGTCAGGATCACGGATTTCTGCGGCCAGCCCGCATGCGTGAACTGCTCGACCGTCACGTCGGTGCGCGCGCCGCCGAGCTGCTTCCATTGCAGCGTGATCCAGTCGGACGCGGCGACGCCGTGCGACGTCGTGTAGTAGCGGTTCGTGAACCCCGTCAGCGACGTGATCGTGCCGACGATGTTGCTCGCCTGGAGCTGGGTGAGCCATGTCTTGATCTGCTGCGAGTTCGCGATCGCGTAGTCGGGCGCGGCCGCCTGTTTCGAGAGGACGGGCGGTAGCAATGCCTGACGGGCGTCTTCATAGGAGTCGTGGACGATGAACCCCGGACCGTGGCCGCGCGCGCGATGCACCGCCTGCGACAGATCGCCGAGCAGGGCGTCGTCGATCTGCACGATGTGGACGGTCTCCCGGCGCGCGGCGCCGTCGGGCGAACGGCCGGCCGCGAGCGGCTGGCTGTATTGCGCGGCGGCGCCCGGGTCGAGGTGTTGCAGTTGACGGAATGCCGGATCGCCGAGCGTGATCCAGACCGGCGCCGCCTGCGCGACGGTGGCGCAGAGCGCGGCGCACAGGGCGACGGAAAGCTGTTTCGGAATAGGCATGTTCGATCTCATCGGGATGGTGATGTCGAGGGAAACAGGGCGGCTCGCAGGTCGTGCGGCGCGCCCCGCCTGCCGGGCATTACGATTTCTGCGGCACGGTGACGGCGTAGGTGCAGCTCTTGTTGTACGCGTTGCCGATCGCGGTCAGCTGCGCGTTGCTGTAGCCGAGCGCGGAGGCGGCGGTCAGCACGGCTTGCGCGGCGGCCTTCTGGTTGGTCGAGCTGTTGGTCATCGACAGTCCCTTCAGGAATGCCTTGTCCATCGCCGGGCCGCCGATCGCGTCGCGCGCGACCAGGTTGCACGATGCCCAGTACTGGCCGGCGGTATGGATCTCGGCGCCGCGCGCCTGCGCGTAGGTGCGTCCGACATTCCAGTTGGTGACGCGGCCGGCCCAGAACTCGTTGTGGCCGTCCCAGTTGTAGACCCAGTTGTATTGCGCGTCGGACGGGCTCCACTGGTTGAAGTCGCGGCTGTAGGCGGCGGCGAGATAGTCGCCGGTGCCTTCCGACAGGCCTTCCTGCTGCGACAGGCCGCCGTTGGTCACCCAGTCGTGGATGCCGTGGCCCAGTTCGTGGATCACGACGTCCGCGTCTTCCGCGTCGTCGACGCCGCCCTGGCCGAACGACAGCTTGCCGCTGCTCGACGAATACGACGAGTTGTCGTCGCCCGACTCGCCGTGCGGGTCGTACTGCACGCCGCCCGAGTATTGATACGGCAGCGCCTTGACGCCGAGCGTCAGGTTGACGTAACGCAGGAACGTGTCGATGTGGTAGTACGCGTTGACTGCCTCGAAATAGAGGTTGGAGCGCGTGAAGTCGAAAGTCGTCGACGTCTGCACCGGGCATGCGTTGTCGCGCGGCGCGTCGAAATCGGCGCAGACCGCGTACGGGCCGGCCAGCTTGTAGCTGCTGCCGGACTGCGTGAGGTCCTTCAGCGTGACGCGCACGCGCGCCGCGTTCAGTTGCGGGGAGTCGGCGTCGTTGTTGTCCTTGTAGCCGGTGCTGCCGTAGCTGCTTTTGGTCGACGATAGCGGATCGGGCTTGAACACGAGACCGCTGCCGTCGGTCGCGTAGAACGCCTTGTCCTCGGCGCGCAGCACTTCACCGCTGTTCGCGTCGATCAGCAGTTCCCAGTCGCCCTTGGGCCCGTCCTGCGGCCGGCCGCGCACCTTCCACGCGGTATGCGTGCCGGCCGTGTCGACGAATGCGACGAGGCCGGCATCCTGGTTCGTGAAGCCGCTCACTCCGAGATACGCGCGGGCTCGATCGAGTGCTTGTTGCCGATCGACGGCCTGTGCCTTGGCCGACACGCTCACGACACCGTTGACCGTATTGCTCGCGACATACAGCACACGGCCGTCCGGCGCGACCGTCACGGCGATCTCGCTGCCGTAGACGGGCAGCCCGGCGGCCTGTTGCTGTAGCCGCACGACGGTGAAGTCGGCGTCCTTGCGTTCGGCGGTCACCGCCATATTCGCGAGCGCAGTCTGGTCGAGGCCAAGCTGGGCGGCCTGCGCGGAGACGAATTCGCGCGCGACCGCGGCGGCGGGCGCGCCGGAGCGCTTCGCGCGGAACGCCGGGTTGTACAGCGTGACGGCGACGCCGTCCGCGCGGAATTGCCCGCCGGACTTGTCGGCTTTCGCACCCGGCTGCGTGACGCCGCGCGTCAGGCTGTCGCGAATGCTCTGCGCCTGAGGATTGGCGACCTTCGAATCGGCCCATGCGTTCAGCGCGGTGCCGAAGCCCAGTGCAACACTCAATGCCAACGGCAATGCTTTGCAGGATGTCTGCATACTGTTCCTCGTATCGAAAGGTGGAAAGAACGGCGAACATCGGGAAGTGCAAGGACGACACGGCCCGCGCGGCGGCCCGGGAGCCGTCGCGGCAAGGCGCGTTGCTACTGCTGGTGATTAAGGATGACTAAGCATCAGGGCGAAGCGGAAAATCGCGGAGGCGAGCCGGCGAAGTGCCGGATGACGGCAGGCGGAAAGGGTGAGTGAGCGGATAGCTGAAACCGCGATGGCGTTGCTGGCATCGTCATGTCATACCCCTCGGATCAATGAATGAATCGGCAGCCTTTTCGTCGCTATTCGGCTTGCGTTCTCTAAGGGCTCTCATCTCCTTAGGCTGCCTATCTATTTTTAGAACATATTACAGAATATTTTCACGGTTATTTCGAATTATTTTCGATGAACCTTTCGGAAATCGAAAGACTCGGCGCGATTGTTGAAGGGAACGGCGTCGGCAGGCGGGAGAGGCGGCGGCTGTTCGGCAGCGCGTTGCGTCGCGACCGGGCCGCCGATATGGGGCGCGGTCGCGACGCCGATCCGGCACGCCGGATCGGACACTGCATGTTTAACCGCGCTTGGGCGCGGCCGTCATGCTCAGCGCATACCGGCCGACCGCCTGCGCGATGCGTTCCGACAGCACGGGGTCGGGTACGGCGCGGGCGAGCGTCACGCCGCCCGACAGCAGCGCGAGCAGGGCGATGGCCGTGTCGTCGCGGTCCGTGCCCGCGCGATCGGGCAAGCCGGTCGCGACTTCGTCGATGAGCCGCCGCAGCGCCGCTTCGTAGGCCGAGCGGGTGTCGGCATCGGCGCGCACGACTTCGGGAGAAAGGCTCGGCAGCGCGCAACTGTCGCCGATATCGCAGGTTCGCTTCGGGCCGAGATAGAACGCGACGAACGGCTTCAGCCAGCGTGCGCCGTGGTCGTGCTTCAGCGTCGCGATCGCATCGCGCAACTGGTCGAGCCCCGCGAGCAGCACCGTGCGGAACGCATCGCGCTTGGATTTGAAGTGGCCGTAGAACGCGCCGTTGGTGACCCCGGCGGCCTTGGTCAGGTCGTCGATGCCCGATCCGCCGTAGCCTTCCCGGCGAAATGCCTGTCCGGCGGCCTCGACGATGCGGGCGAGGGTCTGCTGCTTGTGTTCGGCGGAGTAGCGCATCTGGAATCCATTGGGAGAGCGATCGCTCTTTTTCTTGATAAGAGAGTAATCGGTGTCTATCGTATAGAGAGTGATCAGTATTTATATCACGACCCGCTTGACCCGGGCTTATCCGGTTCCCCCCAACCAGGAGTGTCGACATGCCGATTACGCTGACTGTTTCCGAGGGTTTGCTGTCCGCCGAGGCGGAATCCCAGGTGTTTGCCGAACTGACCGATGCGCTGCTGGACGTCGCGCAGCTCGGCGGCAATCCGTTCATGACTCGCAACGTGGTCGGCACGCTGAATGTGCTGCCGGGTGGGCGAGTGTTTGCCGGCGGCAAGGCCGCGCCGGCGGCGTTCATCGAATTGAAGCTGCCGGAGATCGCGCTGGCGGGCGCGGAGGCGAAGCGGGCGTTCATCGACGCGGCGACCGGGGCGGTCGAGCGGGCCGCCGCCGGAAGGCTGCCGCGCGATCACATCTGGGTCAACATCGTCTACGCGGCGGACGAATCGTGGGGAATCGGCGGGCGCGGCTACAGCAACGCGGAGCTCGTCGGCGCGATCCAGGACGCCGCACGCTGACCCGCTGTCACGTGCCGGGTCTCGTTCTCCCGGCAAACCGTGATCCCGCCCGTCACCGAATGCCGTTGCGATCGCTCCGCGGGCTTGTGCCGAACCGGGCGCGGTAGGTTCGCGAGAAGTGCGACGGCGATTCGAATCCGCACGCGACGCACACCGACGTGATCGTCATGTCGGTCTGCTGCAGCAGTTCCCGTGCGCGTTCGAGCCGCAGCCTCAGGTAGAAATGCGTGGGGGTGTCTTTCAGCGTCGCGCTGAACAGCCGCTCCAGCTGCCGCCGCGTGATGCCCGCTTCGCACGCGAGCGCCTCGGACGACAGCGGACTCTCCATATGCCGCTCCATCGCGCCGATCACCTGGATCAGCTTGCGGTTGTGCACGCCGTACCGGGCGGCGATCTCGAGCCGCTGGTGATCGGAGCGCAGCCGGATGCGGCTCACGACGAACTGCTCGGAGATCGTCGCGGCCAGATCCGCGCCGTGCCGCCGGCCGATCAGGTTCAGCATCATGTCGATCGATGCGGTGCCGCCGGCGCAGGTGATGCGCCGTTCCTCGATCTCGAACAGCTCCTGCGTCGCCGCCAGTCGCGGATAGCGTTCGCGGAACGCCGCGAGCGCCTCCCAGTGCACGGTCAGCGGCTGCGACGGCTCGAACAGTCCGGCCTCCGCGAGGATGAAGCTGCCGGTATCGATGCCGCCGAGCGTCGCGCCGTCGCGATGGCAGCGCTTCAGCCACGCGCCGAGCGCGCGCGTGTAGCACGCGAGCGGATCGAACCCGGCCATCACGAACACGGTCCGCGCCGCATCGGCGTCGGCGAACGACGCCTCGGCGTTCAGTGCGATGCCGTTGCTCGCGACCACCGGCGCGCCGTCGATACTGAGCATGTGCCAGCGGTACAGATCGGGCCGGAAGCGGTTCGCGACCCGCAGCGGCTCGAGCGCCGACATGAAGCCGAGTGCGGAGAAGCCGGGCAGCAGCAGGAAATGGAAATCTTCGGGCATGAAGGCGGGCGGCGTGAGAACGGGACGAGCGTAGCAAGCACGGCGCTGTGAGACAAGGCTCGGCAATAATCCGCGACCCTGTAAGCCTTGTCGGGTAAAGGCGAGCGTGGCGCTAATGGTTTTTACGCATAGTCGCTGGCAGGCAAGAAAGCGTCGCGACCGGTCGCCTTGGCGCGAATATGGCCCGTTACTTTGGAGTCCACGGTGCAGGCCGCGTCGTCCCCGGCGGACCGGCCCGCTCAACCCGTCGAACAGGGAGGAAACATGAAGTCGAGAACGACAGCTGCGCTCGGCGCGGTACTGGCGGCCGCGTGCGCGTGGCCCGCGGTGTCTCATGCGCAGGATTCGGCCGCGTGCCGCACCGTGCGTTTCGCCGATATCGGCTGGACCGACATCACGTCCACCACGGCGCTCGCGTCGCTGCTGTTCGACGGGCTCGGCTACAAGCCGACCACGACGATCGCGTCGGTGCCGATCTCGTTCGCGGGGCTGAAGAACAAGCAGCTCGACGTGTCGCTCGGCTACTGGTGGCCGGTGCAGCAGCATCAGCTGCAGCCGTTTCTCGACGCGAAATCGATCGACCGGATCGAGCCGCCGAACCTGTCCGGCGCGAAGGCGACGCTCGCGGTGCCGAGCTACGTATACCAGGCCGGTCTCAAGTCGTTCGACGACATCGCGAAGCACCGCGCGGAACTGGACGGCAAGATCTACGGGATCGAGCCGGGCAGCAGCGCGAACGCGACGATCCAGAAGATGATCGACACCAACCAGTACGGGCTCGGCGGCTTCAAGCTGGTCGAGTCGAGCGAGGCGGGGATGCTCGTGACGGTCGACCGCGCGACCCGCGACAAGAAATGGGTGGTGTTCCTCGGCTGGGAGCCGCATCCGATGAACATCCAGATCAGCATGAACTACCTGTCGGGCGGCGATGCGTCGTTCGGGCCGAACTACGGCGAGGCGCGCGTCTACACGCTGACCGCGCCCGACTATATCGCGCGCTGTCCGAACGCCGGCAAGCTGGTGTCGAACCTGCGCTTCACCACGCAGATGGAGAACCAGCTGATGCAGTCGGTGATGAACAAGGTGAAGCCGGCCGAGGCCGCGAAAGCGTACCTGAAGAAGAATCCGCAGGCGCTCGACGCATGGCTCGCCGGCGTGAAGACCTACGACGGCAAGGATGGCCTGCCGGCGGTGCGGGCGTATCTGGGCCTGTAACCCTCCCGCGCCGGCCGGACGCGGGCTGCCCGGCGCATTCCATCGAAACGAGGCGACAACGATGAATCATGAAGTGATCCTGACGTGCGCGGTGACGGGCGCGGGCGATACGGTCGGCAAGCATCCCGCGGTTCCCGTCACGCCGAAGGAAATCGCGGCGGCGGCGATCGAGGCGGCGAAGGCGGGCGCGACCGTCGCGCACTGCCACGTGCGCGATCCGCGCACCGGCCGCGGCAGCCGCGATCCGCAGCTGTATCGGGAGGTGGTCGACCGGATCCGCTCGTCGGACACCGACGTCATCATCAACCTGACGGCCGGGATGGGCGGCGACCTGGAGATCGGCGCCGGCGAGGAGCCGATGCGCTTCGGGCAGGGCACCGATCTGGTGGGCGGGTTGACGCGGCTCGTTCATGTCGAGGAACTGCTGCCCGAGATCTGCACGCTCGACTGCGGGACGCTGAATTTCGGCGACGGCGACTACATCTACGTGTCGACGCCCGCGCAGCTGCGGGCGGGCGCGAAGCGGATCCAGGAACTCGGCGTGAAGCCCGAACTGGAGATCTTCGACACCGGACATCTGTGGTTCGCGAAGCAACTGCTGAAGGAGGGGCTGCTCGACGATCCGCCGCTGTTCCAGCTGTGCCTCGGCATTCCGTGGGGCGCGCCGGCGGATACGGGCACGATGAAGGCGATGGTCGACAACCTCCCGCCGGGTGCGCACTGGGCCGGCTTCGGCATCGGCCGGATGCAGATGCCGATGGTCGCGCAGGCGATGCTGCTGGGCGGCCACGTGCGGGTCGGCCTGGAAGACAACCTGTGGCTCGATCGAGGCGTGCATGCGAGCAACGGCACGCTGGCCGAGCGCGCGAGGGAAATCGTCGAGCGTCTCGGCGGCCGCGTGCTGACGCCGGCGGAGGGGCGCCGCAAGCTCGGGCTGCCCGCGCGCGGCGAGCGGCCGCTCGAGCGGCGCGCAGTGGCCGAATACGCGTGACGCGACGCGTCCCGCCCCATTCTTTTACGAGGATCGAGAGTTCATGGCAGTCATCACTGAAATCAGGACGTTCGCCGCGATCGGCGCGGGCGTGATCGGCAGCGGCTGGGTTGCTCGCGCGCTGGCGCACGGCCTCGACGTGGTCGTCTGGGATCCGGCCGACGGCGCGGAGCGGCAACTGCGCGCGAACGTCGCGAACGCGTGGCCCGCGCTCGAACGTGTCGGCCTGAAGGCGGGGGCCGCGCAGGCGCGTCTGCGGTTCGTCTCCACCATCGACGAGTGCGTCGCGAACGCCGACTTCATCCAGGAAAGCGCGCCCGAGCGCGAGGCGCTGAAGCTCGAACTGCACGAGCAGATCAGCCGCGCGGCGAAACCGGACGCGATCATCGGCTCGTCGACGTCGGGCCTCTTGCCGACCGATTTCTACGCGCGGGCGCGGCATCCCGAGCGCTGCGTGGTCGGCCATCCGTTCAATCCGGTGTATCTGCTGCCGCTCGTCGAGGTGCTGGGCGGCGCGCGCACCGCGCCGGCAACCGTCGACGCGGCGATGGACGTCTACCGCTCGCTCGGCATGCGACCGCTGCGGGTGCGCAAGGAGGTGCCCGGCTTCATCGCCGACCGGCTGCTCGAAGCGTTGTGGCGCGAGGCGCTGCACCTCGTCGACGAGGGCGTTGCGACCACGGGCGAGATCGACGATGCGATCCGCTTCGGCGCGGGCATCCGCTGGTCGTTCATGGGCAGCTTCCTGACCTATACACTGGCGGGCGGCGAGGCCGGCATGCGTCATTTCATGCAGCAGTTCGGCCCCGCGCTGGAGCTGCCGTGGACCAAGCTGGTCGCGCCGAAGCTGACCGACGCGCTGATCGACCGGGTCGTCGACGGCACGACGGAGCAGCAGGGTCCGCACAGCATCAAGGCGCTCGAACGCTATCGCGACGAGTGCATTACCGAAGTGATCGCGGCGATCGCCGCGGTGAAGGCGCGTCACGGGATGCGCTACGAGGAGTGATACATGACGGCAGCCACGCCATCGACGGCGCTGACGATTCATCGGGACACCGTGCGCGCGGAGTGGGTCGACTACAACGGACACCTGCGCGACGCGTTCTATCTGCTGATTTTCAGCTTCGCGACGGATGCGCTGCTCGATCGCATCGGGCTGGACGACGCGGCGCGCAAGGCGCGCGGCCGCTCGGTCTATACGCTCGAGGCGCACGTCAACTACCTGCACGAGATCAAGGAAGGCACGCGCGTGCGGGTCGATGCGCGGGTGCTCGCGCACGACGCGAAACGGCTGCATCTGTATCTGGAGATGTTCGCCGAAGGCATCGACGGCGCGGTGTCGGCGAGCGAGCAGATGCTGCTGCATGTCGATACCGGCGGGCCGGCGGCGGCGCCGTTCGATGCGGATGTCGCCGAGCAGGTGGCGGCGCTGGCGCGGCTGCAGCGCGACTGGCCCGCGCCCGCGTGGGCCGGCCGCGTGATCGGTCTGCCGCCCGCGCGCCGCTAGCGGGAAAACGGCGCGGCCGGGGAGGGACATGCTCGAAACGGAGATCGCGGCATTCGTCGCACAGGTCGCGGCGCGTTATCCGTCCGATGCGGCGAGCCTGCCGCCCGCCGGACAGCGCGTGCTGTACGACCGCTTCGCGGCGGCGTGGACGCCGGCGCTGCCGGACGGCGTGCGCGCGGACGACGCGATGCTCGCGTCGCGCGCCGATCGTCCGATCGCATTGCGGCGCTATCGCCTCGGTGAGCGGACCGCGCGCGGCACGGTGCTGTATTTCCACGGGGGCGGCTTCGTCGTCGGCTCGCTCGATAGCCATGAACTGATCACCGCGCGGCTTGCGGCGGATACCGGGCTCGACGTGATCGCGGTCGATTACCGGCTGGCGCCCGAGCATCGCGCGCCGGCCGCGCATGACGATTGTCTGGAGGTGGCCGAGGCGGCGCTGGCCGGCCGGCTGCCGTTCGGTCCGGCCGCGTTTCCGCTGATGCTCGCGGGCGACAGCGCGGGGGGCACGCTCGCCGCTTGCACGGCCGCTTCGCTGCGCGATGCGGGGCGCGGCGGCGTGGCGGCGCTGGCGCTCGTCTATCCGATGCTGGGTCTCGATCCGCAACCGCCGGCGCGCGACGCCGAGGCGCAGGCGCCGATGCTGTCGCTCGCCGACGTGTACGCGTACTGCCGCCATTACTGGGGCGACGCGCCCCCGCCCGAGGGGACCGTGCCGCTCGACGCCGCTCGTTTCGACGGCCTGCCGCCGACGCTTGCGATCGGCGTCGAGCACGATCCGCTGCGCGACGACGCGCGGGTCTACGCGGAGCGGATCGTCGCGGCGGGCGGCGACGCCCGGTTCTGGCTCGGCACCGGGCTGGTTCACGGCTGCTGGCGTGCGCTCGACGGCAGTCCTCAGGCCGCGCGCATGCATCGCGCCGTATGCGATTTTCTGTTGGCGCATCAGGGTTAGCGCCGTTCGAGGAGAGAGACGATGCAGCCGATGGACAGCAGGATCGAGGACTGGCGAACGTTTTCCCGTCCGGAGACGATTGCCGCGGCCACCCCGGGCGACGAACTGGTCTCGCTCGACTGGAGCGACGGCAGGCAATCGCCGTTTCACTTCGCGTGGCTGCGCGACAACTGCGCGTGTACTGCATGTACGCATGCGCTGACGCGCGAGCAGGTGTTCGAGATCGTCGATGCGCCCGACGACCTGCGTGCGCGCGAGGTGGCGGTCGGGGCGGACGGCGCGCTGCACGTCGAGTGGTCGGACGGCCATCGCAGCGCCTATCCGGCGGGATGGCTGCGCGCGCATGCGTATGACGACGCGTCGCGCAACGAACGCCGCCGCGCGCACTTCGTGCAGCGATGGGAGGCGAGCGCCGCCGATGCGCTCGGCACGTTCGGCTGGCAAGACGTGATGAGCGACGATGCGGCATTGCACGCGTGGCTGTCTGCGCTGGCGCGCACCGGGCTGACGCAGTTGCGGGACGTGCCCGCCGAGCCCGGGCGCGTGACGGAAGTCGCGCGCCGCATCTCGTTCGTCCGGGAAAGCAACTTCGGTGTGGTGTTCGACGTCGTGTCGAAGCCGCAGCCCGACAGCAATGCGTATACGTCGATCAATCTGCCGCCGCACACCGATCTGCCGACGCGCGAGCTGCAGCCGGGCGTGCAGTTCCTGCATTGCCTGGCGAACGAGGCGCGCGGCGGCGACAGCCTTTTCATCGACGGCTTCGCGCTCGCGGATGCGCTGCGTGCGCAGCACCCCGACGATTTCGCCGTGCTGGCATCGACGCCGTTCGCGTTCTGGAACAAGAGCGCGACGAGCGACTATCGCTGCTCCGCGCCGCTCATCGCGCTCGATGCGCGTCAGGAAGTGATCGAGATCCGGCATGCGAATTTCCTGCGCGGGCCGCTCGACGCGCCGGCCGCCGCGGTGCCGTCGATCTATCGTGCGTATCGCCGTTTCCTGGCGTTGACGCGCGAGCCGCGCTTCCGGATGCAGCAGCGCTTGCGTGCCGGCGACATGTGGGCGTTCGACAACCGTCGCGTACTGCATGCGCGCACCGAGTTCGATCCGTCGACCGGCCGCCGGCATCTGCAGGGATGCTACGTCGATCGGGACGAAGTGCTGTCGCGGCTGCGGATGCTGGAGCGCGTGTTGCGGCCGGCTTCGGCCTGAGTCCGGGCGTGCATCGGACGCCCGGCCGATGCACGCTTCGAAAGGTTTTTGTATGAGTGTGAAGCGCCGCTGAAACAAGGCGGCGAAAGCGGTGCCGGTGCTGCGCCGCGGTAGAGCGCGGCCCCCAGTGACGGTGGCGCGCGAGGGGCGCATCGGAGCGCGGCGTTGTCTTATCATGTCGGCTCTCCACACCCTGGCGCCCACAAGGCGGACCGAGATGACCGACCACAGCAACCCGCTGTTGCAGGACTGGCATACCCCGTACCAGTTGCCCCCCTTCGAGCAGATCAGACCCGAGCACTTCGCTCCCGCCTTCGCCGCGCTGTTCGCCGACCATCTGGCGGAGATCGACGCGCTCGCGGCCGACCCCGCCGCCCCGACATTCGCCAACACCGTGGCCGCGTTCGACGCCACCGGCTCCCGGCTGGAGCGCGTGCGTCTCGCCTTCGAGAACCTGTGCCTGTCCGAAGCGCCGCCCGAGTTGCAGGCGGTCGAGCGCGAGATGGCGCCGCTCCTGGCCGCGCACGACAGCCGGGTGTCGATGCACGCGGGCTTTTTTGCCCGGCTCGACGTGGTCCACGGGCAAGCCGCGACGCTCGAGCTGAACGAGGAGCAGCAGCGTCTGCTGCAGCGCGTGCATACCGATTTCGTGCGGGCCGGCGCGACGCTGCAAGGCGCCGCGCGCGCGCGTTTCGCCGCGATCGCCGAGCGGCTGGCCGACCTGCATACCCAGTTCTCGCAGAACGTGCTGGCCGACGAATCCGGCTACCGTCTGCCGTTGCAAGACGAGGCCGATCTCGCCGGCCTGCCCGACTTTCTCCGCCAGGCCGCGCACGGTGCCGCGCGGGAACGCGGGCTGGACGGCTACGTGATCACGCTGTCGCGATCGCTGGTGGAGCCGTTCCTGACCTGGTCCACTCGCCGCGATCTGCGCGAGGCCGCCTGGCGCGCGTGGAGCAGCCGCGGCGAAACGCCGGGACGCGACAACCGTCCGCTGGCGAGCGAAATCCTCGTGCTGCGGCAGGAGCAGGCGCGTCTGCTCGGCTACGACAACTTCGCCGACTACGCGCTGGCCAACCGGATGGCCGGCACGCCCGCCGCCGTGCATGCGTTGCTGCAGCAGGTGTGGGAGCCCGCGAAGGCGAGCGCCGCGCGCGAGCGGCAGGCGCTGGTCGAGCAGGCGGCCGCGCTCGGCGAGCCGACCGACATCGAGCCGTGGGACTGGCATTACCTGGCGGAAAAGGTGCGCGTGGCGCGCTATGCGCTGGACGATGTCGAGGTGAAGCCGTACTTCAGCCTGGAGGCGATGCTGAACGCGATGTTCGATTGCGCCGGCCGTCTGTTCGGCGTGCGCTTCGTCGAGCAGCACGGGGTCACGCTGTATCACCCGGACGTGCGGCTCTGGGAAGTGCTGCGCGGCGACGAACGGGTGGGGCTGTTCCTCGGCGACAACTATGCGCGGCCGAACAAGATGGGCGGCGCATGGATGAGCAATTACCGGAATCAGACGCGGAACGGCGTCGAGGCGATTCCGGTGGTGGTGAACAACAACAACTTCGCCCGTGGCGGCGACGGCCCGACGCTGCTCAGTTTCGACGACGTGCGCACGCTGTTTCATGAGTTCGGTCACGGCCTGCACGGGCTGCTGTCGAACGTGAGGTTCCGCCGCCTGTCCGGCACCTCCGTGCCGCAGGACTATGTCGAGCTGCCCTCGCAGCTGCTGGAGAACTGGGCGACGGTGCCGGAGGTGCTGGCGAAGCACGCGCGCCACGTGACGACCGGCGAACCGATCCCGGCGGCGCTGATCGAGCGGATCCGCGCTTCGCAGATCTTCAATCAGGGATTCTCGACGGTGGCTTACGCGTCGTCCACGCTGGTCGATCTGGCGCTGCACCTGCATCCGGACCCCGCCGGCATCGACATCGCCGGCTTCGAGGCGCAGGAGTGCGCGCGTCTCGGCGTGCCGCGCGAGGTGGGGATGCGGCATCGCCTGCCGCACTTCGGGCACATCTTCAGCGGCGCGCATTACGCGGCGGGCTACTACGTCTACATGTGGGCGGAGGTGCTGGAGGCGGAAGCCTTCGATGCGTTCGAGGAGGCGGGCGACGCGTTCGATCCCGCGCTGGCCGACAAGCTGCAGCGCTATATCTACAGCGCCGGAGACAGCCGCGAGCAACGTACCGCGTTCCGCGCGTTCCGCGGCCGCGATCCGCAGGCGGCACCGATGCTGCGCAAACGGGGCCTGCTCGCGGCCTGATGCCGGGATCGGCGTGCGGCAAACCGGAGGCGGGCGCGATGACGCCCGCTTTTTTTCGGGTGCTCGCCGGCGTCGCGGCGCGCTCCGCTGCCCGGATCGCGCCGCGTGCCTCACACCGCGTTCGCGATGTGCTCGCGCAGCCATTGGTGCGCGGGGTCGCGATGGATGCGCTCGTGCCAGAGCATCGACATCTCGTAGCCCGGCACGTCGACCGGGGGCTCGACCGTTTTCAGCATGCGGTTGCCGCGCACCAGGCGCTCGGGCGCCATCGCAACCAGATCGGTGCTGGCGAGGACCGATATGACGAACAGGAAGTGCGGCACGGACAGCGCGACCCGGCGTTCGGCGCCGGCCTCCGACAGCGCCCGGTCCGTGACCCCGTGAAAGCCGCCGCCGTCGGGCGATACGATCACGTGTTCGAGCGCGCAGAACTGCTTGAGCGTGGGCCGCCGTTGCAGGCGCGGATGATCCGCGCGGCCGGTCAGCACGTAGCGCTCCTGGAACAGTACCCGGCGGCGCATGCCGGGCGGCGCGTCGTCGCTGGTGTGGAAGGCGAGATCGATCTCGCCTTGTTCCGCCTGCCTGGCGATCTGGGTCGGCGCGAGCTCCAGGACGGCGAGCCGGGTGCCCGGTGCCGCCGCGCGTAAGCCGTTCATCGCCGGCAGCAGGATCGTCGATTCGCCGTAGTCCGTCGCGGCGACACGCCAGGTCCGGGTCGCGCGGGCGGGATCGAAGGGACGGGAGGGCGACACCGCGGCTTCGAGGGCTTCCAGCGCCAGCCGCAACGGCTCGCGCAGCGCGTCGGCCCGTGATGTCGGCCGCATGCCGCGCGGCCCGGGCAGCAGTAGCGGATCGCCGAGCAACTCCCGCAGCTTCGCCAGATGCACGCTCACCGAGGGCTGGGAGAGATTCAGCCGTTGCGCCGCGCGGGTGACGTTGTGTTCCGAGAGAAGGACGTCCAGCGTGATCAGCAGATTCAGGTCCAGCTGTCTGATATTAAGCATGACAATACCTGGAATAATAGAAATTCATTTCAAATATACCTGACGGATATCTATGCTGCGGCTTTCAACCCCGGAGGCGCGTCATGAATGTTCTGCTCGTCTATGCCCATCCCGAACCCCGTTCGCTGAACGGGGCGCTCAGGGATTTCTCGGTTGCGCGGCTCGAGGAGGCCGGGCATGCCGTCCAGGTGTCCGACCTGTACGCGATGAAATGGAAGGCGCCGCTCGATGCCGACGACGGCATGGCCCGATCCGACGATGCGCGCTTCGATCCGTCGCTCGATTCGAAGCGCGCGTTCGAGCGCGGCCTCCAAAGCGAGGACATCGCGCGCGAACAGGACAAGCTGCGCTGGGCGGACGCGGTCATTTTCCAGTTTCCGCTGTGGTGGTTCTCGATGCCCGCGATCATGAAGGGCTGGGTGGAGCGCGTTTATGCCTATGGCTTCGCCTACGGTGTCGGCGAGCATTCCGACACCCGCTGGGGCGCGCGTTACGGGGAGGGCACGCTGGCGGGCAAGCGGGCGATGCTGGTCGTCACGGCGGGCGGCTGGGCGTCGCACTACGGGCCGCGCGGCATCAACGGGCCGATCGACGACGTGCTGTTCCCGATCCATCACGGCATCCTCTACTACCCCGGTTTTGACGTGCTGCCGCCCTTCCTGGTCTATCGGACGGGCCGGATGGACAGCGCCCGATTCTCGGCGGTCCGCGACGCGCTGGGGCAGCGGCTCGATACGCTCGGCACGACCGCGCCGTTGCCGTTTCGCCCGCAGAACGCCGGCGCGTACGACATTCCGGCGCTCACGCTGCGCCCGGAAATCGCGCCGGACCGCACGGGCTTCGCCGCGCATCTCGCCTCGCCCGGAGCGTGAGGCGGGGCGAAGTGGGGCGAGCCCGGTGAGCCGCTGCGAATGCGCCCGCCCGGGCGCCCGGAGAGGCCCTCGGCAAGCCTTGCCGGGGGCCTCTCGCACAGTCGAGCCAGACCGAAATGACTTGACATAAGTGCCGCAACAGCGTAGGTTCCGTGGTTGAAGTATTCAAGAAGCTCGATTGATCATCATTGGCCGCCTCCGGCGGTATTCGTTGTCCTCTCCCTCCTTGATCTTCTCTCCCGCTCCCTTATCGGGGAGCTAACATTCATTTCGTTTTCAAGGAATCTTCATGGATACCGGTACCGTCAAGTGGTTCAACGACAGCAAGGGTTTTGGCTTCATCACGCCGGACAAGGGTGGCGAAGACCTGTTCGCGCACTTCTCCGAAATTCGCGGCGACGGCTTCAAGTCCCTCGCTGAAAACCAGAAGGTCAGCTACGAAACCAAGCGTGGCCCGAAGGGTCTGCAAGCAGCGAACATCACGCCGCTGTAAGTCGTAGGTCTCGGTCCCGCATGCGGGACCGCTGCTGTAGCGTACTTCGCATAGCACTTGCCTTCGTTGCGGGCGCCGTACTCCGTTACGGCGCCCGTTTCGCTTCCAGATGTCCTGCGCCCCGGTACGCATGTCGTCCATGCGCGATGAACTGGCGGCAACCGCGCGCGTCCCCCGATGCGCGGCCGGATGCGTCATGCATTGCGATCCCGTGATCGTTTCACCAGGAGGACACCATGGCCAAAGGTCAGTTGCGTGGCAACAAGGAAGCGAAGAAACCGAAGCAGGTCAAGCCCAAACCGGCGCCCGGCGCGGTTTCGGGTTGGGCGACGCCCGCCAAGGCGCCGCTTTCCGACAAGCCTCGCGAAAAGAAGTAACGCCCTCGCCATGTGACGGCGCGCGGGGCCGGCTGCCCGGCTCGCGCAGGATGCGCCCGTCACCTCTGCATTCGTGCGCAAGCCGCACGCGCAAGACATTCGGCCGTGAAGCCAGACCCTGGTTCGCAGGGGGGACGGCATACCGTTGCGGCCGCCGTCAATCACCTTGTTTTGGAGAATTGATTTGGCAAAAGAAGAACTGCTGGAACTGGATGGCGTCGTGGACGAAGTGCTGCCCGACAGCCGCTATCGCGTCACGCTGGAAAACGGCGCGGTGGTCGGTGCATACGCATCGGGCCGCATGCGCAAGAACCATATTCGTATTCTCGCGGGCGACCGCGTCACGCTGGAACTGTCGGTCTACGATCTGACCAAGGGTCGTATCAACTTCCGGCACAAGGACGAGCGCGCACCCGTGCGTACGCCCCGCAACGGCGGGTTCAACCGTCGCTGATCCACGGCGACCGAGGGACGTCCGCGTTGCGGACGTCTTCCAAGGGGCTGCAATTCATGCAGCCTTTTTTTTCGTCGACAGGATCGGCGCCGCGCTGCTCGCGCAGTGTTTCGAGCATGCCGGAGGATCAGGCGTTTGCCGCCATGTCGCCACCCGGTTGGTGGCATCGCACGAAGCGCGGCGAGGGGAGCGGCATGACGCGCGTGAGTTGTCCGTGCCGATCGGCTTGCGCGCATACCTCGACCGGTGTTGCCCCACGGCGTGATGCGGCGACGCAATCGCGATCCTTTCCGTCTCGCTGCGCGCCGCGAGCCGCCGCTAGTTCGCCGCCGTCGCCGGACCGGCGCGCCGCACCGCCTGGCCGCCCGTCAGACAGACCACCAGCGCGGCCGCCAGCAGCACGAACAGCGCCGCTCGCAGGCCGACGAAGCCCGCGCCGAAACCGATCATGGGCGGGCCGATCAGAAAGCCGGCATAGCCGGCCGTCGCGGCCATCGATACGCCGACCGCCGGCGTCAGCGTCGAGCGCCCCGCCGCGCTGAAAATCACCGGGACGATGTTGGCCAGGCCGATGCCGACGAGCGCGAAGCCGATGCAGGCGGTGACGAGGTTCGGCCAGCCGAGCACCAGTGCGAGGCCGGCGGCCGCGACCAGACCGCCGACGGCGACCACCTTGCTCGAACCGAAGCGGCGCACCGACAGATCGCCGACGATCCGGCACGCCGCCATCGAGAACGCGAACGCCGAATAGCCGAGCGCCGCGACGCCGGGTTCTCCGTTCAGGGTCGAGCGCAGGAACACGGCGCTCCAGTCGGCCACCGCGCCTTCCACCATCATGCACAGGAACGCGAGTCCCGCCAGCTTGACGACGCCCGCGCCCGGCAGCGTGAACCCGCCGGACGGCGCGGCGGCGCGCGGCCCGATGTCGCGCAGCGCGGCCACGGCGGCGCAGGCCACCAGCGCGCCGATGAACAGGTCGGGCAGTAGCAGGCCGCTGACGGCGCCGCCGCCCCGGCTCTGGATCAGCGCGCCCGTCGCGGCGCCGAGCAGCCCGCCCGCGCTCCAGGCGGCGTGAAACGACGACATGATCGGCGAGCGCCATTGCGCCTCGATCGCGCTGGCATGCCCGTTCATCGAAACGTCGAGCGCGCCGTTGGCCGCGCCGAGCGCCAGCAGCACGATGCACAGCACCGCCATGTCGGGCGCGAGGGCCGGCAGCGGCAGCGCGACCACGAATGCCGCCCCGAGCAGCGCGGTTGCGCGTCCGCTGCCGAAGCGCGGCGCAAGCCGCCCCGCGAGCGGCATCGCGACGATCGCGCCGAGCGCGAATGCGAACAGCGCGATGCCCAGTGCGGTGTCCGAGAGCGCGAGGCGTTCCTTGATGCGCGGCACCTCGACGGCCCATGCGCCGATCCCGAAGCCGTTGGCGAGAAATATCGCGAGCGTCGCGATGCGTTCGTCGAGCGGCTTCATGACCGGGCCACCATCACGGTATCGCAGACCTTCTTCAGTTCCGCCACGCGCTTTTCCGCCAGACCCGCCTCGACGATCAGCGTGTCGATCGCGGCGGCGGGTGCGACGACGAACGGCGCGGACGTCATCAGCTTCTCCGAGGTCATCGCAACGGCGACGAGGCTGCTGGCCTGGATCATCGCGCGCTTCAGTTCGGCATCCTCCGCGTCGAAGGCGGCGATGCCCTCGACCGGATCGAGGGCGCACGCGCCGAGAAAGCACAGATCGGCCTTGATCTGCTGGACCTGCAACAGGGCGGTCGAACCCACGGCGCCGCCGGCCTGTCTGCCGACGCGTCCGCCGATCAGGATCACGTCGAAGCCGGGGCGGTCGATCAACTGCGCGCACGCCCGCGGCGAGTTGGTCACCACGGTCAGCGATGCGTTGTCCGGCAACGCCGCCGCGATCGCGATATTGGTCGTACCGGCGTCCAGCAGGAGCAGTTGCCCGGGCCGCACGATCGACGCGGCCGTCGTGGCGAGGGCGGCCTTGCGGGCGACGTTTTCGTGCAGCCGGTCGGCGACCGGCCGGTCGGCCGGCGAGATCAGCAGTGCCCCGCCGTACACCCGCCGGCAATGCCCCGCATCGGTCAGATCGCGCAGATGCCGCCGGATGGTGTGCTCGGAGGTGCCGAGCTCGGCCGCCAACTCCGCCGCCAGCACGCGCCCCTGCGTGCGCAGCCGCGCCAGAATGAGCCGTTCACGTTCGTCGGGCAGCAGCCCGTCCACTGCATCCTGTCTGGTTCGCTGCATCGGGGAATCTCGCTCCGTCATGAATCGATCATAATCGAGCATAAGTTATCGTAAACGGATATCCCGTGCAACGCTTCGCTTTCGGGGCAAGAACAGGGACATCGCTTGGCGGGGCATGCGACGAGCCGGGCGTCGCGCGGGCTTGCTCACATCGGGCCGGCGGCGTCGCGCAACGGCGGTCATCTCGACGGCACCGGCGTCGGCCGCGGCGATTGCGTAGACGATCGGCGCCGCCATATCGTGGCGGCCATGGCCGGATTCGCCGGAGCGGCGGGTATGAGGATCGAGGCAAGCGGACATGAGCGCCCGGTTGCGGGTTGCTTCAGGACCTTCACGGTGCGATGAAACCGGCCGTAGCGATCGCGGCAACGCGCGGGTGGTCATCATGCGAATGATGATCGCACGGCCCGATCGACCGGAATATCGGGTTACCTTCGCGGCTAGGCGCAGGGTTGCGGCGGAGCACCGCGCCGCTTTCCCGGACGGCGCGGCTCGCGCGTTCGGTCAATCATCGGCGGCCGTGCGGGCGCCCGTTCGAACAGGAGCGTCATGGCGCATCTCGATGACACGATCATTCGCACAGATCGTTTCGCGCTGCATCCATTGAGCGTCGATCATGCGGCGGGCATGATCGACGGACTGCGCGATCCGCGCAGTTACGATTTCATCCCCGACCTGCCGCCCGACAGCGTCGAGGCGCTGGCGGCGCGTTATGCGTGCCTGGCGAACCAGCGGTCGCCGGACGGAACGGAGATCTGGCTGAACTGGGCAATCGGCGCGGCGCACGGGCCGTCGCTGTTCGGTTATGTCCAGTGCACGGTCCGGCCCGCCGACGCGTCCGCGCTGATTGCCTATCTGGTCTTTCCTGCACATTGGCGGCAGGGCATCGCCGCGGAATCGGTCTCGGCCGCGATCGCGCACGTGCTGGCGCGCTATCCGGTCGCCCGGATCGAGGCGGTGATCGATACCCGGAACGTCGCGTCCATCGCATTGGTCGAGTCGCTGGGATTCGTGCGGACCGGGTTCGTCCGGTCTGCCGACGAATTCAAGGGGGCGATCAGCGACGAGTACGACTATGCGTACTGCCCGCCGTCGGGCTGACGTAGCCGGCGCTTGTGCCGGAACGTCCCGTTTTCGTGCATTCCCCATCGAACCTATCCTTACATGATCTGTAAGGATGGTGGCTGCCGACATCCCGGCACCGATGCCCGGGTGCTCCCCTGAAAAAGCGCCCGG
The DNA here is from genome assembly GCF_034721475.1 of Burkholderia alba. Classification (NCBI taxonomy): domain Bacteria; kingdom Pseudomonadati; phylum Pseudomonadota; class Betaproteobacteria; order Burkholderiales; family Burkholderiaceae; genus Burkholderia; species Burkholderia alba. The sequence continues at coordinate 116,565 of NZ_JAWJWL010000009.1, read as the reverse complement.
GCGCATCGCGCCCGGGCGGAAGCCACCCCGTCAGGAGCGGCGGAGGTATGGGGCTGGATACGACGACGAGCCCGGCTGGCGGGCTCGTCGAGGGAATGCGCGGGGACGGCGGGCTACCCGCAAGCGGGCAGCCGGGACGCTTACTGACCGAAGAAGATCGAGTCGCGTGCCGGGTGGGTCGCGGCGGCGGTAGCCGGGCTACCCGCGCGCACCGTCGGCGCGGCTTGGGCGCCGTAGCCGCTGGTGTCGGCGGCGCCGTTGGCGCGGGCTTCCGCGGACTGGATGTCGTCCGGATAGTACGGGCTCGACACGCCCGGGTGGTAGCCGGCCTTCTCCAGCTGAACCAGTTCCGAGCGCACTTCCGCGCGGGTCACGGGCTGGCTGGTTTGGGCGAATGCGGCGAACGAAGCGGACAGGGCAGAAGCGGCGACGACTGCATAAACGAGCGATTTCATGATGACCTCCGAATGTTTTATTGACTTCGCTTTCGACACCTTGTCTTGAGCGATTGACTTCATCGTAGTCGCCGGAGGCTTAGGGGTAAACGCTGGTTTTTAGTATAGATTTTTACAGAAATCGCAAAAGTAAGAATGACCAGAGACCGTTCGCCGCATTGGCCGGAAATCCGCCTTTTCTTCGCAGAAATGATGGCGCGAGGCGGTATTGTCCGGCCGGAATTGCGTCAGGACGGATGCCGTGACGCGGCTGGCCGGGCACCGCCCGAGCGCATGCCGGACGGCGGCGCGCCGAGGTAGCGCACGCCGGTCAGCGCTTCCGATTTTTCCCATAGACGGGTGCACATCGACAGATCGCGCGCGTGATGCGGGATGCGCGCCTCGGCCGGATAGCCCCGAGTCTCGAACAGGTGCGAGGGGCCGATGTACGCCCCGCCCGACAAGTCCTGCGATGTGGCCGCGAGGATCGCGGGCAGCGCGCCGATCTCGGCGGGCTGTGCGACGAGCCGGTTCGACCAGCGCATCGCGAGGGTGCCGAAGGCGGACTGCTCCATCGCCGGTCCGGCGAACTGCAGGTTGGTGGCCGCGTAGCCGGGATGCGCGGCGACGCTCTGCGCGTTGATCCCGGCGTGCTCGAAGCGGCGCTGCAGTTCGAGCGTGAACATCAGGTTCGCCAGCTTGCTGTCGCAGTACGCGCGGTACTTGTTGTAGCCGTGCTCGGCGAGCATGTTGTCCAGCCGGATCTTGCCGAGCCGGTTGAAGCCGCTCGACATCGTCACGACACGCGGGCGGCGCGCTTCCCGCAGCGCGGGCAGCAGCAGGCCCGTCAGCGCGAAATGACCGAGGTGATTGGTGCCCATGTGCATTTCGAAGCCGTCGCGGGTGCGGCGCAGCGGCAGGAACATCACGCCGGCGTTGTTGCAGAGGATGTCGACCCGGCCGTGGCGCTGGCTCACCGCGTCGGCGAAGCGGCAGATCGACGCGAGATCCGCGAGATCGAGCGGTTCGACTTCGACGCGGGCCTGCGGATACCGGCTGCGGATCGCGTGAACGGCCGCCTGGCCTTTCTCGATGTCGCGACATCCCATCACGACCAGCGCGCCCTTCGCGGCCAGCGTGGCCGCGATCTGCCAGCCGAGGCCGCTGTTGGCGCCGGTGACTACCGCGACCTTGCCGCCCTGCGGCAGGATGTGTTGTGTGCTCCATGCGTGCATCGTCGTCTCCGTTGGCCGCGCCCTCGGGCGCTTGGCTGGAATACGGTGCATCGGAGCGGCGGGGGCTGAACGATTCCGGCAGCCTGCTGCCTCGCACACCATTACATTGAATAATGTAACGGTAGTGCGGTCGGCCGGCGGAAACAAGCGGCGAACTAGAGATCCGGTTCTAACCGAGCGAGCGGTGCGTCGACGCGAGCGGCGTTACTTCGCGCCGACCAGCCCGAGCACCTCGGCGGCCGAGATCATGGCCGCCGCGTTGGCGGGTGCCGGCCGCTCGGCGGGGCGGAACACTTCGTCGCCGCGCTGGATCACCTGGTGCGACAGCGCGCAGGTGCCGGTGCGTTGCGCGAACCGGCGGCGCCAGCGCTGTTCGCCGTAATGGCAGCGGCCGGGTTCGACCCAGCGCACGACGAGCAGCGTATCGGAGCGTTCGAGGATTTCGACGTGAACGTCGTCGGGATCGAGCACAGGCAGGGAGTTGGAGGACTTCATTTTGCCGTTTCCTAAAGCTCGTGCGGTTTCGGCCTAGGCAGTAGTTGCAACTGCTTTCCGTCGATTCCGTAGCGGTTTCCATGAGAGGGTGCGCTCAATGTAAGCGCCCTCGCGCGGAAAAAACATCCTGCCTGGATCAAATTACTTTTTGCCGATTTAGAAACAATCGGCTTTGAATCCGGTTACCGGCCGGCACGAAAAAAACCCCGGACCGTGAGGTCCGGGGCGTCAAAAGGTGGGCCGCACGGTTGGCGTCATACTCGCATAGACGCCGGGGTGAGGACCGCGTGGGATGGCCCACCCGCGTGGACGTCGGGCTTCAGGGCTGGCTGTACATCGAGCGCCCGTTGATGGTGAACGGATCGTGGTCGGCGCGCAGCCCGGCGGGCGTCGCGCGCTTGCCGGCCTGGGTCGCGCCGGCGGTGTTCGCGCCGTAGCTCGACTGTGCATAGTCCGGCGCGGCGGTGCTCTCCTGCGCGACGGTGCGCGGCGCGGCGGCTCGCGACGGCGGGTAGTCGTGATCCGCGTCCGCGAATGCCGGCGCGGCGCCGAGACTCGACAGCAGCACGACGGCTGCCGCGGCAAGCGTGGCTGACTGTTTCATGGTGGGCTCCTTCCTGATCGCCTTGGGGTTCGTGAGCGGCCGGTCTCGCGGGCGAGGCCGGCCTCTGTCGTAACGGTTCCCATCATGCGACGGCGTGCCCGCTGGCAACGTGACGTCAACATGACGTTTCTGTCAGATGCGCCGGTGCGGGAAGTGCAGCGAGAAGGTGGTGGCGACGTTCGGCGTGCTGACGACCGCGCAGCGGCCGCCGTGCGCCTGCAGGATCGACTGCACGATCGCAAGTCCCAGCCCCGTGCCCGACGCGGAGTTGTGGCGCGACGGATCGACCCGGTAGAAGCGGTCAAAGATGTGGTCGAGGTGCGCCGCGCCGATGCCGGGGCCGCGGTCGGTGACGGACAGCACCGTCTCGTCGCCGCGCGGGTCGATGTCGATCGTGACGGTGCTGCCGCGCGGCGCGTGCGCGAGCGCGTTCGACACCAGGTTCGACAGCGCGCGCTGCAGCAGCAGCGTGTCGGCGGTGACGAGCGCGCGGCCGGCGACGTCGAGCCGCACGCCCGCTTCGTCGGCGATGAACTCGTAATAGCCGGCGACCCGCTCCGCTTCCTCGCGCGCGTCGAGCGGCTTCGGCGCGAGGCGCTGCTGCGCGTTGTCCGAACGCGCGAGGAACAGCATGTCCTCGACCATCCGCGACAGCCGCCGGTATTCGTCGATGCCCGATTCGATCACCGCGCGGTATTCGTCGGCGCTGCGCGGCTTCGACAGCGCGACCTGGGACTCGGCGAGCAGGTTGGTGAGCGGGGTGCGGATATCGTGCGCGAGGTCCGAGGAGAACTGCGACAGCTGGGAGAACGAGCGCTCGAGCCGCAGCAGCATCTCGTTGAACGCGCGGCTCACCTCCCGCAGTTCGCCCGTCATGCCGGCCTCGGGCAGGTGCTCGTTCAGGCGGCTCGTCGAGATGCGCTGCGCCTTCTGCACGAGATGGCGCAGCGGACTCAGCCCGAGCGCGGAAATGCCGTAGGCCAGCGCGGTCATCAGGACGATGCCGCCCACCTCGATCACGAGGATCGTGATGAACAGCGTGTGCAGCAGCAACAGGTCGCTCGACGCGTTGTACTGGATCACGACTCGTACCGCCTCGCCGGTGCCCCGCGCGAGCGGCACGGTCGTCGCCAGGTAGCGCATCGGCAGCTCCGAATCGAGACGGCGCAGCACGTCGGCATCGGCATCGAACGACGGCGGCACGTCGAGAAAGCCGGGGCTGCGCATCAGCACGCGGCGCTGCGCGTCGTACAGCGCGACGTCGAGATCGCCGTGGCCGTGCAGCTTGTCGAGCCAGAAGCGCGGCTGCGCGGCGACCTCGCCGGTCGTGTTCATCTCGCCGAGGTGGCCCTGCAGCGCGGCCAGCAGGCTGTCCATCTGCGCATCGGCCTGCTGTTCGACGCGCACCCGCAGCGATTCGTACAGCAGCAGTCCGCTGATCGCCAGCACGAGCGCCGTGCAGATCGCGAACGAGACGGTGAGGCGCAGGCGCAGCGTCGAGGGAAAGAGGCGGTTCATGCGGGGCGGACTTCCAGGACGTAGCCCATCCCGCGCACGGTATGGATCAGCTTCGGCTCGTAGTCGTCGTCGATCTTCGCGCGCAGCCGGCGGATCGCGGCGTCGACGACGTTGGTGTCGCTGTTGAAGTTCATGTCCCAGACCTGCGACGCGATCGTCGCGCGCGGCAGCACTTCGCCCTCGCGGCGCATCAGCAGCCACAGCAGCGTGAATTCCTTCGCGGTCAGGAGGATCGTGTCGCCTTGACGGGTGGCCTTGCGGCGCGTCAGGTCGAGTTCCAGGTCCGCGACGCTCAGCTGGGTCGATTCGCGCGGCTTGCCGCGCCGCAGCAGCGAACGGACCCGCGCGAGCAGTTCGACGAAATCGAACGGCTTCACGAGGTAGTCGTCGCCGCCCAGCTCGAGGCCGCGCACGCGATCCTCGACGTTGTCGCGGGCGCTGAGAAACAGCACCGGGGTGGCGCGCGAGCGCCGCAGGCTCTCCACGACGCTCAGGCCGTCGCGGCCGGGCAGCATGATGTCGAGAATGATCAGGTCGTAATCCTCGGTCTCCGCCTGGTGCAGGCCGGTGATGCCGTCGTCGACCCAGTCGGCGACGAAGCCCGCCTCGTTCAGTCCCTTGCGCAGATACGTGCCGGTCTTCGGTTCGTCTTCGACGATGAGAATGCGCATGTTTGCTTACCTCGATGAAAGGCCCAGCCGCTTCAGCAGCCGTTCCGGCACGCGGCCCGCCAGTTTCGCCGCGAGCGTCTGCCGCAGCGAATACGTATAGGCGAGCCGGTACAGCACGGGCAGCACCAGCAGCGTGAGCATCGTGGACGACAGGATACCGCCGATCACGACGGTGGCGAGCGGGCGCTGCACCTCGGCGCCGGTGCCGGTCGCGAGCGCCATCGGCACGAAGCCGAGCGACGCGACCAGCGCGGTCATCAGCACCGGCCGCAGCCGGGTGATCGCGCCTTCCTGCACGGCCTCCGCAAGCGGGCGGCCTTCTTCGCGCAGGTTGCGGATGAACGAGATCATCACGAGCCCGTTCAGCACCGCGACGCCGGACAGCGCGATGAAGCCCACCGCCGCCGAGATCGACAGCGGAATGCCGCGCATCCACAGGAACACGATGCCCCCCGACAGCGCGAACGGAATGCCGGTGAATACCAGCAGGCCGTCCTTCACGTTGTTGAACATCATGAACAGCAGCACGAACACCATCAGCAGCGCGACCGGCACGACGACCTGCAGCCGCGCGGTGGCGCTCTGCAGCTGCTCGAACTGGCCGCCCCACGAAATCCAGTAGCCGGACGGAATCTTCACGTCGCGGCGGATGCGCTCCTGCGCGTCGGCGACGAACGAGCCCACGTCGCGGCCGCGCACGTTCGCGCTGATCACGATGCGGCGCTTGCCGTCCTCGCGGCTGATCTGGTTCGGGCCGGGCGTCACGTCGACGGTCGCCAGCTCCGACAGCGGCACGAACTGCGAGCCGGCCGCGGCGCCGTTCGCGACCCCCGTGCCGCTCGCCGGCGTGACGCTGAATGCGGAGGGCGCCGCGCCGGCTACCCCGGCGGGCAGCGCGATCGGCAGCCGTTTGATCGCGTCGATGTCGGAGCGCAGCTCGTCCGGCAGGCGCACCACGATGTCGAAGCGGCGGTCGCCCTGGAACAGCGTGCTGGCGGTCTTGCCGCCGATCGCGGCGGCGATCGCGTCCTGCACCTCGCCGATGTTGATGCCGTAGCGCGCGAGGCGGTCGCGCTCGAGATTGACGGTCAGCACCGGCAGGCCGGTGGTCTGCTCGACCTTCGCCTCGGAGACGCCGGGCACCTTCTGCATCGCGTCGAGAATCTGCTTCGCCGAGTCGTTCAGCACGGCCATGTCGTCGCCGAACAGCTTGACGGCGACGTCGCTGCGCACGCCGGAAATCAGCTCGTTGAAACGCAGCTGGATCGGCTGCGAGAACTCGTAGACATTGCCGGGGAGCTTTTCCAGCTCCGCTTCCATCTCGGTGCGCAGCGTGTCGCGCGACTTCTTCGGATCGGGCCAGTCCTTGACCGGCTTGAGCATGATGTACGCGTCGGACTGATTGGGCGCCATCAGGTCGGTGGCGACTTCGGCCGTGCCGGTGCGGGCGAACACGCGCTCGATCTCCGGGAAGCGCGCCTTCAGCGTGGCTTCGAGCGTGCGCTGCATCTCGAGCGACTGGGTGAGGCTCGTCCCCGGCACGCGCAGCGCCGAGATCGAGAAATCGCCCTCGTTGAGGCTCGGGATGAACTCGCTGCCGAGCCGCGTCGCGAGCAGCGCGGTGACGACGACGATCGCGCCGGTGCCGATCAGCACGCGCTTCGCGTGGCGCAGGCAGGCGGCGAGCAGCGGCTCGTAGGCGCGCCGCGCCCAGGTCATCAGGCGGTTTTCCTTCTCCTGGACCTTGTCGCCGATGAACAGCGCGACCGCGGCGGGGATGAAGGTGACGGTCAGCACCATCGCGGCGGCGAGCGCCATCACGACGGTCGTCGCCATCGGGTGGAACATCTTGCCCTCGACGCCCGTGAGCGCGAAGATCGGCAGGTACACGACCATGATGATGATCTGGCCGAAAATCAGCGCGCGGCGCGCTTCCTGCGACGCGGAGAACACCTCCGCGAAGCGTTCCTCGCGGGTGAGCGGCCGGCCGATCGCCGACTGCGCGTGCGCGAGCCGTCGCACGCAGTTCTCGACGATCACCACCGCGCCGTCGATGATGATGCCGAAGTCGAGCGCGCCGAGGCTCATCAGGTTCGCGCTCACTTTCGCGTTGACCATCCCGGTGAACGTCATCAGCATCGACAGCGGAATCACCAGCGCGGTGATCAGCGCCGCGCGGATGTTGCCGAGGAACAGGAACAGGATCGCGATCACGAACAGCGCGCCCTCGAGCAGGTTCTTCTTGACGGTCGCGACCGCCTTCTCGACCAGCACCGTGCGGTCGTAGACGGGAATCGCCTTCACGCCCGGCGGCAGCGAGCGGTTCACCTCCACCATCTTCTTCGCGACCGCGTCCGCGACCGTGCGGCTGTTCTCGCCGATCAGCATGAACACGGTACCGAGCACGACCTCTCGGCCGTTCTCGGTGGCCGCGCCGGTGCGCAGCTCGCGGCCGATCTCGACCTGGCCGATGTCCTTCATCCGCACCGGCACGCCGCCGACGTTGGTCAGCACGATGTTCGCGAGATCGTCGACCGACTGCGCCTGGCCGGGCACGCGCACCAGGTACTGTTCGCCGCGCTTCTCGATGTAGCCGGCGCCGACGTTGTCGTTGTTGATCCGCAGCGCGCGGACCACGTCCGCGAGCGACAGCCCGTACGACATCAGCTTCGCCGGGTTCGGCGCGATCTGATACTCCTTCACGAAACCGCCGATCGAGTTCACCTCGGTCACGCCGGGCACGTTGCGCAGCTGCATCCGCACCACCCAGTCCTGCAGCTCGCGCAGGTCCATCGGCGTATAGCGGCTGCCGTCCGGCTTGCGCGCGGTTTCGTCGGCCTCGACGGTCCACATGTAGATTTCGCCGAGGCCGGTCGAGGTCGGTCCCATGATCGGGGCGACGCCTTCCGGCAGGCGGTCCTTGGCCTGCTGCAGCCGCTCGTTGACGAGCTGCCGCGCGAAATAGATGTCGGTGCCGTCCTTGAAGATCACCGTGATCTGCGAGATGCCGTAACGGGAGATCGAGCGCGTCTGCTCCAGATGAGGCAGGCCCGCCATCACGGTTTCGAGCGGGTAGGTGACGCGCTGCTCGACCTCGAGCGGCGAGTAGCCGGCCGCGGGCGTGTTGATCTGCACCTGCACGTTGGTGATGTCGGGCACGGCGTCGATCGGCAGCTTCTGGTAGCTGTAGACGCCGAGCGCCGCCGCGCTGAGGACGGCGAGCAGCACGAGCCAGCGGTGCGCGATGGCGAAGCGAATCAGGCGCTCAAACATTCGAAGAATCCTATGGGTGAAAACACGGTCCGGCCGGGCCGGACCTCATCCGCGCGACGCGGCTCAATGGCCTTCGGCCGAGCCTTTCTCCAGCTCGGACTTCAGCACGAAGCTGTTGTCCGTCGCGTAGCGCTGGCCGGCGCGCAGCCCGCTCGTCACTTCGGTCAGCTTGCCGTTGCGATCGCCCAGCTCGACCGGCTGCGCGACGAATCCCTTCGCGCTCTCGACGAACACGGCCGGCTTGCCGTCGATGGTCTGCAGCGCGTCGCTCTCGATCGCGACCGGCACCGTGCGCTTGCCGGCATCCACCGCGACGTTGACGAACAGGCCGGGGCGCCACGCGCCTTCCGGATTCGACAGCACGACGCGCGCGGGCGCGGTGCGGGTCTGGGCGCCGAGCAGCGCGCCGACGTAGGCGATCTCGCCGCTCGCCTGGGAATTGAACGCGGCGGCGCTGACGGTCGCGCGGCGGCCGACGCGCACGTCGTTGAGCCGCTGCGCCGGCACGGCCATCTCGGCCCACACCGTCGACAGGTCGGCAAGCACGAACACGTTCGCGTCGGCGGCGATCGCCTCGCCCGGCGTCACGTGCTTCTCGACGATCGTGCCGGAGAACGGGGCGCGCAGCTCATAGCGGTTCAGCGCGCCGCCGGTCGGCGCATTGATCGCCGACAGCTTCTGCTGCGCGTTCTGCACGGCGATCTCCGCTTCGCGCAGCTGGACCTGCGCGGCCTGGTAATCCTGTTCGGCGGAGATCCGCTCTTCCCACAGGGTTTTTTCCCGTGCGTAGACCTGCCGCGCGCCGGTCAGCCGCTTTTGCGCGGTGAGCAGTTCGCTGCGGCGGTCGGACAGATCGGTGCTGGCGATCACCGCGAGCACCTGGCCCTTCTGTACCTGCTGGCCGATCGCCACATTCACCTGCTCGACGACGCCCGCGATGCGCGGCACGACGTGCGCGGTGCGATCTTCGTTGAACTTGATCTCGCCCGGCAGCTGGAACGACGTGACGATCTCGGCGGGCGCCGCCTCCGCGAGCCCGATCTTCGAGGCGCCGATCTGCTCCGTGCTCAGCGGGATCGCGCCGTCGCTGAGCGAGAACGTGAGGCGCTTTGCCTGACCGCCCGCGCGCAGCGTGAACTGCACGTCGAACACGTGCGGTTTCGCGATCGGCGCGGTTGTCGTGAAGCGATCGGGACCGGCCGTGAGCGCGAGCGGGGCGCGGGTGCCGTCGTAGCGGACCAGCGTCGCGCTCAGGGCGGTGTCCGCCGCCGGCTTGACGGGCTTGCCGTCCACGAACGGATAGACGGCGAGTGCCACTTCGCCGTTCTGTTCGCTCGGGACGACCTTGAGCGAATAGGCGCCGTCCTTGAGCAGCGTGCCGCCGTCGGCGCCCGCGGCGGATGCGCCGCTGGCCGGGCTGGCGGCGCCGGACGCGGCGGAACGGGTCGTGGTGTAGGCGAGCGTGCCGATGGCGGCGAGCGCGCCGGCGAGCGCGACCGCGACGGCCATGCGCTTCAGGTTACGCGGCATGATGGAGATCCTCACGGTTGATTGGGCTGGCGCACGGCCGCGACATCGAGCGGGGTGCCGACCAGACGGTCGAGTTCCGCGTACGCCAGATGCGCGTCGGTCAGCGCGCGGATATAGCGGGTTTGCGCGTCGAACAGCGTGCGCTGCGCGTCGAGCACGTCGAGAAACTGGAATTTGCCGAGCGCGTAGCCGCGCGACATCGCGTCGAGCGCTTCGCGCGCGGCGGGCAGCACGTCGCCTTTCAGGCGGCGCGCTTCCTGCGAGGCGCTTTCGTAGCCCGAATAGGCCTGCGCGAGCGCGAGCCGCTGTTCGAGCCGTTCGCTCGCGAGATCGGCGTCCGCTTTCGCGGCGTTATGGGTTGCCTCCATGATCGCGCCGCGATTCGTGTCGAAGATCGGCAACGGAATCGACACGCCGACCACCGCCTGGTTGTCGGCGCGCCCGCCCGTCGTCACGCGCTTGTAGCCGGCGCTGACGGTCACGTCCGGAATGCGCCGCGCGCGTTCGAGCGCGATGCGCGCATTCGACTGGCGCAGGTTCGCGACCGCCTGACGGGTCAGCGGTGCGTCTTCGAGGCGTTGCTGCAGCTGGACGAGCGGCGGCATGCCGGGCAGGGTCTCGAAACCGCCGTCGCTCGCGCTGCGGCTCGGCCAGTTCTTGCCGAGTGCGTTCGCGAGCTTTTCTCGCGCCGCGGAGAGGTTCGTCGACGCGCGGGTCAGTTCGATCTGCACGGCGGCGAGCGCGACGCGCGCCTTGGTTTCCTCGACGGGCGACACCTTGCCCGCGCTGACGCGGCGCGCGACGAGATCGGTCGAGCGCTGCGCGATCGCGGTCGATTCCTCGCTCACGCTCAAGGTTTTCTGCGCGGCGAGCAGGCCGTAGAACGCGGCGATCACGTTCGCGCGCACGGCGGCCGACTGCGCGTCGAGCGCGGCCAGCGACGCCTCGCGGCCGTAAGCGGCGACGTCCATCCGGTAGCCGCGCTTGCCGCCCAGCTCGATACGCTGATTGACGAGCGCGGTGCTCGTGTTTTCCTGGCGCTTGAAGCTCTCCTGCAGGAACGAGACCTCCGGGTTCGGACGCATGCCGGCCTGCACGAACGCGCCTTCGGTCGCGTTGGCGGCGAAGCGCGAGCTTTGCAGCTGCGGGTTGTTGCCGGCGGCGATCCGCAGCGCGTCGGGCAGCGTGATCGGGGCGTCCGACGGCGCGTCGGACAGCGCGGCCGCCGCGTCCGGCGGCGGGACGGCATCGGGCGTCTGCGCATGGGCAGGCGGAATCAGGAACACGGCGGCGAGCAGGAGCGCGAGAGGTTTTGGCGTCATGGTGGAATCGGGAAAAGCTGCGAGTGAATGACCATGAGCCGATGCTAAGGCGCTGCTGCAATGCAAACATGAGCGCCGGGTGACAAATCCGTCATGTTGCGCGGCGCGGGCAAAAAAAAACGCCGCCCCCGTTGCCTCAGGGGGCGGCGCGGCGGGCGCGCATGATCAGCGGGCCGCGAGTTCGCCTGCCGTGAGCGGCGCGTTCGGCGCGCCGCCGTGCTGCGCGATCGCATGGGTCTGGCGATTGCGCTCGATGGTCTCCGCGCTGGGCGGGTACTCCGTTTTCTTCGCGGGGACCGTGCCTTCGTGCTGCGCGCGGACCAGCTCGGCGCGCACTTCGTCGCGGGTCTTGCCGTATTTGGCCTCGGGCATGCCGTCCGCGAACGCGGCGGCGGACACCGACAGTGCGGAAGCGAGAACGAGCAGCTTGACGATTTTCATCCGGTATCTCCTGGTTGACGCTCGCCGAGGGGGGGCGAGTGAGTCCATTGTGGAAAACGAAGGCTGCGGGATCGTGAGAACCGGATGACAAATTCGCAATGCGCGCCGGATCGGCGGGCGCGCAGATGACGGAACCCTCATCTTCGCGTCACGAACGGGTAGAGCGCGGCTTCATAGACTGGTGGCGATCGTTCTTATCCAGCCGCTTGGCCGCGTTGCGCGATTCCCGCGCACCCGGCACCCGCCAAGCGGCGCAGCCAGGAGTCCTGCTTATGTTCCGCCGTCTCGCCTTCATCGGCGCGCTGATCGCCGTCGTTTCGCTGACCGGCTGCAGCCTGGCGCCCACCACCGTTTCGCAGGAGGCCGGCGGCGCACGCCCGGCCTCGCCTTCCGCTTCCGCCGACGTGACGGCGCGGACAGCCGCGCGACCCGGCAATCAGCTCGCGTCGAGCGCTGCAACCGCCGGCATGCCGGTCGATTATTTCGGCAGACCGTGCCGCTACGAGAATTTCCACATCAAGCCGCAGGTGTGCCTGTTCCCGCGTCGTTAGCCGGGTCGCCCCGCGCAGGGACTTTTGATAGAGTCGGCGGGTCGCGAGGGGCGCGACGACGACCCGGGAGCCCGATGCCGAACACGATCTTCGAGCGCCACGTGCGGCGCTGGCGTTTGCGTGCCGACGGCGCGCCGATCTTCACGCACAGCAGCGCGCTGCTGCCGGTGCGCGTCGACGGCGGCGCGGCGATGCTCAAGGTCGCGCGCGTGGACGAGGAGCGCGCGGGCGGCGCGCTGATGGCGTGGTGGCACGGCGACGGCGCGGCCCGCGTGCTTGCGCACGACGGCGACGCGCTGCTGCTCGCGCGGGCCGAGGGCGCGCGCTCGCTGTTCGACATGGCGCTGTCCGGCGACGACGATCTGGCGAGCCGGACGCTCTGCGCGGTGGCCGCGCGCCTGCACGCGGACCGACCCGGTCCGCCGCCGCCGCTGACTTCGCTCGCGCGCTGGTTCGCCGAGCTGGACCCGGCCGCCCGGCAGCACGGCGGACTGTTTCGCGCGAGTGCCGATACGGCGCGCGCGCTGCTCGCCGATCCGCGCGACATGGCCGTGCTGCACGGCGATCTCCACCACCGCAACGTGCTCGACTTCGGCGAGGACGGCTGGCTGGCGATCGATCCGAAGGGGCTGTCCGGCGAGCGCGGCTTCGATTTCGCCAACATACTGTGCAATCCGGAACTGCCGATCGCATCCGATCCCGCGCGCTTCGCCCGACAGGTCGAGGTGGTCGCGGCGGCGGCGCGGCTGGAGCGTCGGCGATTATTGCAATGGACTCTCGCTTATGCCGGATTATCCGCGGCCTGGTTTATCGCCGATGGCATGGCCGGGAAAGCGGATTTGAGTGTCGCCCGGATGGCATTCACGGAACTGCAATGATCGAATGCCGGAAAGCCCCGTTTGACGCGGGAGACGCGATTATTCGCGGGAATCTGTTGAGCGCTGTTTAGTAAATCGGTTAAAAACATTACGAAACCATTCATTCGATTGACGAGCGAACTTCTCCTGCCCTAGTCTGCGTGCGCGGTTAAGGGCGATCAAGCGGCGGATCATTTAATTCGCAGCGCTGCTTAATCGGAAAAGACAAGAACTGGAGACGTTCATGAATCAATTCGCAAAGCTGGCGGCTGCCATGGCTGTGGTGAGCGTTTTGGCAGGGTGCGGAGGGGACGATGGCGGGTCGACGGCGTCGTCGCTCGCCGGCGCGACGGCGAACGGCGCGGTGATCAACGCCGCCGCGGGCGCGGGCGCCTCGACGAGCCCGGCCGACGCGGCGCCGGTCGTGATGCAGCTCACGCAATACGTGAATCCGCTGATCGGCACGCTCGCGAGCAATTCGCCCAATCCGGTCCCGGCCGGGCAGGCGGGCAGCGTCGTGCCGGCGGCCGGCTTGCCGTCGGGCATGGTGCAGTGGGCGCCGGACACCAACACCACGCCCGCGCCGAACAACAGTGCCGAACCGGGCTCGCCGGCCGGCTACTACTACGACCTCAAGTCGATCCAAGGCTTCAGTCTCACCCACATGAGCGGGGCGGGATGCGGGGGCAACAACGGCGAATTCCCGGTGATGCCGACGACCGACGCAACCCAGCTCGTGCCGACCTTCAGCCACAGCAACGAGACGTCGAAGGCCGGTTACTACTCGGTGCTGCTCGATACGCAGATCAAGGTGGAGCTGACGGCGACGCTGCGCACCGGCTTCGGCCGGTTCACGTATCCGGCGAGCAAGCCCGCGATCCTCGTGATCGACACCACCCGCACCAACACCAAGACCTCGACGACCGGCAGCGTGACGAAGGTGGCGGCCGATACGATTTCGGGCAGTACCGTCGGCGGCGGCTTCTGCGGCAACGGCACGCCGGTTCCGGTGTACTTCTACGCGAAGTTCGATCATCCGTTCGCGTCGACGTCGACGCTGAGCAAGGGGATCGCGAAGCTGAACTTCGATTCGGGCGCGACCGTGCAGATGAAGATCGGCATCTCGTACGTGAGCGCCGACAATGCGAAGGCCAATCTCGACGCGGAAAACACCGGTTGGGATTTCGACAGCGTGAAGACGGCGGCCGACACGACCTGGAACACGCGGCTGAACGCGATCCAGGTGACGGGCGGAGATACCGATGCGCTGACGAAGTTCTATACGGCGTTCTATCACGCGTTGTGGGCGCCGACCCTGTTCAGCGACGTGAACGGCCAGTACATCGGCTTCGACAAGAAAGTGCATACCGTGTCGAAGGGACAGGGCGCGCAGTATTCGAGCTTCTCCGGGTGGGACATCTATCGCTCGCTGATCCAGCTGAAGGCCGTGCTGTTTCCGCAGGAGACCAGCGACATGATCCAGTCGCTCGTCAACGACGCGGATCAGTGCGGAGCGATTCCGCACTGGGTCAACGACAACGTCGAGGACGGCGTGATGCCCGGCGATGCCGGCTCGCTGATCGTGTCGAGCGCGCACGCATTCGGCGCGCGGAATTTCGACACGCAGGGCGCGCTCAATCACATGATCAGGATGGCGAACATCCCGGGCACCGCGTGCAACGGCGCGACCACCAACGGCGGCCGCGCGAGCTATCTGCAATCGGGCTACATCACAAGCGGCGAGTGGGGGCAGGCGTCGTCGACGCTCGAATACACGAGCAGCGATTTCGCGATCTCGCAGTTCGCCGGCGCGCTCGGCAACACGACGATCCAGAAGATGCTGCTGAGCCGGTCCGCGTATTGGCAGAACCTGCTGAACACGTCGCTGAATCCGCCGCTGATCGCCGCGCGCAACGGCGACGGCAGCTGGGTGCCCGAGACCCAGAGCAGCACCGACAACTACGTCGAAGGCAATGCCGAACAGTACACGTGGATGGTGCCGTACAACCCGAGCGGGCTGATGGCGCAGTTGGGCACGAAGCAGGCGGTGGTGTCGCGGCTCGACACGTTCTTCACGGTGCTGAATGCCGGGATGAGCCTGCCGAACTTCTACATGGGCAACGAGCCGACCTTCGAGGTGCCGTGGCTGTACAACTGGACCGGCTCGCCGGCCGGCAGCCAGCGGGTCGTGCAGCAGATCATGCAGTCGGCGTTCAGCACCAAGCCCGACGGCTTGCCCGGCAACGACGATCTGGGCGCGGTGTCCGGCTGGTACGTGTGGGCGGCGCTCGGCCTGTATCCGGAGATCCCGGGCGTGGCCGGCTTCGCGATCAGCAGCCCGCAGTTCCCGTCGATCGCCGTGAAGCTCGGCAGCGGCAAGACGCTGACGATCAACGCGCCGGGCGCGGGCGCGTCGAACTACGTGCAGGGCGTGACGCTCGACCGGCGCAGCCTCACGAGCGCGTGGGTTCCGTTCGACGCGCTCGCGAACGGCGCGACGCTGCAGTTCGCGATGGGCGCCACCGCGTCGCGATGGGGCTCCGACGATCTGCCGCCGTCGTTCGGCGTGCCGGTCGCGGCGAATGCCGTCGACAGCTTCAACAACCACGGTTTCAGCGCGGACGGCGCGACGAATACCGACGGCACCGGCGCGGACTTCGACGGCAGCCTGTTCAGCTATTCGACGAACGCGCTGGCGGCGGCCGGCGTGAAGCCGGGGACGCCGTTCCAGTACGGCGGCGCGAGCTTCGCGCTGGCGGGCGGGCAGGTGCCGCTCGACAACGCGGTGACGGTCGGCCAGACCGTGACGCTGCCGCCGGGAACGACGGGCGGCAATCTCGTGGTGCTGGGGGCGTCCAACAACGGGCCGAGTTCGGGCGTCGCGCAGGTGAACTACGCGGACGGCACGAGCGCGTCGGTCACGCTCGCGTTCGACGACTGGACGCTCAACGGCGGCGGCGCGAGCGCGAAGGCGGCGATTGCGTTGACGATGGCCTACCGCAACACGGGCAACGGACAGAAGGACAGCGTGAAGACCTACATCTTCGCGCAGAAGATCCCGCTGCCGGCCGGCAAGGTGGCGACGAGCATCACGCTGCCGCGTCAGGTGAGCGTCGGCAAGATGCACGTATTCGGCATCGGGGCGGCGGCGTGACCTGATCCGGCCGAATGCGCCGCGCTGAATGCGCGGCGACGGACGAACCCCGGCCGCGCGGTCCTGGCGGCCGGGGTTCGTTGTTTATAGCGATGTGGTCGATGCGCCGGCGGCAGGCGCGCGTGTCACGCCAGCGCGGCGAGTGTCTGCCGCACGGCGTCGAGCGCCGGCGCATCCGCGTGCAGCGCTTCGCGCGGGCACCACGGGTACGGCAGGCGCAGCGCCCACGCGAGCAGCGGCGAATTCGCGCCGGACGGGAGCGTCAGCATGCGCGCGATCGTGATGCGCAGGTGCGACACGCGACCCGATCCGTCGGCCGAGCGCCAGTCGTAGCGGCCGAAGCCGAGGCGCGCGGCGCCGGACTGCTTGTCGGTCATGCAGACCAGCCAGTCGCATTCGAAGCGGTCGTCGCGCTGGGGCGGCGCGCCGATGCAGAACGTGTACACGTTCTCGTAGCGCTGCGCGAAGTCGCCCGACAGGGTGGCGGCGATCGCGGCCACGCCGCTGACGGCCGGCGGGAACGCGATGTCGGCGGTGTCGACCGTCATCGTCAGTTCGGCGTCGGCGGTAAACGCGTCGGTCATTCGGTGGGGGCGGTTGGTGTCCTTCGCGTGAAGGTAGGTTTCTATCGCGTGTTGCAGGCGGGTCGTCATGGTCGGGCAGGCGCGGGGCACGGGCAGGACCGCAGTCTACCGGCCGCCGGCGTCGAATGCCGCTAATCCGCGATGGCCGACGGGGCATTCGGGGCATGCGCGATGCGACGCGGAACCGAAGGGTGCGGCGCCTGGCCGGCCGCCGGTTCCCCGGTTCCGCACCGCGTCGGCCGAAGAGCCGGGCGGTGCCGCCGCTGCCGCGACAGGATCGCGGCAGCGGCATGTCGCCATGCGGGGTATCAGTACTGCTTGGCCTTGATGCCGAACAGACCCAGCAGCGAATTGCCGATGTTCACGACGCCGGTCGTGAGCACTTCGCCGAGGCCATAGGCTGCCTTGCCGATCGGAGCAAACAGGCCGAAGGTGGCCTTGTTGCCGATCGATTCGCCGGCACTGCCGATCGCCGCGCTCAGATTGCCGATCGCGTCGAAGATGCTGCCGCCGTCGTAATAGCCGCCGGAAACATGAGCGATTTCTTGCCGGTTGAGTTCTTGCATGGTGGATCTCCAAAGAAAGCCAGATTGCCCATCTGGCAGGGTACGGATTCACTGAATTGATTCGTATTGCGAATCAATTATCACGAGCTTTGATTGTTGTCGTGCCTCGGCCGCCTGGTTCCGGATCTGCCGCGGTGCCTTGCCCGGGGTGGGGCGGGTTGCCGGGCGCGGCCGTTTCACGCCTGCCGGAGCGGCCGGAATGGCGCCGTAAGGAAACTAACAAAGTTCCTACAGCGGGAAAGTGCGTTAGTCCACCCAGCCTTCAGACTGGTTGTTTCCCGCCGGATTCGGCGCTTTAAGTTCGAATTGCCAAACATCGCGCGCCGGGAGGCGACGGCCTGGGCGGCGAGGGAGCGTGGCGAAAGGAGGCCGTCGCCGACCGCCGGAAATCGGAGCGACGAAAGGGCGGGGTGGTCGAGCCGGGCGATCGGGGGGCGGTGGCTCGCTCGCGCGAGTCCGGCTGCACACGTGTGCTTGTCCGATCTCGGGGGTGACGCTTGCCGGCATCGACGAATTCGTCCGGCCGGAAAATCGCGATGCCGTGGCGTTCAAGGAAATATCCAGTTTGCCGGATTGTTCCCATATTATATTTTCCCTCCCAAATAATGGGTAATAACGTACATTAAAAATGGGGATTGGTTTTGACGAAGCGGATAAGGAATTTAAAATTCGAAAAACGGCTTTTCCAATTGGATTGGCCGCACGGATATCCTATTATCCCCCCGGCATGCTGTTCGCCGGCCCCGACGAGGCCGCCTCCATATAAATACTTCTTAAAAATGAATGATATGGAGATGGTCAATTATCCCGATGAATCGTATTGTCGTGGTCGGAATTACCGAAGGAATGAAAGCATCGCGGCTGTTTGAATCTGAATGGAAAATCGATTCCTTGAATGAGCATGCAAAAACTCTTTCCATGGAGAATCTATGATGAATCGTGTTTCCTGCTTCCTGTTGAAACAAGCGATGGCGATGGCGGTGATATCGGCCGGCCTGCTGGGCGTCACGCATGCGAACGCCGGTTCGGCCGAAACGAGCGCCTTGCGGCTGCAGCGCGTGACCGATTTGCCCGCCAACACCGCGCCGTCCACGGTGCCTCGCGATTACGTCGTCACGCCGAACGGTTATTTTCCGTCCGAGTGCGTGCACGAGATCAAGCGGGGCGAAAGGCTGCTGAGCCAATCGACGGTACTGGGCGCGGATGGCGCCACGGTGCGGCAGGAACCCGCCTGCACGCGCCCGCACTACACGAAGCAGGGACAGCGCGTCGATACGGCGGCCGGCATTCGGCGGGATGCCGGCTCCGATGCGGCGGGCGTCAAGCCGGCGAGCGGCGGCGGCTGGTATGAGGCGGTGACCTACGTGAACGGCAGTGCCGGCACGCGGCAGTTGTCCGCGAACTGGACCGTGCCGTCCGCGCCGTCGGTGGAGAACGGGCAGGTCGTCTTCTTCTTTCCGGGGCTGACGCAGTCGAACTACTCCGGCACGATCCTGCAGCCGGTGCTGCAATGGAACGAGTTCGGCAACAACTCGTGGCAATTCTCCAGCTGGAACTGCTGCGGGGCGGACGGCTCGGGCACGATCAACTACAGCACGCCGATCGACGTCAACGTGGGCGATCAGCTGTACGGTCTGATGTCGCAGAATTGCGCGGTGGGGTCGAGCAGCTGCGACAGCTGGAACATCGTCAGCACGGATCAGACGACGGGCCAGAGCACCGCGCTGCAGACCGGCGGCAGCAATACCGGGTCCAGCGGGCAGGTCTACAACTGGATCGACGGCGCGGTGCTGGAAGCCTACGGCGTGACCGCCTGCAACCAGTTCCCGGCCGACGGCAGTCTCCACTTCTCGTCGATTTCCGCGTACGACGCGAACAACCACGCGATCAATCCCGACTGGTCGGCGTCGGCGAACGGCATTCAGTACGTGACCAGCCCGGCCTGCCACTACACGCCGTCGTGGACCGCGACGGACAACTGGCTTTATTACCGGTAATCGCGCGATGAAGTAGCGCGGCGACACGGGACGGCGGAACGGCCGCTCCCGTGCCGCGGCGAGATCCGGCGAGCGCCCGGACTGAAGGGGCGTAGCGAAGGCTCGGGCTCGATCCGTTCGCCCGTGCCGGGCACTTCCGTTTCACGACAACCCCCTCTCGCTGCGGGCCGGAAGACGTATCCGATGCCCCGCGTTCGCTCTCGCCGATACCTGTCTCGAAGGCTTCGGGAAATAGCGCGCCGCCGATGCGCGGCCGGATTCGAAGGCGTTTTGACATCTCTCTCCCGCGACCCGATCCGCACGGGTGCGCCGCCTCCGTACTCGAATAGTCGCCTTAACGGAATCAAACTAGGCGTATACACGCGCCCCATCGCGCCAAAGCCGCGTCATACAACGATATAAGTTCTGCGACATGCGCTGCATGCCGGTCGCCCAATGGGACGCGATGCGGCGTTCGCCTACCCTTCGCTTCGGCAAGGCAGACGGGACGGGGCCGGCAAGCAGCGCGTGGCCCGCAGCGATACATCGACGATCGATTCGCGCGCGGCGACGCGGGCGGTGCGTGGTCCGTCTTCGCGACGTTGCCGACCATTCAATCCAATAAGAGAGACCCTGACGGCGGTTCGCAATGAACCGTTTCAGCACGCTGATAAAGGAGCGAACTCATGAGCGATACCCCAGTACAGCCGGCGGTTGGCGCCGGTGCGGAACACACGGACTTCGGTGCCCAGGGCGTGATTGACCGGTATTTCGGCATTGCGGCGCGCGGCAGCACGCAGCGCCGCGAGATCATTGCCGGCGTCACCACTTTCCTCGCGATGGTCTACTCGGTATTCGTCGTGCCCGGCATGTTCGGCAAGGCGGGCTTCGACACGACCGCCGTGTTCGTCGCGGTCTGCCTGACGACGGCCTTCGGTTCGCTGCTGATGGGACTGTGGGCGAAACTGCCGATCGCGATCGGCTGCGCGATTTCGCTGACGGCTTTCACCGCGTTCGGTCTCGTGCTCGGCAAGGGGCTGCATCCGACGGTCGCGCTCGGCGCCGTGTTCCTGATGGGGCTGGTGTTCACGGGTATCTCGGTGACCGGCGTGCGTTCGTGGATCTTGCGCAACCTGCCCACGGGCGTGGCGCACGGCACCGGGATCGGCATCGGACTGTTCCTGCTGCTGATCGCATCGAACGACGTCGGCCTCGTGATCAAGAACCCGGGCGCGGGCCTGCCGGTTTCGCTCGGCCAGATCACCGCGTTCCCGGTGATCATGTCGGTGGTCGGTCTTGCCGTGATCTTCGGCCTTGAAAAGCGCCGCGTGCCGGGGGGCATCCTGCTCGTCGTGATCGGGATCTCGGCGATCGGCCTGGCGTTCGATCCGAGCGTGAAATACCACGGCGTCTTCGCGCTGCCGTCGCTCAGCTCGCCGGGCCACGCGTCGCTGATCGGCGCGATGGACATCCGGGGGGCGCTGTCGCTCGCCGTGCTGCCGAGCGTGCTGGCGCTCGTGATGACGGCGGTGTTCGACGCGACCGGCACGATCCGCGCCGTCGCGGGGCAAGCCGGCCTGCTCGATGCGAACGGCCGCATTCTCAACGGCGGGCGCGCGTTGACCGCCGATTCCGTGAGCTCGATTTTCTCGGGGCTTCTCGGCGGCGCGCCGGCGGCGGCCTATATCGAATCGAGCGTCGGCGTGGCCGCCGGTGCGAAGACGGGGCTCGCCGCGGCCGTGGTCGGCCTGCTGTTCCTGGTCGTGATGTTCTTCTCGCCGCTCGCGGCACTCGTCCCGTCGTATGCGACGGCCCCCGCGCTGATGTACGTCGGCTTGCTGATGCTCGGCAGCGTGAGCAAGCTGCACATGGACGACATGGTCGATGCGATGTCGGGCCTCGTGTGCGCCGTCTTCATCGTGCTGACCGCGAACATCGTGACGGGCATCATGCTCGGCTTTTCGACGCTCGTGATCGGGCGGGTGGCGAGCGGCGAGGTGCGCAAGCTCAACGTCGGCACCGTGATCATCGCGGCCGTGCTCGTGGTCTTCTATCTCGGAGGCTGGGCGATCTGACGGACGCGATGCGCGCGTTCCGGCCGCACGGCTTCGATGCGGTTTCGATGGCGTCGAATACGGCCGTCGCGAGCCGCCGGCGCATCGTGTCCGCGCCGGCCGCGCTCGGATGGACGAGGCGATGCGGGCGTGCCGCGGTGTGTCCGGCGCCCCGCCCGCGTGCCGTGTCCGCGCGCGGTTCAGGCGGCGCTTACCAGGGCAGCGTGCAGGACGAGCGGGCCGAGCCGTCGTAAGTCGACGACGTGCACTTGCCGCCCCACTGGTTGTTGAAGTAGGTGCGCGATTCGCCGATCGGCGCGCTCGGGTCGTAGCGGGCGCCGGCATAGCGCGCGCCCTGCTGCTGCGGGGGCGCGTATCGCAGCCGATTGCGATGGAATTCGGCGAGATCGCGCTGCTGCATCTCGAACGCGGTGGTCGGCACGGCGCGGCTGGGCGACCCGAAGTCGCGCGCCGCCGGGTCGCCCAGCGACGCTTCGATCTGGCGCCGACGCAGGTCGGCCGGGCTCGGCGGCCCGTCGCGGTCGATCTCCGGGTTGGTCGCGGTGAGCGACGCCGCGTCGACGGCGGCGCCGTACCACTGCTTCGGTTCCGCGAGATGCGCCGGCGGCACCGCATGCGCGGCGCGGGCGCCGTGCGAATGCGCGGCTTCCGCGTTGAACAGATTGAGGGGGACGTCGTCGGCGGCCGGCGTCGCGAGAGCGGGGGCGGCGGTGAACAGAAGGGCCGCCCCGAGGGCGATGGTGCGTGCGATCGAATGCATGGTGGAAGCTCGCGCAGGAAAACGGATGAACGGGAGATTCGAACCGATGGCTGACCGACGGGCGAAGCGGGCGGAACCTGGGGCGTGAGCCGGGCGGAACGCGCCGCTGGCGCTGGCTGTCGTTCGAAAACAGACTTGTATTATTACATAAATATTACAAATCATTATCGTCCGATACAGCGAGGCGCACTAAACAGGCGCCGCGTTGCGCAACTTCAGGGTGGACGAGTCCGACCGGAACCCGCCGGGTGGTTGCACCCGATTCGGACGAGCGGGCTGCCCGCCCCAAGATGAGGCATGCCGTCCGGCCGATCGGTCGAACGCAAAGCGGTGGAGCGCATCCGGAACAAGGCGCCGGCGCGCGCCCGTCGAAACGGAGCGACGCGCGAAGGCCGCGCGCCGTCCCGGGGCGGCCGGCGCGGGCGAGGCGGGCGATGGGTGCAACCCCGCTTCAACCGGGTG
Source organism: Burkholderia alba (assembly GCF_034721475.1). Taxonomy (NCBI): domain Bacteria; kingdom Pseudomonadati; phylum Pseudomonadota; class Betaproteobacteria; order Burkholderiales; family Burkholderiaceae; genus Burkholderia; species Burkholderia alba. Next base: position 94,057 of record NZ_JAWJWL010000009.1, on the reverse strand, counting down.
CGCGGGACTGCGTGTTTTCCCTGATGAGTCCGGTAATTGTGCGCAGTTCGGTGAAAAACGCTCCTATAATTTCGGCTGCCTTGCCAACGGCTGTCGGAATATCCCTCCGGCACGCGGTTAGGTAAGCGGGGCAGGCGATTCGCTTGCGCGATACAAGACGCATCACGTTGTCTTTCCGAACCAAGGTCTCCAGTCCCTAGTCCTGGAGGCTGACACTGCCGGGCCCCGCATGTGCTGTTCTTTCCGCAGGTCCGTCTTTCCGTCTCGGGCGTGCTCCAGTTTCGTCCACGGGTGTTGTTCGATTGCGCAAGTCATGCCGCCTTTGCCCGTATGACTAAACATAATCGAGGAGCTCCAGATGATGCTGTCCCGTCTTTCGTCCATCTCCGCCGCCGCCCTGCTGTTCGCCGCGGGCGCCGCGCATGCTGACACCGTCAAGATCGCCATTGCCGGCCCGATGAGCGGCTCGGTCGCCCAGTACGGCGACATGGTCAAGGCCGGCGCGCTCACGGCGATCGAGCAGATCAACGCCGCCGGCGGCGCTGGCGGCAACAAGTTCGAAGTGGTGATGATGGACGACGCGTGCGAGCCGAAGCAGGCCGTCGCCGTCGCCAACAAGATCGTGAGCCAGAAGATCAAGTACGTGATCGGCCACGTGTGCTCGGGCTCGACGATTCCCGCGTCCGACATCTACGAGAACGAAGGCATCGTGATGGTCACGCCGTCGGCCACCGCGCCGCAGCTGACCGAGAACAAGAAGCGCAAGTTCATCTTCCGCACCATCGGCCGCGACGACCAGCAAGGCCCGGCCGCCGCGCAGTACATCATCACCAAGGTCAAGCCGAAGAAGGTCGCGGTGCTGCACGACAAGCAGTCGTACGGCCAGGGTATCGCGACGTCGGTGAAGAAGGATCTCGAGGCGGCGAAGATTCCGGTCGTGATGTTCGAAGGCATCAACGCGGGCGACTCCGACTACTCGGCCACCATCACCAAGCTCAAGGCGCAAGGCGTCGACTTCGTCTACTTCGGCGGCTATCACCCCGAAATGGGCCTGCTGATGCGCCAGGCGCGCGAGCAGGGCGTGAAGGCGGTCTTCATGGGTCCGGAGGGCGTCGGCAACAAGGACGTGACGGCGATCGCCGGCCCGGCCTCGGAAGGCATGCTGGTCACGCTGCCCGCCGACTTCTCGGCCGATCCGGCCAACGCGGGCCTCGTGAAGGCTTTCGCGGACAAGAAGCGCGACCCGAACGGCCCGTTCCAGATGCCGGCGTATGCGGCGGTCAAGATCATCGCCGATTCGATCGCGGGAGCGAAGTCCACCGACCCGACCAAGGTCGCCGCGTACATGCACACGCACAGCTTCGACACGCCGATCGGCAAGGTGTCGTATGACGCCCAGGGCGACCTGAAGGCGTTCAAGTTCGTGGTCTACACGTGGCACAAGGACGCCACCAAGACGGCCGCAAACTAACCGGCGTTCCGCCCGTGCGCCCGCCCCGCTGAAAGATCCGAGCGGGGCGGGCTCGTATTGGCCCGGCCGCGCCGCGCGTGCGGCACGCCGGCCACGCGGGTGCATCGAGATCGGGCGCCGTGTCGCGCATGCCGCACGGCGCCAACGGGAGCTTCCCGCATGACTGACTTCTTTCCGCAATTCGCCCAGCAGCTGGTCAACGGCCTGACGCTGGGTGCGATCTATGCGTTGATCGCCATCGGCTATTCGATGGTCTACGGCATCATCGGCATGATCAATTTCGCCCACGGCGAGATCTACATGATCGGCGCGTACGTGGGCCTCGTCACCTTGACCGCGATCGGCGTGTCGGCCGGCTATCCGCTGCCGCTCGTGCTCGGCGCGGCGCTGATCGTGTCCGTGATCGTCACCGGACTGTACGGGTTCGCCGTCGAGCGGGTCGCCTACCGGCCGCTGCGCGGCGGGCCGCGGCTCGTGCCGCTGATCTCCGCGATCGGCATGTCGATTTTCCTGCAGAACTACGTGCAGATCGGCCAGGGCGCGCGCGACGTATCGGTGCCGGTGCTGATCTCCGGCGCGTTCGACATCCATCTCGGCGGCGACTTCGACGTCACCGTGCCGTACGCGCGCCTGCTGATCGTGTGCGTGACGCTGGTCTTGATGATCGCGCTCACGCTGTTCATCGCACATTCCCGGATGGGCCGCGCGTGCCGCGCGTGCGCCGAGGACATGCGCATGGCGAACCTGCTCGGCATCGACACGAACCGCGTGATCTCGTTCACGTTCGTGCTCGGCGCGATGCTCGCGGCGGTGGGCGGCGTGCTGATCGGCCTGACGATCGGCAAGCTCAATCCGTACATCGGCTTCGTCGCGGGCATCAAGGCCTTCACGGCGGCGGTGCTCGGCGGCATCGGCAGCATTCCCGGCGCGATGCTGGGCGGCGTGCTGCTCGGTCTGGCCGAAACCTTCGCGTCCGGCTACATGCCCGCCGAGTACAAGGACGTGGTGGCGTTCGGCCTCCTCGTGCTGATTCTCCTGTTCCGTCCGACCGGCCTGCTCGGCAAGTCGGACATCGAAAAGGTCTGAGGGACGCAGATGACTCAAACCATCACAACTCGGCGCGGCGCGACGACGGACGCGAGCGTCGGCCAGTCGCTGAAGAACGCGGCGACGGCCGCCGTGCTGACGGCGATCCTGACGGTGCCGGTGCTCGGCCTGCAACTCAAGCTCGACGGCTACCAGGTGGTGCTCGAAGCGCACTGGCGGCCGGTGTGGATCGCGGTCGGGGCGGTGTTCCTGTTCCAGCTCTTCAAGCCGATGCTGCTGCGCGCGAAAGCGGCCGTGCCGATGCCCGCGATGCAGCCGCTCGGCGCGCAGCACCAGCGCGTGATCGTGTGGGCGCTGGTCGCGCTCGGCTTCGTCTGGCCGTTCTTCGGCTCGCGCGGCGCGGTGGACGTCGCGACGCTCGCGCTGATCTACGTGATCCTCGGGCTCGGGCTCAACATCGTGGTCGGCTATGCGGGCCTGCTCGATCTCGGCTATGTCGGGTTCTATGCGGTCGGCGGCTATACGTACGCGATGCTGAACCAGTACTTCGGCCTGTCGTTCTGGGAATGCCTGCCGCTCGCCGCGCTCGCGGCGGCCACCTTCGGCTTCCTGCTCGGCTTTCCGGTGCTGCGCCTGCGCGGCGACTATCTCGCGATCGTCACGCTCGGCTTCGGCGAGATCATCCGGCTGATGGCCAACAATCTGACCTCGCTGACGGGCGGCCCCGACGGCATCTCGGGCATCCCCAAGCCGACCGTGTTCGGCATCGAGATGGCGCGCAGCGCGAGCGTCGAAGGCGCGAAAACCTTCCACGAACTGCTCGGCATCGAATACAGCGGCGAGCACATGGTGATCTTCCTGTATCTGCTCGCGCTGGTGCTGGTGTGCTTCACGCTGTTCGTCACGAGCCGCCTGATCCGGATGCCGATGGGCCGCGCGTGGGAAGCGCTGCGCGACGACGAGATCGCGTGCCGTTCGCTCGGCCTGAATCCGACCCGGATCAAGCTGTCGGCGTTCACGCTCGGCGCATCGTTCGCGGGCATCGGCGGCGCGTTTTTCGCGGCGCGCCAGGGCCTCGTGAATCCCGAATCGTTCACCTTCATCGAATCGGCGCTGATCCTCGCGATCGTCGTGCTGGGCGGGATGGGGTCGCAGCTCGGCGTGATTCTCGCCGCGATCCTGCTGACCGTGCTGCCCGAAGTGGCGCGCGGTTTCGCCGAGTACCGGATGCTGATCTTCGGTCTGGTGATGGTGCTGATGATGATGTGGCGTCCGCAGGGCCTGCTGCCCGCGAGCCGTCCCCATGTGGAGCTGCCGCAATGACGACCGCGCATGCTGAAATGTTGAAGGTCGCCGGGCTGCAGATGCGCTTCGGCGGGTTGCTCGCCGTCGACGGGATCGATTTCGAGGTGCGCCGCGACGAGGTGTTCGCGATCATCGGACCGAACGGCGCGGGCAAGACCACGGTGTTCAACTGCGTCGGCGGTTTCTACCGGCCGACCTCGGGCGACATCGTGCTCGACGGCCATCCGATCGCCGGACTGGCGAGCCACCAGATCGCGCGCAAGGGGCTCGTGCGCACGTTCCAGAACATCCGGCTGTTCAAGTCGCTGACGGTGGTCGAGAACCTGCTCGTCGCGCAGCACCGGCGGGTGAAGGCGGGGCTGCTGCACGGGCTGCTCGCGACGCCCGCGTATCGCCGCGCCGAACGCGAGGCGCTCGAGCGCGCGGCGCTGTGGCTCGAACGGATGAACCTCACGGCGGTCGCGAATCGTCCGGCGGGCACGCTGTCGTACGGCCACCAGCGCCGCCTCGAGATCGCGCGCTGCATGATCACCGAGCCGCGCCTGCTGATGCTCGACGAGCCGGCCGCCGGACTGAACCCGCAGGAGAAGGTCGAACTGCAGCACCTGATCGACCGGCTGCGCCGCGAGTTCGGCGTCGCCGTGCTGCTGATCGAACACGACATGAGCCTCGTGATGGGGGTGTCGGACCGCATCCTCGTGATGGAGCACGGCCGGCCCATCGTGATCGGCCAGCCGGAAGCCGTCCGCAACGATCCGCGCGTGATCAAGGCCTATCTGGGAGAGGATTGATGCTGAAGCTGGAACAGGTCCACACGCATTACGGCGCGATCGAGGCGCTGTCGGGCGTGTCGATCGAGGTGAACAAGGGCGAGATCGTCACGCTGATCGGCAGCAACGGCGCCGGCAAGACGACGCTGATGATGACCGTGTGCGGCTCGCCGCGCGCGTCGAGCGGGCGGGTGACGTTCGAGGAGCAGGACATCACGGGGATGCAGACGCACGAGATCATGCGGCGCGGGCTTGCGATCTCGCCGGAAGGCCGGCGCGTGTTTCCGAGCCTGACCGTGCTCGAGAACCTGAAGATGGGCGGCTTCTTCCTGAGCCGGGATGACATCGAAGCGGGCGTCGATCACGTATACCGGCTGTTTCCGCGCTTGAAGGAGCGCGCGGCGCAGCGGGCCGGGACGATGTCGGGCGGCGAGCAGCAGATGCTCGCGATCGGGCGCGCGCTGATGAGCCGGCCGCGTCTGCTGCTGCTCGACGAACCGACGCTCGGTCTCGCGCCGCTCGTGATCGCGCAGATCTTCGACATCATCCGCACGATCCGCGACGAAGGGGTGACGGTGTTTCTCGTCGAGCAGAACGCGCACAAGGCGCTGCAGGTGGCCGATCGCGGCTACGTGCTCGAAACCGGGCGCGTGGTGCTTGCCGATACCGGCGCGAACCTGCTGTCGAACGACCGGATCAAGAGCGCGTATCTGGGCGGCTAGCGGATGTCGCGCGGCCGGCTCCGGGCCGCGCGAGGAGGAAGGCGGCGATCGACGCGCGCCGCCGCTATTGCGGTGCCTTGACGATCGCCCCGTCCTTGAAGATCCAGACGATGTGCTCGCCCTGGCCGGTCAGCGCCTCGATCGATTCCAGCGGGTTGCCTTCGACGACCAGCACGTCGGCCAGCGCCTGCGCGCGAATCACGCCGAGTTCGCCGACGCGATTCAGGATCTCCGCCGCCACCGTCGTGGCGGAGCGCAACGTATCGGCATTGCCGAGGATCGCCGCGCGAATGGCCAGCTCGTCCGATTGATATCGGTGCATGTCGCCGAGGAGGTCGGAGCCGAAGCCGATCTTCACGTTCGCATCGCGGTAGATCGTCAGCGATTCGCGGCCGGCTTTCTGCACGGCGGCGATCTTGGCGATCGACGCCTGCGGCAATCCCAGCGATTCGCCGTCCTTGGTCAGCGCGTCGTAGGTCACGAGGGTGGGCACGGCGTAGGCGCCCATCCGGGCCATCAGTTCGGCGGTGTCGGCGTCGCAGAGGTTGCCGTGCTCGATGGTCCGCACGCCGCAGCGGACGGCGCGGGCAATCGCGCGCGGCGTGTAGGCGTGCGCCATCACATACGTGTTCGCGGCTTCCGCTTCGGCCACGGCCGCGCGGATTTCATCCTCCGAGTACTGCGTGTTCGCGATCGGGTCGACGGGCGAGGCCACGCCGCCGGAGGCCATCAGCTTGATCTGCGTCGCGCCTTTCTGAATTTCCTCGCGCACGGCCAGACGGATCGGTTCGACGCCGTCCACCACCCGGCTGATCGCGCCGGCGCGATAGGCGCACGAACACGGTTCGAGAACGTCGCCGCGCGGACGAAAATCGCCGTGGCCGCCCGTTTGCGACAGCGCTCTGCCCGAAGGGAAGATGCGCGGGCCCGGGACCAGGCCTTCCTCGACGGCTTGCTGCAGTGCCCAGTCGGCGCCGCCGGCGTCGCGCACGGTGGTGAAGCCGCGCTTGAGCATGCCTTGCATGATCGGCAGCGACTTGAGCACGGTCAGCACGTTCGGCTGGCTGGCATTGGCGCGAAGGTTGGGATTCGACGCAAGCACGTGGACGTGACAGTCGATCAGGCCCGGCATCACCGTTTTCCCGGTTACATCGATCACCTTGGCGCCGCCGGCGTCGAGCGCGGGGCCGACCCTCGCAATGCGCTTGCCGTCGATCAGCACGTCGTGATTGCGCAGCAAGGTGCCATTGGCGGCGTCGAGGACGTTACCGCCGCGCAGGAGGGTCGCGGTCATGAAAAAACTTTCCTTTGGGTTCCGGGGTAGCGGAGGAATTCGAATCCAATGTCCGACGTCCGGCATCGAGGCCGGGCGCGGGTACGACAGTCAGCGAGTGGTCGATGGCAGCGGCGGGACGAAGCGCATGCCGACAAGGCTGAGGGTGGCCACGGCAATCACGACGATTGCCGGGACCATGCTGCTGCCGGCGCAGGCAATCCACCACGCGATGATCGGCGCTGCCGCCTTGTCGAGGCGGGCTGCGACGCGGGGGCGGGCTATCGACAAGCCCATGGCGGGCGCTTGTGCCGGGAACCGTTTCGGGCGGGCGGCAACGCGCGCACCGGGGCGGGTCGCGCTCGATGGACCGAAGACGATCCGGAACGCGAGCCGCGATTGTAAACCGGGTGCGGCGTCAATGCCGGGGAAGATGGACCGGGTGGGTATCGGAGCCGGCGCGTCGGCACCCGATAGGGCGCGGCGGGTTGTGCCCCGGTCGCGTCATCGCCGTGCCAAGGGGCTTGGGTTCGAGCACGTGTCGGGGCGGCCGGCATGCCGAGTCGTGAAGCGGGCCGTCCGTTGCGCGCGAGCGAGACGGCCTTCGTGCGAGGCGGACCGAAGCCGCATCCGGGTGCGTGGTCGACGGCGCCGGGTGCGGCGCCGGCGCCCGCTCGCCTAAGGCTGGAGGATGAAGCGGCCGACGAAGCGGCCCTCTTCGAGATCGCGCAGGGCTTCCTCGGCCTCGTGCAGCGCCCGGCAGCGGGCCGGGAACGGCGGCAGGCCGGCTTGCCGGACCAGCGCGACCAGTTCGCGCAGTTCGGGGAGCGAGCCGACGTAGCAGCCTTCGATCGACACGGCGCGCAGCGGCATCAGCGGCAGCCCAAGATTCAGATCGCCGCCCGCCAGACCGATCAACAACAATCTGCCGCCTTTGGAGAGGACGTCGAGGCCGAGGCCGGCGGTGCTCGATGCGCCGACCAGATCGATCGCGCCGAGCACCGTGCCGCCCGCGGCGTCGACGATCGCGCGCGCGACGTCGGCTTGCGTCGGATCGAACGCCGCGAGCGCGCGGGCGTCGAGCGCGGCCTGGCGGCGCGTCGCGTCGATGTCGACGACGATCGCGCCCGCGCCGCCCAGCGCCTTGACCAGCCGCACGCACATCATGCCCAGACCGCCCGCGCCGATCACGACGATCGGCGTGCTGCGCAGCACCTCGGCGTCGAAGCGGCGCAGCGCGCTGTAGGTCGTGAGGCCGGAGCAGGCGAGCGGCGCGGCCTGTTCGGGCGGCATGTCGGCGACGTCGATCAGGTAGCGCGGATGCGGGACCAGCACGTGATCGCTGTAGCCGCCGGGACGGAAGATGCCGAGCGAGTGCGGTTTCGCGCACATCTGTTCGCGGCCGCACGCGCAGAGCGCACAGGTGCCGCAGCCGAGCCACGGGTAGACGAGCGTGCGCCGGCCGATCAGGGACGGGTCGGCGTCGGGGCCGGCGGCGATGACCTCGCCGACGATTTCGTGGCCCAGCGTGAGCGGCAGCGCGACGCCGCGCTCGCCCATCCGCAGGCGTTTGCCGCCGCCCAGATCGTAGCCGCCGGCGCGGACGTGGACATCGGAGTGGCAGACGCCCGTCGCCATCACTTTCAGCAGGACCTCGGCGCCTTCGGGCACCGGGGTTTCACGCTCCCGGCGAACGAGGGGTGCGTCGAACGAAACCACGTCGTAGCTGATCATCATGCGGTTGTCTCCGGAGTGTTCGCGGCGAGGCGGGCGCAGGTGGGCGGCCGCCGGGACGCGCGCCGCCTCGGGGCCGACGCGCGTCGTGGGTCACATTACTCCGGGTCGTGGGGCCGGGGCAACTGCGGCGCGATGCTTCCCGACAAGCGGCGCCCGTCTTTCGACCCGCGCCTACGGTTGGCGGCTGATACCCGCTCCCGCGATCCGCGTCTCCACATACTGCGCGAGAAGCGCGTGGACGTGCGTCGTCGGATGGAGAGGGTCCGCGAACATGTAGGTCTGGTCCGCGTTGGGCGCAACGTACACCGACGGCGAGCAGAACAGCGCCCATGCGAATATCGAGGGATCGGACGCGCCCGCCGCGGCGCCGGCGTTCTCCATCGCCTGCGCATTGCACGCCGCGCCCGTATCGGTGACCGAGAAGCCATACGTTGCGGCGTTCGCGGCGATGTTGTCCGACCAGTCGAACAGGTCGAGAACCGCGACCTTTGCCGGATCGACGTCGAGGGTACGTAGCGCGCCGGCGAGCGTGCCGTCGAACAGCTGCGACATCTGCGTGAACACGCTCTGTGCACCGGCGGACACCGCGAGCGGCGTTTGCCCGACGTCCCGCGCATTCGCGACGAACACATGCGTCGCGCCCGCGGCGACGACTTGCCGGACCAACCCCGCGAGCTGCTGCGCGGCGACGCCGACGGCCTGCACGGCCGTTTGCTGGGCGGCAGGCGTGTTGCCCGCCGCCTGCGCGGCCTGCATCTGGTAGACGATGTCCGCTTCGCCGCCGGTGATCAGCACGATCTGATTCGAATTGAAGCTACCGTGCTGCTGCAGATACTGCTGGATCTGTGTCGCCACCGGCACGGTGGTGGCGCCGGCGTAGTCGGCGTTCGGCGTGCCGGCGGCCGCGTGGCCGATGCCGGGCTGTTGCGACACGCGCGCGCCGCCTTGCGCGTAATCGAGGCCGCCCGCCGCCTGAAGCGGGGCCCCGACACCGCCCTGGAAAGCGGGCGTGAGCGTGTCGCCGTAATACGCGGCGACTTCCTGCGTGAACACCTGGCCCGGATTCGTGGTGAAGCGGCCGCCTCCTCCGAACAGGCGCTGAACTTGCGGGGCGTAAGTGCCGGCGTCCGCCAGGCTGTCGCCGAATGCGACGACTTGCAGGTTCGCGCGGCCGGGGCGCGTCGCGGTGCCGTCGTCGCCGCCGCAGGCGGCGAGCGCCGCGAGCAGCGCGCTCCCGACGGCCATCTTTGCAGTACAGCGCAGGAAGCGTCCGGCGAAGTGTCCGGACGAGGATCTCGTGGGTTTTTGACTGATGATCATGATGATTGGAATCGGATTCGCGGATGCATTGCATTGGGCACCGCGAGGGCGGTGCGCCCGCGATTATCGGGCGCCCCTGTCAGTGCGTTTGTGCGCAAACGGACCTTCGCTCGTACCGCGTGTGCGCTGGATTGCACAACTGGAGTAGGCCGGTTGAAAGGCTTCGGCGCGACGATCGGATCGTGGCGCCGATCCGGGGCCGGCTGAAGCACGGCGCGCTCGGCAAGGGCATCGACGGCGTGTTCGGGGTCGAGGGCTTCCGCTGCGTCGGCCGCAGCGGGAACGTCGGCATGGCGTTCGTCGCGCCGACCGACCGGGGCAAGCTCGGATGGGGCTCGACGCATTCGATCGCTTCCCTATGCCCACCAATATGACCGACGTCACGGTCCGCAGGCCGAATCATTCCGGCGGATCGGATGCGGATGTGTCCGGGCGGCGCGGCGATCGTCTATAAATCTTATAAGAGCGGACGGGTGGGGGATGGGCGCGACAAGATCGGAGCGGATATCGACGGATGGGGCGACGAAGATCGCTTGCATCCGGGCGGTGGCGCGGGCGGCGATCGATCGTCGAATGTGTTCGGCGGTCATGTTTTTACCGTTACCTGACCGCGCGCCGAATGCGCTTGAACGTTTCGGCGTATCGGACATGCTGCGCCGAACGCGGGCGTGCCATTCGGACGGGCGGCCGGACGCGGCGTTATTCGCCATTCGCAGGGCAGGGCGAACGGATTCACGGCAGTCTTTCCGTCGTGCAGGTCACGGCGTCGATCGGCGAAGCACTCAAGCACTCAGCGAACATCGGGGATCGCTCCATGGACACCAACCCAACGACACCCTCCGCGCCGCTCCAGACGCGCATCCAGCATGTCTTCGTGCTGATGCTGGAGAACCGCTCGTTCGATCATCTCTTTGCGCTGTCGGGGATCCCCGGCATCGTCGCGGCGACGGGCGGCAATGCCAATACCTACGGCGGTACGGCCTACGCGTTCGGCGGCGGCGCGCCGGCCCGGATGCCGACCGACCCCGGGCACGACTTCACGGACGTGCTCGAGCAGCTATGCGGCCCGGGCGTCGCGTTCCAGAAAGGGCAGCCCTACCCGCCGGTCGCGAATTCCGGCTTCGTATCGAATTACGCGACGACCCGGACCGAAGGCCCGGCCCCGCCGGCGGCCGACGTGGGCGACATCATGCAGGGGGTCGACACCCGCACCCGGATTCCGGCGCTGTACCGGCTGGCGACCGAGTTCGTGCTGTGCGACGGCTGGCGCTCGTCCTTGCCCGGCCCGACCTGGCCGAACCGCTATTTTCTGCATGGCGCGTCGTCGGCCGGCCTGGAACATGCGCCGAGCGCCGAGGACATGGGCGCGTGGGAAACCGTCGACGGCTTCGTCTATCCGAACGGATCGATCTTTGACGCGTTGGGCGCGGGCCGCTATCGCCTCTATCAGGACGATTCGGGTCCGATATGGGGGCGTGTGCCGCAGGTCGCGTCGATCAAGGGCATCAGCTGTTTCGACGTCGACGACCTGTCGCACTTCGAAGCCGACCTTGCCGCGGGCTACACCGCTCGCTATACCTTCATCGAGCCGAACTACGGCGACATCGCGAACAGCTCGTACGAAGGCGGCAGCTCGCAGCATCCGATGGATGGCCTGCCCGCCGGCGACCAGCTCGTGGCCCGGGTCTACAACGCGATCCGCAACGCGCCGCTCTGGACAAGCAGCCTGCTGGTGATCCTCTACGACGAGCACGGCGGTTTCTACGATTCCGTGGCGCCCGGCCGCGCGCTCCCGCCGAACGACGGCGCGCCGCCGACGCTGAACGCGAGCGGATTCCTGTTCGATGCGTACGGTGTGCGCGTCCCGGCGGTCGTGGTGTCGCCGTGGGTGGCGCAAGGGCAGGTCGACCATACGGTGTACGACCACAGTTCGCTGCCCGCCACCCTCGAGCGCTTGTTCGGGTTGTCGCCGCTGACCGACCGCGACCGGAACGCCAGCGACTTGCTGCCCCTGATCACGGCGACCTGCCGTGCCGACTGCCCGCAACGGATCGGATCATGACCCACGCACCTTCTCCCGATACACGCGACGCGCAAGCCGTGCGCGACGGCACCAGCCTCATGGCATTCCTGTTCGTCCTGAAGAAAGCCCATGTCGCGCTGGTAGGACGCGATACGGCGCACCGGCGCTTCGCGCAAGTGGCCACGCGCGGCCAGGCCCGGCAGTACATCGAGGAGGTGATGCCGCTGATGCTGGCGCAGCGGGACAGGCACCGCCATCGGCGCACGGGCGGCGGGGAGTCGCGCCAGTAACGTTCGGGCGGTGAAGCGGCGCCGGGGGGCGGTTTCGTGCGCGGGCCGGTGTCCGGTTCGCATTCAGCCGCGCGTCGCGGCGCGTGACGGACGGAGTGCCTGACAGCCTGACGGGATGCCTCGATGAGGGCCGCGTCGGCACCGGCGGTCGACGTCGACCCGATCGGGTTCGCAACCGCTTGCGCGCCGCGATCCGGTCATCGGCCATCCGGCCGGTTCACTGATCTTCCCGCGCCTTGAGCCGCTTCCTGTGAGCGGCGACCTTCGCCCGATTCCCGCAAAGCGCCATGCTGCACCACCGGCGCGCATGTCCACGGGTGTGATCGGCGAACATCAGCGTGCACCGGACGCCTTCGCATGCCTTGACGTACGTGAAGTCCTGTTCGCACACGAGCTTCGCCATCGCTTCGGCGATCGGCATCAGCAACGACGCCGGTGACGTCCAGCGCCGGTTCGGCCGGAATGCGAGCGCGGCGCCGTCGTCCGCGGTGCCGGTCACGATTTCGTCGTAACGGTCGTCCCGACGAAGCAGCCGGTTCAGACGATCCAGTTCGCGCAGATCCCGCGCGGACAGCGGCTGCCCCTTTCTCGCCCGAACGAATTCCCTGAACCACTCGCGCAGGGCGCGCGCGTCGGCCGCCACGGCGTCGAGCGCGGCCGGCTCGACGCTTGCCCGCAGCGCCGCCAGCGCGGCGGACGGCACCATCCCGGCCTGTTCCAGCCAGGCCAGCAGGCCTTCTCCATCGGCGATCCAGTCGACGGGTTCATCCGCCGGCGTGGCGATCGAGTTCAGGAAATCCAGGCCCGGCGCATCGGCCAGGAGCAGCGCGGGCGTTTGGCGGTAGTCCATGGCGCGTGACGGGTGCGAAGTGGCAGCGCTCGAATTGTAACCACTAAAAATTGCTTTGAAAAGTTACTTGATTTTGAGTAACCTTAATTCTTTGATTTTAGAGGTTACATATCGCAGGCTGACCCAAGCGTGTTGTCGCCGGCATGCGGACCTATTCAAAAGGAGCGGGACATGGAGATCAGCAACATCAGCGCGGTACTCGTGCACGGCGCCTGGGCCGATGGATCGAGCTGGCGGAACGTCATCGGCCGCTTGCGCGATCGGGGGATCAAGGCGGTCGCGGCGCCGCTGCCGCTCGTGTCGTTGAGCGGCGACGTGGCGGCACTCGATCGCACCCTCGAACGGATCGACGGCCCGGTCGTGCTGGTCGGCCATGCGTATGCGGGCGCGGTGATCGGCGCGACGCGCGCCGCCGCGGTCGAGGCGCTGGTGTACGTGGCGGCACTCGCGCCCGACGAAGGGGAAACGGTGGCGGACGTGTTCTACCGGGGCGAGGCCCATCCGCAGGCGCCGCAACTGGCACCGGATCGGCACGGTGCGATCTGGCTGCCGCAGGCGGCGTTCGCGGCCGCGTTTGCGCAACACGCGGCGCCTCGCGACCTGACGGTGCTGGCCGCGGTGCAGCGACCGATCGCGGCCGCGTGCATCGGCGAAGCGGTGGGGCGTCCGCTGTGGAAGGACCGCCCGAGCTGGTTCCTGATCGCGGAACAGGACCGGATGATCAACCCGGACACCCAGCGTTTCATGGCGCGGCGCATGAATGCGCAGGTGCGCGCCCACGGGGTCGATCACACGCCGATGATCGCCGCGCCCGATGTCGTGACCGACGTGATCGCCGAGGCGATCGCCGCGCTGGCCGCTCGCTGAAACCCTGGCGACGTCCTGAATCAATCCGTTTTGCCGTACCCATGCTCAACCGCGTTTCTTCCTGGAGAACGATCATGACTTCCCTTCGCTATCGCTACGCCGACGTCGACGGCTACAAGGTTTTCTATCGCGAGGCCGGCCGCGCGGGCGCGCCGAAACTGCTGCTCCTGCACGGCTTCCCGAGCGCGGGCCACATGTTCCGCGATCTGATTCCGAAGCTCGCCGACCGTTTTCATATCGTCGCGCCGGACCTGCCCGGTTTCGGGCAATCCGATCTGCCGGGCCGGGAGGCTTTCGCCTATACGTTCGACCATCTGGCGCGCGTCATCGACCGCTTCACCGAGATCGTCGGCTTCGATCGCTATGCGGTCTACGTGTTCGACTACGGCGCGCCGACCGGCCTGCGTGTCGCGCTCGCGCACCCCGACCGGATCACGGCGATCGTTTCGCAGAACGGCAACGCATACGAAGAGGGGCTGAGCGACGGCTGGAATCCGATTCGCGCGTATTGGCAGGATCCGTCGCCCGCCAATCGCGAGGCGCTGCGCGCGATGCTCGCGCGGGAGAGCACCGTCTGGCAATACACGCACGGCGTGAGCGACACGGCGTCGGTGTCGCCCGACGGTTATTCGCTCGACGACTATTATCTGCAGCGTCCGGGCGCGGACGAGATTCAGCTCGACCTGTTCGGCGACTACCGGAACAACGTCGCGTTGTATCCCGCGTTTCAGCAGTATTTCCGCACGCACCAGCCGCCGCTTCTCGCGGTGTGGGGGCGGCACGATCCGTTCTTCCTGCCGGCGGGCGCCGAGGCGTTCAAGCGCGATCTGCCGAACGCCGTCGTCCGTTTCTTCGATACGGGGCACTTCGCGCTGGAAACGCACGCGGCGGAGATCGCCGATGCGATCGCGGATTTTCTCGGGCGCTGAGGCTGGGGGACATACCGGCCGAAGTCGGTTTCATCCAATGAACGAGGAATAGCGAAATGGTCAGCAGAGTCGCCATCGTGACCGGTGCCAGCCAGGGTATCGGCCGCTCGACCGCCATCCGGCTGGCGCGGGATTTCGATGCGATCGCGCTCGTTGCGCGCGATCGCGGGAATCTCGAACGGACGGCCGACGAAGTGAAGGGGGCGGGCGCCCGGACGCTCGTCGTCGACATCGATCTCGCCGATCCGGGCGCGGCCCGGCAAGTCGTCGATCGGGTACTGGCCGCCTTCGGGCGGATCGACGCGCTGCTCAACATCGCGGGCGCGGTGCCGCAGATCGACGTGTTCGACATGAGCGACGACGCATGGGATCGCGGTCTGGCGCTGAAGCTGCACGGTGCGCGGCGGCTGACGGTTGCCGCGTGGCCGTGGCTGAAGGCGGTATCGGGATCGGTGGTGCTGATGTCGGGCAATTCGGCGCTGTTTCCGAAGGCGGCCTATGCGGCGGTGGGGACGATCAACGCGGCGATCGTCGCGCTCGCGAAAGCGTTTTCGGAGCGCGGCATCGCGGACGGCGTGCAGGTGAACAGCGTATTGCCGGGGCCGGTGATGACCGGGCGGCGGCAATCGTATCTGGCGCATTGGGCGCCGTTGCACGACATGACCGTCGAAGAGGCGACGGCGAAGTTTCCGGCCGAAGCGGGCATCGCCCGTTACGGCGCGCCGGAGGAGATCGCGGAGTTGATGGCGTTCGTCGTGTCGCCGGCGGCGCACTGGATGACGGGGGCGGCGCTGCGGATGGATGGGGGGGAGGTGAAGTCGGTTTGAGCGCGATATCCGGAATGCGCGATTGCGGTGGGCGACGCGCCGGATTCCGAGGTTGAATCGTTCCGGGTGACGCGGCGCGCATGACGCATCGGGCCGTCGCGTGCTTCCGGCCGCGCCGGGTACCGCTTCAATTGGCAACGACGCTGCGCGGCATCGGCGAGGCCGGCTCGCGTGCGGCCTCGTTCGATGGGGGCCGCGTCGGCGATTTTCCGGATGGTCGGTGCGCATGCGTGGAACGCGGCGCCCCGCTCGCGGCTCTGAAGCCACGCATGCCGCAATGCGGACCGCCCCCTCAAACCCCCACCCCCGCCGACTGATGCGCCACCAGCCGCGCATACACCCCCTGCCTGGCGAGCAGTTCGTCGTGCCGGCCCACCTCGACCACCCGCCCGCCGTCCATCACGACGATCGCGTCCGCGTGCCGGATCGTCGACAGCCGGTGCGCGATGACGATCGAGGTCCGATGCGTCATCAGTTCGTCGAGCGCCCGGCGGATCTGCTGCTCGCTGAGCGTATCGAGATGCGATGTCGCCTCGTCGAGGATCAGCAGCGGCGCATCCTTCAGGAACGCGCGCGCGATCGCCACCCGCTGGCGCTGCCCGCCGGACAGCTGAACGCCACGCTCGCCGACGCGTGTCGCGAGCCCGTCGGGCAGGCGCTCGACGAAATCGCCGAGCGCGGCCCGCTCCAATGCGCGGCGCACGTCCGCCTCGGAGACGTCGCGGCCGGCAAGACGGATGTTCGCGTCGAGCGTGTCGTTGAAGAGGTAGGTGTCCTGCGCGACGAGCGCGATATGCTGCCGAAGATCGTCCAGCCGCAGCCGGCGCAGATCGACCCCGCCGAGCGTCACGCCTCCCTGCTCCGGATCCCAGAAGCGCAGCACGAGATTCGCCGCGGTCGACTTGCCGGCCCCCGACGCGCCGACGAGCGCGACGGTGCTGCCGGGCGGCACGTCGAAGCTGACGTCGGCGAGTGCCGGCACGCCGCGCCCCGGATAGGTGAAGCGCACGTTGTCGAAACGCACGGCCGGATTGTCGGGGACGGCGAGTTCGCCGTCGACGACCGGCACGGGATCCTTTTCCACCGCGCGCAGCCGCCGCGTCGATGCGATCGTGTCGGCGAGCTGGCGCGCCACCTGCCCGATCTCCGCGACCGGCATGAACGCCGCCACCGCGACGAGCACGAGCACCGGCAGCCATGCGTGCGCGATCTCGCCGTGTGCGCACAGCCACGCGCCGACCAGCGCGACCGCGAGTCCGCCGAGGCCGCTCGCCACTTCGAGCGCCGCGCTCTGCCGCGACAGGTCGGCAAGCAGATGCTCGCGCTGGGCCCGGCAGGTTTCCACGTCGGCGATGAACGCCGCGCGGCGGTGCGTCACCGCCTGAAACGCGATCAGCTCGGCGAGCCCCTGAATGGTCTCGGTCAGATGCGCGCCGAGCTGGCCGAGCGCGGCGCGCGAGTCGCTGCCGAGCCGGTCGATCTCGCGGCGCGCGACGATCGGCGCGAGCCCCGCCCACAGCAGGAACGGCAGCAGCACGGCCGCGAGCGGCCACGCGATCGACGCGAGCAGCACGAGCACCCCGGCGGGCACCAACACGGCAACGAACGCCGGTGCGAGCGTATGCGCATAGAAATATTCGACCGTCTCCACGTCCTGCGTCGCGAGCGAGACCAGGTCGCCGGAGCGCCGCCTCAGCAGTCCGGCGGGCGCCAGCCGCTCCAGCGTCGCGAACAGCGCGATGCGCATCTCCGCGAGCAGCCGGTACGCCATGTCGTGCGCGAGCCATGATTCGAGCCAGTGCAGCACGGCCGCGAGCGGCGCCATGCAGAAGAGCGCGATCAGCCAGCCGCGATACGGGTGGCCCGACGCCACCGCGCCGACGACGAGCGCGCCCAGCACGCCGACGCCGATGAAGCCGAGTACGCGGCCGATACCGAACAGGATGGTGAGCGCGACCTTGCCTTTCCACGGCCGCACGAACCGCAGCAGCGCGTGCAGCGTATCCGCCCAGCCGATCGCGGCCGCGTCGACATCGAGCGGCCGCACCTGCGGCCCGGACGCCGCGGGCGCGGCGGTGCCGGGCGGCGGCGCGAGGACGACCGGCTCGCCGGCGCCGTCGAGCTGCGGACCCATCAGCCGGCGATAGGGGCCGTCGCGCGCGATCAGCGCCGCATGCGTGCCGGATTCGGCGATGCGCCCCTGGTCCAGCACCAGGATGCGATCCGCGCCGATCACGCTGGACAACCGGTGCGCGAGGATCAGCGTCGTGCGTCCGCGCGTCAGCCGGTCGAGCGCTTGCTGGATCACGGCCTCGTTTTCCGCGTCGACGGACGACAGCGCTTCGTCGAGCACGAGGATCGGCGCGTCGCGCAGCAGGGCGCGCGCGATCGCGATCCGCTGCCGTTGTCCGCCGGACAGCATCGCGCCGCGCTCGCCGATTCGCGTCGCGTAGCCGTCAGGCAGCGCGCTGATGAAGGCGTGCGCGTTCGCCGCGCGCGCGGCGGCCGCCATCTCGGCGTCGCTTGCGTCCGGGCGGCCGAGCCGCAGGTTGTCCGCGACGCTGCCGTCGAACAGCGTCGCGTCCTGCGCGACGATCGCGATCATGCCGCGCACCTGATCGGGGTCCAGCTCGCGAACGTCGCGGCCGCCGATCCGGATCGCGCCGCTGTCGACATCGTGCTGCCTCAGCAGCAGTCGCACGATCGTCGATTTGCCCGCGCCGCTCGGTCCGACGACGGCGACCTTCTCGCCCTCGCGGATGGCGAAGCTCAGGCCCGCGTGCGCATCCGAGCGCCGTCCGGGGTACGCGAAGCCGACGCCGTCGAACGCGATGTCCGGCCGCAGACCGGGGACCGGCGGCGCGCCGCCGGCGGGCGCGTCGCCGCGCGCGTCGAGGAGCGCGTGGATCGCGGCGGCGGCCGACTGGCCGGTCATCCCTTGGTGCAGCACGCCGCGCAGATCGCGTAGCGGACGAAAGATCTCGGTGCCCGCCATCAGCACGATGAGCAGCGCCTCAAGGCTCATGTCGCCGTGCTTCACGCGCCAGGCGCCGACCGCCATCGCGGCGGCCACGCCGAGCGTCGTGCCGAGATCCGTGAAGAGCCGGGTCAGCAGCCCGAGCGCGAGCACCCAGAACGTGCTGTCGGACAGCGCGCGCGCCTTGTGCGCCAGCTTCTCGCCGAAGGCCGCGCTGCGGCCGAACGCCTTCAGCGTCGGCAGTCCCTGCACCGCATCGAGGAATTCCTCGCCGAACGACTTGAACGCGGCCGAGCGCGCGAGCGCCGCGCGCTTGTCCGCGCGATGGATCAATTGCGGCAGCGCGAGCGTGAGCAGCGCGGCGGCCAGCAGCACCGCGGCGGTCGGCACGTCCCACCACGCCAGCACCGCGAAGATCATCACCGGCGCGCACGCCGCGATGACGACCTGCGGCAGGTAAGCCCCGAAAAACACCTGCAATTGTTCGACGCCGTCGACCACGGCCAGCATCACGCCGCCCGTGCGCTCGCCGCTGAACCACGCGGGGCCGAGCGTCGCGATCTTGTCGAACAGCCTGCCGCGCAGTTGCGTCTGCACCTGTCCCGCCGTGCGTTGCGCCACCCGCGCACGGCCATGGTCGAGCCACGCGCGCAGCAGGACGCACACGGCCGTGCCGGCGGCCGCCGTCGCCACGTCGCGCAGCGGCGCACCCGCGAACACCAGCGCCAGCACGCGGCCGAGAAACACGAAGCGCAGGATGCCGACGCCCATCGCGAGCAGGCCGAGCGCCACCGCGCCGCCCAGCCGCCAACGCAGCCCCGCCATCATCGCCCATAGCCGTTTGTCGAAATACATGCCCACCCTCCAGTCTGTTCCGTTCGTCTCGTTTCGTTAGCGGATCAGAGCCTACGCGGGCGGGCGCCGGCCGGCAAAAGATGAATTTTCATGGGGTGTTGAATAACCTACAATACCCCGCATGTCCCATCTCCCACCGTTGAACGCGCTGCGCGCCTTCGAAGCCGCCGTCAGGCTCGGCGGGTTCGCGCGCGCCGCGACCGAGCTGAACGTGTCGACCAGCGCGGTCAGCCACCAGATCCGCGCGCTCGAGGAGATGCTCGGCACGCGGCTGCTGGAGCGCAGCACGGGCGTGGGCGGTATTCGCGTCACGCCCGCCGGCGCGCGGCTGCTGCCGGCCGCGACCGGCGCGCTCGCGCTGCTCGAAGACGCCTGCACGGAGATCCGCGGCGGCGCGAAACGGCTCACGGTATCCGCTAACGCGCCGTTTTCGGCCATGTGGCTTGCACGCCGCCTGGCCGAATTCTCGTCGCGGCACCCGGAAATCCCGCTGCACGCGATCGTTCTCGAAGGCGAGCCGGATTTCTCGAGTCAGCACATCGATCTCGCGATCGTCAACGTGGCCCGGCAGGATGCGCGGCCGGACGACGAGGTATTGCTGCGTGAAAGCGTGTTTCCGGTATGCAGCCCGGAGCTGTTCCCGTTCGCGTCGCGGGCGGTGTGCCGCTGCCGGCTGCTCCAGGAAATGCAGGAGAACAGCCCGGAAATCGACTGGCGCAACTGGTCCGGCGAGTTCGGCTTGCCGGACGATTTCGAGACGAAGATCGTTCGCTACAGCAGCTTCAGCCAGGTGGTCGGCGCGGCGCTCGGCGGCGCGGGCATCGCGCTGGGCCGCTCGCCGCTGATCGATCCGGAGCTGCGCAGCGGGCGGCTTGTCCGGTTGTTCCCCGAACTGTCCCGTCCCGCGTCGTGGCAATTCGTGCTGCGTCGCGGTCCGCTGGGACCGCATCGGCTGCTCGATGCGCTGGTGGCGTTCCTGCGCGACGAAGCCTCGCGTCCGTCGTCGGCTTCACCGGCCGTGCTGCCCGGGCTGGCGGATGCGCCGGCGAACGACGCGGTGGGGCATGGCGAAGCCGGGGCGGGCGAGCGGCGTTCGTTGACGCAAGCGGACGTGCCGCCGGCGGCCTGACGCTTTGACCGACCTGCCGAGGCTGTCGGAAAACGGGCCCATGCGGCCCGCCGCGAGTACGGCGAGCGAGTGCGCTCATCCATCCTGCTGGTCGGCATTCCGTATGGGCGCCTCTTTGGTTTTCGCCTCGGCATCGCTCGCTATCCGATCGATGACGTTGGGGACGAAGCGTTCCGCATAACCGGCGACAAACGCCCACACGACCCCCTTCGCCGCATCGACGTACGAATACGGATGCGTATTCGCCATCAGGTCATGGAAATTGCTATAGAGCTGGTCCGCGCCTTCGATGACCGGAAACAAACTGCCTTGCAGAATTCCGCTGAAAAACAGCATCCATAGCAGCAACGCGAATGTGCCGCCTATGAAGGGCGATACGAAGATCTGAACAATGGCGGTGCGCCGAAGCGTGAGGTTGATGTCGGCCATCTGCTCCGGTATTTCAGACAGCCTGCGATAGTTGGCCAGTACCGCGCCGACGCCCCCGACCGTAAAGAGCAGGACGGGGAAAAAGGAGCTTTTGTCATGGCTGCCGATGATGAAGAGCAGCACGCCCATGGCCGTCAACCACATGGCCGCGTTCAAGGCCAGGCAAAGAAAGCGTTTCGTCCACTCGGTCATCGCGTTTCTCTTTTGAAATGACTCGGTTGAATGGGCTTGGGGCCGTTGCAGTGTACTTGAATTGAAATCGGTTTTTGGTTCTGTTTTCTTCGTGTTTTTGCGCGCACCTTCCGCACGATCCGACCCGTTCCCGTTCCCGTTTCGGCCGAACGTCGCCCGGACCGCGCGACGCATGCGGTTTGCCGATCGACGCGCGTGCGATCGCGGCGCCTCGATCGCGCGTCGTCGCCGACGCCCGCGATCGGGCTCGCGCAGCCGCGAATGCGCGGGGGATTGCCGGAGGCGGAGGACCGCACGGGTGACGCGCGTCAATCGCGCTCGACGAGACGAGCGCGGCGTTTCCGCCGCTGCGGAGCAGGCTCATGCGACAGCGTGAAAAGAAAGTGGATTTCCTCGGGATTCCCGCCTAACTTCAACGCGCGGGTCGCGCGCAGGCCCGTGCTCGCCATCGCTCGCGGGTTGCCCGACGCCAGCCGACAAGGAGAACACACGTGATGCCGGAACACACGATTCACGGATATGCAGCGGACAAGTTCGGCGCGGTCCGCGACGCCTTCGCGGGCAACCTGTCGAGCGGTGCGGATGTCGGCGCTTCATGCTGCGTCACGGTCGAGGGTGAGACGGTCGTCGATCTGTGGGGCGGGTCCGCCGATGCGGCGCAGACCCGGCCGTGGGAACAGCACACCATCGCCAGCGTTTTCTCCACGACGAAGACCATGACCGCACTGACGGCGCTGCTGATCGCGGACCGGGGCGAACTGGATTTCGACGCGCCGGTCGCGCGTTACTGGCCCGAGTTCGCGGCAAACGGGAAGGCCGGGATCAAGGTCAGCCATGTGATGAGCCACGCCTCCGGGTTGTCCGGCTGGACGACGCCGCTCAAGACGGACGATCTCTACGACTGGGAGAAGATGACGTCGCTGCTGGCCGCGCAGGCGCCGCTGTGGGAGCCGGGGACCGCCTCCGGCTATCACATGGTGACCTTCGGGTACCTGATCGGCGAGGTCGTGCGGCGCATAACCGGCCGGTCGCTCGGCACGGTGTTCCGCGAGGAAATCGCGGCGCCCCTGCACGCGGATTTTCATATCGGACTGCCGGCTTCCGAGGATGCCCGGGTGGCGGAAACCATTCCGTGGGCGCCGTCGTCGCAGCCCGTCGACAAATCGGCGTTCAGCGAGATCCAGGCCGCCACCTACTTCAACATGCCGTTCGATGCCGCGGCCACCATTCGCACCCGGGCGTGGCGGGCCGCCGAGATTCCCGCCGTGAACGGCTTCGGCAATGCCCGCTCGGTTGCCGAAATCCACTGCATCCTGGCGAACGGCGGGGTGGCGAAAGGGCACCGGTTCATGTCCGACGCGGGTTGCCGTGCAGCGCTGCGGCAGCAAATCGAAGGACCGGATCTCGTGATGAGCCACCTGCCGCCGGCGCGTTTCGGGCTGGGCTTCGCGCTGCCGGGGCCGCTGCTCGCGATGGAGCTGCCCAATCCGAACACGATCCATTGGGGCGGGGGCGGCTGCTCATGGGTTTTCATCGACATGGATGCGCGCACGACGCTCGCGTATGCCGCCAACAAGATGGACCGGCTCCCGTTGAGCGATCCGCGTCCCTTTCGCGTGCTGGAGGCAATGGCCGCGTGCCTGCCTGCATACGTCGAACCTTCCTCCGTCAGGGGGAATGGCTGATACGGCATAGAACGCGCTTTCACGCAGCCATCCGTCGTGCGCTTCTTTTGGTGACGCGTCATCGGTATCGAACGTTGAACCGGCAAGAAAGCGTGGCGTCGGCGCTGATCTCCGTCAGCCGAATCTCGACGCCATGCAGGCTGCGACAATCGATCCGACCGGGCGATGTGCGAAGGGGAGCCCTGGATGAACAATGGTTTGCCTTCGCTTTGTAAGACACCTGATGTTTGAATGGTATTTGTAGGTTTGATTCGTAAAGGGTGTGATGGGCGGTGGTCCATTCGGACTGGTTAGGACGCAATTCCACCTTGTTTGGACGCGGAGATACTTTGTAGTCCGAGCGAGTCATTTAAAATACCGACATCGTGCGCCGATAAAGATAAGAAATGGGGAAACGTTGAGCGAGATGGTCATGGTCTGTCTGCCGACGGTTTGAGGGGCTGCCACTTTGTCTCTTGTCCTGTATCCCGATGGGTGGGCCAAACGGTTATTCATTAATATCGGTTTTTTTAAAAATCACCCATGCCCATCGTTACTTGCTGCACATGTTTTGAACGGTATGAATAAGAAGCGTTTTTCTAGACGCCAGGGCGAATGAGGGTTTGATGATGCCTGTCCGTCCCGGACGACTCGCCGCGAAACACCTGTGTCGACTGCGCATGCGATGGGCCGGGATCGCAATGGGGTTTCGCCGAGGTCCGGAGTTTCACCGGTGCGGTCTTGACTCCTTGCCCCGGACCGAGAGCCCGCAGGCGCTGGATGGCGCTTCGGGACGTGCCGGCCGCTGTCCCGTATCGGTGGGCGACGCCTGATCGGCAGATGACAGTCCAACAGGGGGCTTTCTCATCTAGATAAATAGTAATGCTTATGAATAAGACATGGCGCTTCTTCAATGCGGCACGCCATGGGTGTCCTGACGGCTTGTCGATGGAACGACTCGGGCGAGAGGTCGGGCAGCGGATCTGCCCGACAGGCGCTGGATGTCGGGCGCGGTTTCGCTGGACAGCAGGGAAGTGCCGGTTGGCGATTGAACGAAGAGAGATTTTTATGAAACCCATTGAATCGGATGAGGACGGCTGCCGGTCCTCGCTTTTCTACAGGCACAACCCGCTCGCATGGTTTGACCGCTCGCCGCTGCTTCACGGCCTGGCGCCGTGAGGCCGTCCACGAGCCATTTGATTCGTCCAGGCAACAGGCGATCTGTTCTGCACGCCCCACTTGCAACTCTTCAGGAATTCAACATGTTTCGCGAAATCGTGTGTATCAGTCTGTGCGTCGGCATGACCGCCTGCGCGGGTATCGGCGGCGACAGCGCAAGCGGCCCTTCTCCCTTCGATAGTGCTTATCTCAAGGCGCATGTCGTCCCGGGACAGACCACCGAGAGCGATATCGCGCAGATGTTCGGAGCACCGTTCCAGAAGCAGAGCTTTCCTCAGTTGAAGAAAGATGTCTGGGTCTACTCCAACGTCCACGGGCCTGGCCAGGGCAGCAAGTTGCTGTCGATGGCCGGCATGGCCGCGGGTTTCATTCCAGGTGCCGGACTCCTGGCCCAGGCGAGCGCGGCCGGACAGATGGCGAACTCGCAGAGCGGACCGGCCAAGTCCGCGACGATGCAATTCGAGTTCAACAGCGGCAACGGCACGGTCAAGGACTGGTTCGGCGACGTCCAGTGAAGTAGGGGACGTCTTCCGGCCAGGGAGAGCGGCTGCCGCAATGTAGGAATCCGTTGGCCGACGCGACTGGTTTGGGATGGACCGCAGAGGGCATGCACGATGGAAACCAGACAGCTTGATCTCTTTCATTTCTCGACGCGCGATGCGCCCGCCGGCGAGAAGCTCGATGCATGGGCGTCGCTCAGCCAGGTCGTCGATTTCTCGCGGGAAGACGATGGCAGCGCACCGTTCGAAGCGCGTTACGATGGGGCGTCGGTCGGGCCGATGTTCGTGGGCGGCCGGACCTGGTACGACCCGACGGGACGCAGCAGGTATCGGGCAAAGCGCGACACGAAACGCCTCAGGGACGGCGCGGATTTCTACTACTTCACGTACCAGGCGACGAGTACCGTCGCGTGGCGAACCGATGCGGGAGAAGGTCGGAAGCAGCCGTTCGAGCTGTATATGACCGACGCCGCTCAGTCGATCGAATGCCTGGGCAGAATGGGTCACGCGGTTTCGCTGATCGTGCCGCGCGAGACGCTACCCGCCACGACCGAAGCATTGCATGGTCAGACGCTTGCGAACGCCGCCGGCATCCTGTTGCGCGACTACTTGCAATCGCTCTTCACCAATCTGTCGAGGATGACGGTCGACGATCTTCCGCATGTCGTGGAGGCAACGACTCACTTGCTGCTCGCCAGCGTGGCGCCTTCACAAGACCATCTGAAACAGGCGGACAAGCAGATTTGCGACCTGCTCGTCGAGCGCGTCGGCCGTTATATCGACGGTTGCGTGCTGGATGCCGACCTCGGCATCGAGCGCATATGCCGAGATGTCGGGTTGTCCAGGGCGAAGCTCTATCAATTGTTCGAGAGCACCGACGGCGTGATGCGTGAAATTCGCCGCAGACGGCTCACGCTGGCCCACCGGACGTTGTCCGGACCGATGCAGGGTTTGCGGAAAATCAAGGACATCGCGTTGAGTCACGGTTTCCGCGATGAAAAATACTTCTACAAGGTGTTCAAGGCCGAGTTCGGCTATACGCCGGCCGAAGCAAGGGAGCGGAGGCAGACGGTCGAGCAGGAGGGGGAAGACGGCGTCAAGACCGGGCGCGACGAGCCGGGCGCCTAGTAGGCCGTGGGACAGGGAACGGGGCGCCGGGCGATACGATCGAGGTCATGCCGCGCTCGACGCCGCCGAGGCGCGTAGCCCGAGCGTTCGATTGAGTATCGTCGGGCATGCGCGGCGGCGCGGGATGCCGATCACGCCGGGTCGAGCGCAACGCGCGTCGCGCTTGTCAAATGCTCGATGCGCCCTCGACCTCGATGACCAGATCGGACTGCGCCACCGCGACGCACGGCAGGATCCATCCGTCGGCTTTCTCCTCTGCGCTGACGCCGGGCCATTCGATCCGGTAGGCGATCGTGCCCGCGCGCAGCCGGCACAGACAGGTCCGGCACGTGCCGTTGCGGCACGAGCGCGGCAGCCTGAGATTCGCGAACCCGGCGGCTTCGAGCAGCGACAGCGAATCGGGCGCGTCGAAGCTGACGCCGAGCGGTTCGACGCGGACCTGGAACGAGCGTTCTGAGTCGGACATGAAAACGGGGCGGAAGGACGGCGGACAATCTCGAAGCATACCCGAAGCCGTCGCCCGGCCCGTTCAGCGCGGCGGGCGCCGCCGCAGATGCCGATAGACGGTGTTGCGCGACAGCCCCAGTTCGCGCGCGACCGCCGACACGTTGCCCGCGTGCCGCGTCAGCGCGCGGTCCAGCAGCGCGGCCTGGTGCTCCTGCAGCGTCGTGGCGGCGGCACTCGGCGGGTCGGCGTCGATGCGGTCGGCCGGTGCGGCGGCCTGCGGACAATCGAGCCAGAAATCGTCCGGCAGATGCGCGATGCCGATCTGCGCTTCGTCGTCGGCGAGCATGCCCGCCGTGCGCAGCACGTTGGTCAACTGGCGCAGGTTGCCGGGCCAGCGGCAGCGCGCGAACGCGGCGCGCACCTCGTCGGAGATCCGCTGCGGCAACGCTTCGCTGCGCGCGAGCCGCGCCAGCACGCGCCGGACCAGCGCATCCAGATCGGTGCGCTCGGCGAGCGCCGGCAGCGTGACGGCGAGACCGTTGATCCGATAGAACAGATCTTCGCGGAACGTGCCCGTCGCGATCATCGCGCGCAGGTCGCGATGCGTCGCGCAAACGACCCGGACGTCCACCGGCGTCGCGCGCGCGCCGCCTAGCGGCACGACGGCGCGTTCCTGCAGCACCCGCATCAGGCGGACCTGCTGCGCGAGCGGCATGTCGCCGATTTCGTCGAGGAACAGCGTGCCGCCGTCCGCCTGGACGATCTTGCCGGGGCTGCCGCGCTTTCTCGCGCCGGTGAACGCGCCGTCCTCGTAGCCGAACAGTTCCGCCTCGATCAGCGAGTCCGGCAGCGCGGCGCAGTTCACCGCGACGAACGGCCCGTCGCGGCGCGGCGACGCATGGTGCAGCGCACGCGCCAGCCATTCCTTGCCCGTGCCGGTCTGGCCGAGCACGAGCACCGGCAGGTCGCGGCCGCGGATCTTGCCGACCCGTTCCAGCACGGCCGCCATCCGCGCGTCACCGGTGTCGAGCGTCGCGAACGTGATCGTGTCGGGATCGTCGGCGGGCGGCGCGGCATCGGCGTGCAGCGCCGTGGAGGGCGCATGCACCGGCACGGACATCCTTTGCGCGTCCGCGAACTCGCAGCGCGCGATCACGCGCACCCCGCTCGCGAGCGTCAGCGTGACGTTCGCGCCGGGCTGGCGCGCGGCCAGTTGCGCGAGCTTCGCGAACGGCAAGCCGAAGATCTCGTCGCAGCCGCGATGCTGCAACGCGTCAAGCGTCGCGCCGAGCTGGAACAGCGCGCTGCGGTTCGCGGCGACCAGCGTGCCGTTCGGCAGGAACGCGGCGAGGCCGGCGAACAGCGAATCGACGAACTCTTCGTGCGCATGAAAGCGTACCCGCAGCGCGTCGCTGCATTGGTTGGCGAACAGGTGGTTTTCGATCAGCTGCGCGGACATCCGCACCAGCGCGAGCGTGTGGGGACTGAAGCCGCGCGGGTCGCCGCTCACGTCGAGCGCGCCGAGCACGCGGCCGAACGGATCGACGATCGGCGCGCACGAGCAGGTCAGGATGTGATTCGCTTGCAGGAAATGTTCCGAGCCGTGCACGGCGATCGCCTGGCCCGCGGCTAGCGCGGTGCCGATCGCGTTGGTGCCGCGCGCGCCTTCCGCCCATGACACGCCCGGGCACAGCGCGACGCGCTTGGCTTTCTCGATGAACTCGGCGTCGCCGACGCTGTGCAGGATCACGCCGTCCTGGTCGGTCAGCAGCACGAGGCTGTCGGTGTCGGCGATCTGCGCATGCAGCGTGTCCATCACCGGGCGCGCATGGGTGTAGAGCGACGGACTGCCGTCGATCAGCTGGCGCAGCGCGCCGCGCGACAGCGGCGAGAAATCGGGCATCTCGGACATACGCAGGCCGACCGACACGGAGCGGGCGTGCGCCTGGGCAAGCAGATCGATGCGGCCCGCGGCGGCGGGCTGCACGGAAGATTGAGGCATGACTGTCTCCATGAGGCCTGCCGGCAGGGTGTGTTCCCCGCTCGGGCGGCGCGGCCGGCCGGATGCGGCGGCGTGGGCACACTCATCATACAAGCGCGGCGCGCCATGTGCGAACGCAAATAAAATCTCCTTGCTTTTAAGCGTCTGCCTGCAATCATGAAATTGAGGCGCGCGCGCGTCGCGCTTCGCCCGGGGCCGGCAGGGCACGCGACGGTTCCGCGCCACCACGCATGCGCCGCGACATGCATCCGTTCGGGAGATCATCATGGTTCGAACGGAACTCAGGGTTGTGCTGGCAGTGATCGCGACGTTCGTCGCGCTGGCCGGCATCGCCGTGGCCATCCACGGCATGCTGTTCGATCAGGGCACCGCGCTGCATTACGGCACGGCGGCGATCGCGATCGGCGTGACGACCTGCGTCGTCGCGCTGAACGTGTGGCCCAAGGACCAGACCTAGCGCCGGAATCCCGCCTTCCCGCCACGGCTGCCGGTCGCGCCCGATTCACCCGAGGAATGCGCGCGAAGCGGTTTTTTCGCGCGGAATTTTGAGTCGGCGCGGAAAGCGACTAAAGTGAATTCAACCGGTGCGCATCGTTCGTTCGAATACCCAGCGGGCGACGCATCCACCGGTCCACCCGTGCGCGCCTGGCCCGCTAAAGCCTTACCGGTGCGTGCGGCCTTTTGTATTTCATCTTTCGGCAAAAGGCGGCTCCCATGCAGATCATGTTCACGAACGAAGCGCCGGAGTATTCGGGGCGCGAACTCACGCTCGCGTTCACGGCGATGGTCGATGGCGAGCGGGTCCAATGCCAGATCACCGCGGAAGCGCTCGAGGATCATTTCGGCGCGGCGTCACCGCGTTTCGAAGACATGGTCGGCGCGTTCGATACGCATCGGCCCCGCATCGAAGCCGCCGCGCGCAGGCTGCTGTCCGAGACCCGCGCGCAGTGTTCGGTACTGAGAAGCGGCTACGTGCGTTTTTACGAGGCAAACTGGCGGTAGCTGGACCGCTGTCCAGAGCGAGCGCCGCCCGGGGGCGGCGCTCGCTTTTTATTGGGCGCCGCGCGACGCGCGCGGCGAAGCGTCAGGCCAGGCTCCGGTGCCATGCGCGATAGCGTCGCAGCAGCCTGCGCGTGCGCAACTGATCGAGCATCAGGCTGACGGCCGCCGAGTACCGGCGCGTGACGCGGCGCCCGGCGCCGAGCGAGCGCAGGCGCCGCTTGACGAGCGCCATCGAGGCCATCGAGGCCGCCGCCTTGTTGCGCCAGCCGACCGATCCGTCCGGCGCGCTTGCGTCGGCGCCGTCGCGCCAGCGCGCGGGCAGGTCGGGGATGGCCGCAAGCGCGGTCGCCATGCCGACCACCGCCACGCCGCCTGCCAGCACCTGTTCGGCCACCGCGCGCCGGCGGATGCCGCCCGTCGTCATCAGCGGCCGCGACGCGACCTTCGCCAGCGATTGCGCGAAGTCGAGGAAGTACGCTTCGCGCGCGAGCGTGCGGCCGTCGGCGGCCCGGCCCTGCATCGCGGGGCTTTCGTAGCTGCCGCCCGACAGCTCGACGAGATCCACCGGCAGGTCGTTCAGCCAGCGCACGATCTGCCGGGCATCGTCTTCCGAAAAACCGCCGCGCTGGAAATCCGCCGAGTTGAGTTTGATCGCCACGCAGAAGCCGGGCGACACGCGCGCGCGCACGGCGCGCACCACGTCGAGCAGCAGCCGCGCGCGGCGCTCCAGGCTGCCGCCCCATTCGTCGGTGCGCCGGTTGGCGAGCGGCGACAGGAATTGCGAAATCAGATAGCCGTGCGCCGCGTGAATCTGCACACCGGTGAAGCCGGCCTGCTCGGCGGCGGCCGCCGTGGCGGCGAAGCGTTCGATCGTCTCGGCGATGTCCGCGCCGGTCATCGCGCGCGGCGACGCGAAGAGCTTGCTGTGGCGGCCGAGATCGAGCGGCACCGCCGACGGCGCCCATGCATTGCCGCCCATCGCCGCCAGCACCTGCCGGCCCGGATGATTGATCTGCATCCACACGTGCGCGCCGTGCCGGCGCGCTTCGCTCGCCCACTGCCGGAACGGTTCGAGCGGCGTGTGCGCTTCGAGCACGATTCCGCCGGGGCCGGTCAGCGCGCGGCCGTCGATCATCACGTTGCCCGTGATGATCAGGCCCGCGCCGCCGTCCGCCCACGAGCGGTACAGGCGGCGGATCGTGGGGCCGGGCAGTTGCCCCGCGTCGGCGAGGTTTTCTTCCATGGCGGCCTTGGCGAGGCGGTTCGGCAGTACCGCGCCGTTGGGCAGCGTCAGCGGAGTGAAGAGCGTGGAGGTCATGGCGAGGTGTCGGTCGAAAGAGAAGATTCGTCTATACTAAGTTTCAAGTCAACTTGAAGGTCAAGCGCTATGAAGATCGGGGAACTGGCGGAAAAAACGGGCCTCAGCACGTCGGCGATCCGCTTCTACGAGCAAAGCGGCCTGCTGAGCGCGCCGCCGCGCGGCGCGAACGGTTACCGGCTCTATACCGACGAGGCGGTCGACCGGCTGAAGCTGATCCAGATGGCGCAGCGTCTCGGGTTTTCGCTCGATGCGCTGCGCATGGGGTTCGCGCGGCACGACGGATTGTCGAAGGCGGACATGCTCGCGACGTTCGACGTGCGGCTGGAGGAGGTCGAGCAGCTGATGAGGACACTGGCCCGGCAGCGCGACGATCTGCGCGCGTTGCGCGATACCTTGCGCGAAAGCTGGCAGGCCGGCGAGTGCCCGAAGATCGATGCGCTGCAAGAGCGCATCGCCGATGCGCCCGGGCAGACCCGCAAGCCGAAGCGCGGCGCAGCACCGGCGGCGGTCCGGACGGCGCGCACCGGCTGAGCGGCGCGGCATCGGGACGCCGGAAACGACAACGCCACCCCGCAGGGTGGCGTTGTCGTTTCCGGGCCCGCGAGCATCTCGGGCCGGCGCGGCGTTTATTCCGCGGCGAGGTAGAAGTAGCGGAACAGGAAGATCGCGGCGATGATCCAGACCACCGGCTTCACCTGCTTCGCCTGTCCCGTCAGCAGCTTGAGGCCGCCGTACGAGATGAAGCCGAACGCGACGCCGTTCGCGATCGAGTACGTGAACGGCATCAGCAGCGCGGTCAGCGCGGCGGGCACGGCTTCCGTCGCGTCGTCCCACGGCACGTCGACCATGTCGCGCAGCATCAGGCACGACACGTACAGCAGCGCGGGCGCGGTCGCGTAGCCGGGCACGACGCCCGCGAGCGGCGCGATGAACAGGCACGCGAGGAACAGCACGGCGACCGTGACCGCGGTCATGCCGGTCCGTCCGCCCGCCTGCACGCCCGATGCGCTTTCGATGTAGGCGGTGGTCGACGAGGTGCCGAGCACCGAGCCCGCGACGATCGCGGTGCTGTCGGCGAGCAGCGCCTTGTTCAGCCGGTTCATCTTGCCTTCGACCAGCAGGCCCGCGCGGTTCGCGACGCCCATCAGCGTGCCCGTCGCGTCGAACAGTTCGACCAGGAAGAACACCAGAATCACGTTGATGATGCCGGTCGACAGCGCCGCGCCGATATCGAGCTGGAACAGCGTGGGGTCGATCGACGGCGGCGCGGAGAAGATCCCGTGGAACTGGTTGTCGCCGAAGAAGAACGACAGCACCGTGACGCCGATGATGCCGATCAGGATCGCGCCGCGCACGCGCAGGTAGTCGAGCGTGACGATCGCGAAGAAGCCGACGATCGCGAGGATCGTGTCGTGCTTGTGCAGGTCGCCGAGCGTGACGAGCGTCGCGGGGCTGCCGGTGATCACGCCCGCCGTCTTCAGCGAGATGATCCCGAGGAACAGCCCGATGCCCGCCGTGATCGCGATGCGCAGCGAACGCGGGATGCCGTTGACGATCACTTCCCGCACCCGGAACAGCGTGACGATCAGGAACAGGCAGCCGGAGATGAACACCGCGCCGAGCGCGGCCTGCCAGGTGAAGCCCATGCCCTTCACGACGGTGTACGCGAAGTAGGCGTTGAGCCCCATGCCGGGCGCGCACGCGATCGGATAGTTCGCATACAGCCCCATGATCAGCGACGCGAGCGCGGCCACGATGCAGGTGGCGACGAACACGGATTCCTTCGGCATGCCGGCGTCGCCGAGGATCGCGGGGTTGACGAAGATGATGTAAGCCATGGTCAGGAACGTGGTGACGCCCGCGAGTATCTCGGTGCGGAAGTCGGTGCCGGCTTCAGCGAAGCCGAAATACCGTTTGATCGATTCCATGAAGGCGGTTCTCCGGTCGGATTGTCGTGTTGCTTGTTGTGGTGAATTGTTGTAGCGCCAGTGCCGGCGTACTGTAACCAGCCACTAATGGGTGGCTATCGGCGGATTGTAATAGCGGTCATAGACCGGACGATATAGTCGGGAAGCCGGCGGGCGCGCCGCGCCGCCCGATTCGCCGGGATCCGCCGCGCGGGCGCCGGGACCGGTTCCGCGACGACGCGCGCGCGGCGACAATTTTGTCCGGTCCCGACGCGGCTACAATGGCCGCTGCGCGCCGTCGGGCCGGCGGCGCGCCCAGGCTTCAGACGCAGTCGGCAGTGATGCAGTTGGTCGTTGGCAGGCGGATCTCGGCGGCCTCGGGCCGGCCGAGCCTCGACAACAAATTCCCTGAGAGAACATGCTTACGCTCGCTGATCCCAAAGTCAAAAACGTCGCGCTTCGCGAGTGCGGCGAACGGTTCGTCGATCTGACGGATTACGATAGCCGCATCGCGGTCGACCTGAGCCGCCGTTACCTGTCGAACCGAAGTCCCCATTTCCTGAAAGTGCGCGAGTCGATCGCGCGGCGGCTGGTCGCGGCCAGCGACGCGCTGCCGGGCGCGGTGCGGCTGTGCGTGCTGGAGGGCTATCGCCCGCTCGCCGCGCAGCGCGACTATTTCAACCGTCATCTGACCAAGCTGCGCGGCGCGCATCCCCGGCTGAGCGACGATGCGCTGTTCGTGCTGGCGAGCCATTACATCGCGCCGCCGGACGTCGCCGCGCATCCGACCGGCGCGGCGATCGACCTGCGTCTGATCGCGGCCGGCAGCGGCGAGCCGCTCGACCTGGGCTGCGTGCCCAACGCCACCGACATGGAGTCGTCGGGCGGGTGCTATACCCATTGCGCGTTCATCGAGCCGCAGGCCGCGCATCACCGCCGCCTGCTGGTCGCCGCGATGCGTTCGGCGGGATTCGTCAACTATCCGTCCGAGTGGTGGCACTGGTCGTACGGCGACCGCTACTGGGCCGCGTGCGAGCGGCAGCCGTTCGCGGTCTATGGCCCGGTGGACGAAGCGGCGCTGGAGCACGACGAGCCGCGGCCCGTCCGCGTGCCGGCGCTGCACGACGGAGCGGGGCGCTAAGCCCCGCGCTGACGGGCATCATGGCCGACGCCGCATGGATGCCGTTCGCGCTGGCCGAGCGCGGCGTCGCGCGCTTCGGCGCGGGCGCATCCAATCCGCGCATCGTCGAGTACAACGACGCGACCAGTCTGGCCGGCTACGACGACAAGATTTCGTGGTGCTCGTCGTTCGTCAACTGGTGTCTCGCGCGCGCGGGTATCGCGGGCACCGGATCGGCGCTCGCGCGCTCGTGGCTCGATTGGGGGCAGGGCCTGGCCGAACCGGTCTACGGCTGCATCGTGGTGCTGTCGCGCGACGAGCCGGCGAGCTGGAAGGGGCATGTCGGTTTCTACCTCCGGCATGACGCCGAGAGCCTCTACCTGTTCGGCGGCAATCAGCTCGGCGAGGTGCGGGAACTGGCCTATCCGCGCGAGCAACTGCTCGCGTATCGCTGGCCGGATTTCGGAGCGGACTGATCCGTCGAGGCGCGCGTCATCGGCCGCGCGCCTCGACTACGTTCACGATGCTGCCCCACGCCGATTCGCGCTGCCGCGTGCGCACGGTCGAGCCGACTGCGAGCCGCGACCAGTACGGCGAGCTCACGCAGTGCGGCGGCGCGAGCGCCGCGCCGTGGTCGAAGTCGACGTATGCCGCGCAGCCGTATTGTCGCAACGGCACCCACTTGGCGACGACGCTGCGGCTGCGGATCGTCTCGTCGCCGTAGTGCAGCGTATATGCCCATCCGAAGCCGTAGCCGGTCGCGACACCGCAGGTCGCGAACACCAGGCCGAGCAGGAGCAGGACGCGCCGCAACTGCCGCGCGCTTTCGAGCGCGTGCGCGCTGAAGCGCATCGTCAGGAGGCCCGCGGCGGTCCACAGCAGGCCCGCCGCCACGATCAGCGGATACAGCGGCTGCGCGGGCGTGAAACCCTGGCCGTAAGCGTGCAGCCCGAGCATCAGCACGGCGGCCCACGCGAGGCCGAACAGCGGGCGGCCGATATGGCGTTCAGGTGGGGCGAACAGGCCGGCCGGCAGCGCGAACGCGCGGCGCCGCACGCGCCATCCCCAGAGCACGCCCGCGGCGGCGAGACAGGCCGCCGATACGGCGAGCATCGGCCCGTTGCCCTTGAACGCCCAGTAACCCGTCAGCATCGCGAGCCCGGCGGTCGTGACGGGCCACGCACTGAATCCGCCACCCGTTCCGCGCGGCGGCGGAAGGCTCGATCGCCTCGTAATATTTTCGAAAGAATGTGGATGACTCAATCGATCGCCTCGTTATTCTTGTTGCGATGTACGCAGCCAGTATAGGAAATGTGTCACGGTGCGACAGATCATCTGCGGGGTGACGGATGGACCGGATCGCCTGGAAGCGGTTCGCTTCGGCGCGTGCCGGACAGGGCGAGGCGACGCGCGCAGGGGCGGCCGCGCGACTGTTGCGAAGAGCGCGACACGGGTAAAGAAAGCCATGCACGGCCGGGGGACCCGTCGTACAGTGTGGATTGGCGTTCGGGGGCAGCGTGGTCGCGAACGGCGCGGCATTTCGCATGACTGATTGCGTGGCGGCGGCTGCGGGCGCGTCGCGGCACGAAGCGATTCGCGCGACGGCGCGGCACACGCGGTTCGTGCCATGCATGCGCGGCGCATATCGTGCGTTTGCAGCGGGTCGGCGCGCGCGAGGTGCACGTCGAGGAACATGCCGCATCGGACCCATGCAAGGGCCGCCGGATTCGTTTGCCGCGTCGCGTTGCGTCGAGCCGGCCGCTTGCCTCGCGCGATCGGGTGCGGCACGGCCTGGTTTGTTCGGCTTCGGACTCGCCTGGGAGGTTTGAGGAAGTGTGCTAACTGTGTAAAACAATGCAAGACGTCATCGCGTTAACCCACTTCTCTTCCTAGGATGTAGTAGTGGTCGCGCCAGACGTCGGCCGATGTCTCGCGGACGGACCGCGAGGCGTGCAGGCGCAGCAGCCGACGTGTTCCGCGATTGTCGTAGCGCGCTGGGGCGGTAGTGGCCGGATGCCCCATGCGATTTCATCCGTTGATACGGAGGTAAGCATGTTGAACTGGATCAGTCGTTGGGCTTTGCGGCACGCCCCCACCCCGGAGAAGACCGCCGCGTCGATGCTGGTGACCGCGCGCATGGAGTTGTTCACCGCCGAGCAGCGCGTGATCGACGCCAAGCTGCAGGCCGATTACTGGCGCACGCGCGTATCGTTTCTCGAAGAAGTGCAGAAGCAAGGCATCGAGCCCTGGGTGACGGCGCAGGTGCAAAAGACCGAGTTCG
Source organism: Burkholderia alba (assembly GCF_034721475.1). Taxonomy (NCBI): domain Bacteria; kingdom Pseudomonadati; phylum Pseudomonadota; class Betaproteobacteria; order Burkholderiales; family Burkholderiaceae; genus Burkholderia; species Burkholderia alba. Next base: position 58,493 of record NZ_JAWJWL010000009.1, on the reverse strand, counting down.
AGCCCGCCTCGGCGGCGCGCGGTACCGGAGGCCCGCGTCTCGCGGCCAGCACGTGAAGCTCGGTGCAATGAGCGGTACCTTTGTTCACCCGCGTGCGGCACAGGAGCGCCGCGGCAGGTTCATCATCGATCGTCGTCCGCAGGGCACCCGCCTCGCGGGCTTCATGGTGTTTCATCGCGATACACGCACTGTTGCCGGACACGGCCACGGCGCGCGATCGTCCGCATCGGCCTGAATTCGCGCGCAGCGCCTTCGCAAAGGCAGCGCTCGGTCTGAGCCGGACGGATGATCGCGGCGGCGGTTGCCCCGGGACCGGTACGCCCGCCTCGCGGCGCATGGGTGTGCAACGGATGCCCGGCGGGCAGGAGCGACAGGCGCAGCAGCATTTCTTCATCGAATCAGCCGGGGGATTATTCGCCATCCGCAAGCGGGTGGCCACGCATTCCGCGCCGGGGGTTCACCTCATCGAGCAGGGATCAAGGCGTCGGTACACGGCACGCCGGCGTTGCGCGCGCACGGGTTCGGCGCAACCTGCGTGGCCGACGACGGCGGGCGAAGAACGCCCGTGATGATTCATCACGCGGTGCTCGGCAGTCTCGAACGGTTCATCGGTATCCTGCTCGAGCACTACGAGGGCGGGCTGCCCGCATGGCTCGCGCCGGACCAGATCGTCGTGGCGAACGTCGCGCCGGATGCGCAGCGGTTCGCCGGGCGCGCGGCGCACGCGTTCGAGGCGAGCGGCTGCCGGGTGGCGCGCGATTTTCGCGCGGAGCGCCTGCCGCGCAAGATCGTCGACGCGCGGGCGCTGGGTGCGCCGATCGTCGCGGTCGTGGGCCGCAAGGAGGCGGGCGCGGTCTCGCTGCGGTTGCGCAACGGCGAACAGCACACGCTGGCGATGGACGACGCGCTCGCGTATTTGCGGCAAGCGACGCGCGGCCCGTCGCGCGCGGTGCCGGCTGACGAAGCGTTGTGTTGAATCGGAGCCGGGCATGTCGGCCAGGCGAGGCGGCGATGCGACAGGCGCACGCATCGCCGCGGCCGGCTGCCGCGTGGAACGCGGCGCAATCGAATCGCATCGTATCGGCAAGGCGAGAGGCGCGGCGGTCCGCTTCCGTCGCGACGATGCGGGGGACGGCGGCCACCGGTGGCGGCCCCCGGCCCCCCCCCCCCCGCGGCCGGCTGCCGCGTGGAACGCGGCGCAATCGAATCGCATCGTACCGGCAAGGCGAGAGCCGCGGCGGTCCGCTTCCGGCGCGACGATGCGGGGCACGGCGGCCACGTGTGGCGGCCGCCGTCCCCCGCTTCATGGGCCGCACGCTATCCGGTACGCCGCGCGGCAAGATCCGCCGCGAAACCGCGCAGGCGCGAGAACCAGCCGAGGAGCGTATTGCGGCGGCGTGTGTAGGCGGTCGTGATCGACGCCTCGGCCGTCCCGGGGCCGTCGGTGCTGAGCCAGATGCGCTCGCCGCGCCGCAGGCGCACGACGTCGCCCGGCTGCATCCAGTAGTCGTCGACGCTGTTCGAGCGGGTCAGCCAGACGCGCGAGCCGCAGGTGCGGATCTCCGCGCGGCTGGGGGCGCGCCAGGTCAGCGTGGCGCCCGGCTCCACGGCGAAATGAATCTCGACACGGGGCAGTTGAATCGCATCGCGTGCGTCGCACCGCACGAACATCCGGCTTGCCTGGTCCATCGTCTTCTCCTTGAGTAGAGCCGGCGGATGGAGCGATTGCCCAATGAAAAAAGCCCCAACCGGTTCCGGCGGGGCCTTGTGACGTTCAATACTGCGAATGACTAACGCACACACCTCCCCGACGATGCAGCTCGTGCATTCATTGGGCGGTGAGTGATCGCGGCTGCGATGAGTGGGTGCGTATCCATGCCGACGAGTGTGTCGGTGCCGCATACGCTTGTCAACGGAAATCTTTCGGCCGGACGGTGCGCGTCGCGGCCGCGCATCACGGCCGCATCCGCAGGGTCTGGTCGGCATTCGGGGCGGCGCCGAGCCGCTCCAGCGCGGCGACGGCGTCGGGGTTGCCCTGCATCAGCGCGGTCTGCAGCGCGGTCCGGCCGAGCGCGTCGACGTGATCCGGATCGGCGCCGCGCGCGACCAGCGCCGGCAGCAGATCGAGGCGTCCGAACATCGCGGCGAACGAGAGCGCGGTTTCGCCCGCGTTGTTGGTCTGGTCGATCGGGCATCGGGTGGCCATCAGCCGTTTCGCGAGCGCGGTCTCGCCCTTGAAGATCGCGCCCATCAGCGCGGTGTTGCCGTGACGGTCGCCGATGCACGGATCGGCGCCTGCTCGCAGCAGATAGTCGAGCGCATCGGCGTGGTTGCGGTACGTGGCGAGAATCAGCGCGGTGTAGCCTTCGCGCGTGCCCGCGTCGATCGGATAGCGCGCGTCGACGAGCGCCTGCAGGATGTCGACGCGGCCCAGGCGCGCGGCGGCGAACCACGAGTCGTCGTATTGACGCGGATTCGGGTTCGGCTCGGCGCGAATCGCGGCGGCGGGCGGCAGCGCGGTGTGCGCGCAACCCGCCGTGACGAGCGCGGCGGCCAGCAGAGCCGCGCGGAACGCGCGCAGCGGAGCGGTTCGAAAGGGGTTCATCGCGGTCGGGAGACGGGCAGGTTCCGTCGATGCAGGGAAAAGACGGGATGCCGCGCCGCGGCATCCCCCGCGTACGGCGATCAGTGCTCGATGAGCTGATCCGCGAGCGCCTTCACGCGCGACGGATCGGCGCGCGTCGCCTTCGCGAGGCGCGTGCCGTAATCCGCGTCGGCCTTGTAGAAGTACGACAGCATCGTGTACTTGTTGGCATCGTTGGTCACGCGGCCGAGATCCGCGGACAGTGCCGTCACGAGATCCCGCCGGTCCTGCGCGGACAGCGATCGGTAGTACTCGCCCGCTTGCCGGAAGTTCAGCGTCTTGTGGATCGCGGCCTGCTGCGTGGTGCCGCTCAACGGCGTTTGCACGTACTTGTAGCGCGGATTCTGCGCGAGTTCGTTCAGCGTCGACGGTTCGTAGTTCACCTCGCCCTGGCGGGCGCCCGCATTCATCGCGCCGTCCTGGTTGTTGCTGACGACCGGCACGCGCGCGCGGTTGATCGGCAACTGGCTGAAGTTCGCGCCGAGCCGGTACATCTGCGTGTCCGCATACGAGAACATCCGCCCCTGCAGCATCCGGTCCTCCGACGGTTCGATGCCCGGCACCATCCTCGACGGCGCGAACGCCGATTCCTCGGTGGTCTCGAAGTAATTGTCCGGTACGCGGTCGAGCGTGAGCGTCCCGATCTTGCGCTCGGGGATGCCGGTCCAGATCTTCGTGTCGTCGAGCGGATCGTAGTCGAACTTGTCCAGATCCTCGGGTGCGAGCACCTGAATGTACAGGTCCCATTTCGGCAGGTTGCCGGCCTTCAGCGCGCCGTACAGATCGTTCGTCATCAGGTTCCAGTCCGCGCCGATCGAGCCGGGGATGTCTTGCGGGCGAATGCCCTGGATACCCTGCAGGCTCTTCCAGTGCAGCTTCACGTAGTGCACCTGGCCGGCCGCGTTGACGAACTTGAACGCGTGCACGCCGAAGCCGTCCATGTGCCGGTACGAGTTGGGCATCCCTTCGTTGGTGTACAGGTGCGTGAGCATGTTCGTCGCTTCGGGCGTGTGCGCGAAGAAGTCGAATGCGAGATTCGGATCCTGCACGCCGGTGACGGCGCTCGGCTTGTTCGCGTGCACGAAGTCGGGGAACTTGATCGCGTCGCGGATGAAGAAGATCGGCCAGTTGATGCCGACCAGATCCCAGTTGCCCTGCTCGGTGTAGAACTTGACCGCGAAACCGCGCGGATCGCGTGCCTGTTCCGGCGAGCCGCGATAGCCCATCACGGTGGAGAAGCGCACGAACACCGGCGTTTTGGTGCCGGGGGTGAAGACCTTCGCGACGGTGAGATCGGAGATGTCGGCGCTCGGTACGAATTCGCCGAACGCGCCGGTGCCGCGCGCATGCACGACGCGCTCGGGGATGCGCTCGCGATCGAAGCGCTGCAGCTTCTCGATCAGGTGCGAGTCCTGCAGCAGGACCGGCCCGGCGGGGCCGGCCGTCTGAGAATTCTGGTTGTCGCCGACGGGCGAGCCGTTGTCGCGCGTGAGGTCGGCTCCGTAGGATGATGCGGCGACGGCGGCGCAGGCTGCGGCAACCAGACCCTGAAGCAATCGATTCGCGGCTTTGGACATGGGGCGGGGACTCCTTGATGACGATCGGGGTGGGGACCGTCTGCATTACAAGAGATCGTCAGACGATATGCCAATTGAAAATCGATATGACGGCGATAGGCGGGGGGAGAGGGCGGGCGTGTCCGGGGATGTCCGCTGTTTCGCGTATCCGCGCGACGAACGGCGGTGCGATTCGCCAGCACATCTTCCATCGACCGTTAATGCAGGAATGCGAACGATTAGGCGAGGATGCTCGAAGCGAGCGGAGAGCGCGGCGGGCTTGCCGGATGTTGCGTCGCGGAATTGACGCGAATCGCGGAAACGGCGGTGCGGGGCGATGCGCGGGACGGGGCCGTCGGCAAGTCTCTCGCCGCCGCCGGCCCAACGACGATCACGGCGTCGTTTTCGGCGCGCCCCAGTTTCCGCCGTGCGCGGCCGCCTGCGCGGCGGGCGAACGGGCGAGATAGGCGAGCGCCTGCTCGGTCGAGCCTTCGTTGTGGGGCGTGTAGCCCGGCAGAAAGTAGCGCAGCGCCGCCGCGAGCATCTTCCAGAACGACGGCAGATGCCCGCGCCGCGAGCCGCGCCACCACGCCAGAATGAAGCCGGGATAGCGGCCGGCTTCCGGATCGCGTTGGTACATGAACCGGGCGCCCGTCGCGACGAAGTAGAGCAGCAGCAGGATCACGAAGAACATGTGCAGCGAGCGCTCGGCATAATTGCCGCCCATGTGCCGGTAGATGTCGAACGCCACCGTGCGATGCTCGACTTCTTCCGCGCCGTGCCAGCGCAGCAGGTCGACCATCGTCGGATCGGCGTGCGCGTCGTCGAGTGCGCGCGCGTTCAGCACCCAGTTGCCGAGATAGCCGAAGAAGTGTTCGAGCGAAGCGATCACCGCGAGCTGCTGGCGCAGCCAGTAACGGGTCTGTCCGATCTTGAGGCCGAGCGGCTGTTCGCCGAGCACCTTGCCGAACAGCCAGTTCAGCCGCTTCGTGAAGGGCTGGGTGTCGATGCCGTGCTTCTCGTAGTAGTGCTTGAGCACGCCGCCGTGCGAGCGGGAGTGCACGGCTTCCTGGCGCAGGAAGCCTTCCGCGTCGGCGCGCAGCGCCGGGTCGCCGATGAGCGGCAGCGCCTTGTTGTAGACCCGGCAGAACCACAGCTCCCCTTCGGGAAACAGCAGGTTCAGCGTGTTGATGACGTGCGTGCTTTCCGGATCGCCGGGGATCCACTGGATCGGCGTCGCGCTGAAGTCGAACTTGACGTGGCGTGCCTTGATCAGGTGAGGGGCGTCGGGTGCGGTCATGGGTGTCTCCGTGGATGTCCTGGCCGCCGCTCAATGCGATGCCATGTTGATGCGCGCGATCAGCCGTCCGAGCCACGGCGCGAAGCGGCCGACGAAGCGCATCGCATGCGCTTCCGCACCGACCGACACGAGCGGCCGGTTGCGCAGCACGGCGTCCGTCATCGCCTTCGCGACGGTCTCGGGTTTCAGCCCGCGCATCTGGTAGAGCTTCGTCGCGCGCTGGCGCAGCCGCGCCTCGTCCTGGGCGCTCGCGCCCGCGTATTGCGTCGCGGCCATGATGCCGGTCTCGGCGAAGCCGGGGCACACCGCGGTGACGCCGATGCCGTGGTCGGCCAGTTCCGCGCGCATGCACTCGCTCAGCATCAGCACGGCCGCCTTGGTCGTCGCATAGGCGGGCAGGTCGCGCGCCGGGCCGAACGCCGCGGCCGACGCGGTGTTGACGATATGCCCGCCGGTGCCGCGCGCGGCCATCTGCTTCGCGAACAGCCGGGAACCGTGGATCACGCCCCACACGTTGACGTGCAGGATCCGCTCCCAGTGCGCGGCGGTAGTGTCCAGGATGCCGCCCGCCATGCCGATGCCGGCGTTGTTGATCACGATGTCCGCGCCGCCGAGTTCGGTGCCGACCCAGTCGACGAGGCTTTCCATCGCCTCCGGGGCGCCGACGTCGACGCCCCGCGCGTAGGCGTCGACGCCCAGCAGGCGCACGAGCAGCGCGGTGCGTTCGGCGCTGGCCGGGTCGATGTCGACGGCGACCACCGCCGCCCCCTGCTTCGCGAATTCGACGGCGGCGCTGCGGCCGATGCCGCTGCCCGCGCCGGTGATCACCGCGAGCTTGCCGCTGAACGGGCCGGTGCCGGCGCGCCGGCGTGCGCGCGCAAGCGCGGGCGGCTCGACGCCGGTATCGACCGCGTCGATCAGTTCGTGCGCGAGCGCGGCGAAGCGATCGGGATCCGCGATCGGCAGCCAGTGCCGCGCGGCGACCGTGCGGCGGTAATAGCGCGGCACCCAGCGCGACAGGTCTTCCGACAGCGCCGGGCTCACGTACTTGTCGCGCAGCGGCACGATCACCTGCACCGGCGCCTGCGCGTAACGTTCGCGCGGCGCGAACAGGCAGCGGATGAAATTCGCGCGGTAAAGCCGCACGCCGCGCGCGCCGTCGTCGGCCTGGGTCGGGCGCGGCGTCAGCGCGGTCCGTTCGATGCTGCGCAGCAGGCGCGGCCACGCGCGGCCGAGCCACAGGCGCCAGCTCAGCTCGGGCAGCAGCGGCAGGTGGAAGAAGTACACGTACCACGAGCGCAGCAGCTGGCCGCCGAGCCGGCCGAACGACGCCGGCGACGGATGCGTCAGCTGGTGGCGCAGCCAGTAGCCGACATGATCGAGGCAGGGCCCCGCGCACGACGTGTAGGACGCGATGCGCCCGGCGAGCCGCGGCTCGGTGACGCATTCCCAGGCCTGGATCGACCCCCAGTCGTGCGCGATCACGTGCACGGCGCGCTCGGGACTGAAGGTATCGATGACGGCGCTGAAATCGTCGACGAGCCGCGCCAGCCGGTAGTCCGACGTGCGCGGCGGGGCGCTGGACAGACCGGCGCCCCGCACGTCGTACGCGATCACGTAGTGATGCTTCGCCAGCAGCGGCGCGACGGCGTGCCAGACGCTGCTGTTGTCCGGGTAGCCGTGCACCAGCACGACGGCCGGATGCGCGGGGTCGCCCCAGGTCTTGACGGCGAGCGTGACGTCGCCGGACGTCACGGCGGTTTCGGTATGGACCGATTCGAACAGCGCGAGCGGCGCTTCGTCGGAGAGGGGCTGCATCGTCGTGGATCGGCTCGAAGAAAAGGGATGGCGAAGGCGTGGGTCGCGGCGTCAAGCGACCTGTTCGTGCGCGTCGTGCGCGGCTGCCTGGCGTTGATTCCAGCGCCGCACGTGCGGCAGGTCGTCGTCGAGCCAGTACGCGTCGTCGTCGGTGATGACGAGCAGCTCCTCGAACTTCGCGCCGACGCCCGCGAACCCGAGGTGCGGCTCGACCGCCCACAAGCCGGGCGTCGGCGCGTGCGCGGAGCGCGCGTCGATCGACCAGAGCGGCGACCAGCCCTGCTGCTTGCCCGCGCGCACCTGATCGAGCATCAGGTTGCGGGTCGAGTTGAGACCGAAGCGCGCGACGAAGCGCGGCTTCGCGGCGCCATGCAGTTTCGCCACGCGGTGCGCGAGCACCTTGAACGGATAGGCCTTGTGACGCGGCGCCACCCCCTGGCGCTTGCAGAGCGCGTCCACCTCCCGCGCGACGTCGGCCAGCGTGCGGCGTTCCCTGACGAGCCGCACGATCAGCTCCCGGTGCGCGATCAGGTCGTCCTGCAACTGGTCGAGAATCGGGTTGTGGCCGACGCAGAGCGCGTAGCCCACGTCCGCCACCACCCCGTCGACGACCGGCGCGACGTCGAGAATCACCGGCATGTCGGGCTCGAGACGGCGCGCGCTCGGGAAGAATGCGAGATTGAAGCCGCCCATGTGCCGCAGGCCGTCGAAACCGTCGAACGCGGTACGGTCGCCGAACCACGCGAACGGCTTGTGCAGCCAGTCGCGCACGCCGTGGTCCTGCGCCCATTCGATCATCAGGCGCGCCGCGTCCTTTTCGGTGATGCCGGGATACAGCATCCCGCCTACGGTTTCCACGCAGCGGTACGCAAGCTGCTGGACGGCGCGGAATTGCGCCAGCTCTTCGAGGTGGACTTCGGGTAGCGGGTGCTCGGCCATGGGGCGTCGTCTCCTGGTCGCGGCCGGTCCGGATGGGGCGGGCTCGTCCGGCCCGTCACAACCAGTCAGCTTTAACTGTTACATTGATTGATGTAAATATCTTATACGAGTCAGCGCGACACGCCAGTCTTTCGTGATGAGTGTTTCTCCTAATCCGGAATTGGGGCGGCAACATGGGCGCGGCGATGGCCGGCGGCGAGCGTCGGCGCGTCGGCGCGAACGGCGTGCCGGGCGGGGGATGCCCGGCTGCGGCCCGCGTCACCCCTGCGGCGGCCGGCCGAAGCGCTCCAGCACCGCGCTGACCAGATCGATCGGCAGCGGAAACACGATCGTCGAATTCTTGTCCGCCGCGATCGTCGTGAGGGTCTGCAGATAGCGCAGCTGCATCGCCTGCGGCTGCTCTATATTTTCACGATCCTCGAAAGCCTTAACTGGTAAGGTTTTCGAGGGTTTTCGCAGCGTCAACCTGTCTAACTTGAGAGCGAGTGTCTAACTTGCGCGTCGAATCGGGACGGGCGAAACACGTTCGACTTCACGAGCCTTGGTGTAGTGCGCAGTCATTTCGGCGGTTGTATGACCGGCCAACGCTTGCGCAGCGTCCGCCCCGTCGATGCGCCGCTTATCAGTTAATGCTTTGGCCCGCAAGTCGTGGAAATGCATGCCCGCGAGAAAGGCTGGATCTGGCGCGACGGGTGGCGTGGCTCTGGCGCAATCTTGCTCATACCACTTCCTGGCGCGCGCAACCGTCCGCTTCCATGCTGTTTGCGCCCCAAAATAACTATAGCGGCCGCCCGTTCTAGTGCAGATTACCGGTCCGATGGCCTTCACTTTTCCAGACTTCGCTGCATCCAGCGTTGCCTTCAACTCAGGGTTCATCTCAATCAGAAGTTTGATGCCGCTACTGTTCACTGTCTTGCTGGGGCGAAAATAGATTCCATCCTCGGAAACATCCTGCCAATTCAATGCCAAAAGATCGCCAAAGCGCTGGGCCGTCTGATATGCGAGGTCCAACAAGCAAACTAGTGCGGCACCGGACGCTGCGGGGCGCCTGTGCCCGTCATACATTGCAGCAATTCGGACTGCATTAAATTCGTCATCGGTGATGTAGCGGTCTCGCTTCTGCTCCTTCGCGCCAGAAAGTTCTCGCGCCGGATTGCGGTCTCGAAGCCCCTTGCGAATCGCGTGCGAAAAAATCAGGGAGAATAGCGCTTTGTATTTGTTCGATGTGTTCGGCTTTGACGAAAAATGTTTGTCCAAAAAACGAGCGACATCGGCAGGGCGCACATCCTCGATCATCCATTGCGGGCCAAACTCGGATTTGATAAAGGCTGCCATACGAATATACTGGCCCCGCGTCTTCGACGTGTAACCATTCAGGCGACTGCTTACCCAGTCATCCACAAGCGCTGGCATAGTGTCGGCAGATAAGCCACTCTTATCACCGTCTTTGGTAAATTGAGCGAGCACTTCATATAGCCGCGCAATTCCGTCGTTGATTCGGCAAAGTTTGTGCCACTTTCTATCTTTATCGACGAACCACCATGAACCGTGCTTTTCATATACACGGGCGGGTAGGTAGGATGGGGTCTTGCGTCGACCGATCATGTCAGGCCACCTTCATGTCTGATGTAAGTCGCGGGCGCTCCCGGTGCAATTTGCGCTCCGCACTCGGGCGGCCAGTCAGATGATGTCGCCAGACTCGCACACTGCCATCGGGGCGGCGATCTGCTGGGATGCCCGCGCTCTGCAACGCTTGCAGTTGTCTATATGGCTGCCGGTATCCGGTGGCCTCGACAATTTCCCGCTCGGTCAAGGTCAAGGACTCCATTTTACCTCTCCTCGTTTGTTGCCGATGAGGCGCGCTGCTTTTTCGTCGGCATTGTAATCGAGCCACGTAGCTCGAATCGAATTTGGTCTGGTTTATCGAACAACGACAACACGGGCCCGCGAACAACAGTCCACGAGTCGGCTATAGACGTCCGGCATGACGTTGACGCAACCGTTTGTGATGCTCCGGCGCTCGGAAACAGATCCTCGGGTCAGGCGGTAGTAGCGGCGCTCGGCGGGCTGGCGAAGCCATACACGGTGAATCGCAAACACGCCGGAGCTGTCCTCCGCGAACGCGAGCACATCGCCGCCATACCCCGGTGCAGCCACCTGCCGAGGTTGGGCTTGAAACTCGCCTATGGGAGTTTTCGGGCCGACCAGCGCGGGATAGCAGCTACCGGAGAAGCAGATGACCGCAGAGGCCAGATGGATAATGATGTCGGTCATCCATGCACCCGAACGAGAGGTGCGATGACGGGCGTGATGTACGTTCCCATATCGCACGGGACAATCTGAACAGTCGTCACCATCTGCTGAATCGAACCTGACGAGCCGCCGCCGCCTTGGCCCCAAGCACCCTCGGACCCACCGCCGCCGATCGCGATGTTGCGCGCGCCAGCGAGGCCAACAATGGCCGTGAACATCACGACTTGCGAGCCGTACCGATGAAAGCCTGTGCCGCGTTCGTCGCTGATGGGTACGTCGCGGTACGTCTCGTTCCCATTCTGGTCGAGAAGGGGCTCAATCAGGTCATCGTGGCCTTGCTCGATCTGCGAGTTCAGGAACAGTCCGAAATACGTCCCCTTGACTGGCATCGACCGCTTTCTAACAATCGGGCCGCACGCCAACGTCTCTTTGACGATGTTCCCAACTGCGAGTTGCGATGCGGGTGTCGGCGGGACGACGGGTGGAATGTAGATCGCCTTGTAACTGCTTGTGGTGTTGGCCTGGACGCTGGTGTTTCCCGTGCCGATGTTTTGTCCGTTCTGCGCACCGGATTTTGAGCCGCTGCTCGCGGCCTGCGACGCGGAACCGCCGGCGCCACCACTGGCGGTCGTGGTGTTGTTCGAGCCGTTTCCGTTGCCGTTATTGCCGTTACTCAGGGTATTGCCGCCGGAGTTCGAGCTAGTGTTTCCAACACTTGAGCGGTTGTCGTTGTTCGACGTGTTGCCGATCGAATTCGCGGAGCCACCACCACCGCCGGCAGCGTTCAGCGAATTGTTAGCGGCGTTGTTGGATTGCTGTAGATCGTTACGACCCGTGATGCCGACGCCCGCTACCGTGTTGTTCGCCGTGCTGCCAACCTGATCGGCATGGTTCTGATTGTTGTTTGCTTGACTCGTCGTGTCGCCCATGTTCTGACTAGAACAATTTCCGGTAGGCGGGCAGGTGGATTGAGCTGCGGACAACGAAGGTGTCGCGAACATCGCAGCGATAAAACAGATATGGAGTACGAAATATTTCATGAAAAATTCCTTTGCGTAGATTGTTTATTCTTTAAGTGCGGGTCGCGAGAAGGGTGCGGAGTGCTTGCTCGTCGGCTTCGAATGCCATCGCATAGCACCAGTCGATCGCGTTCTGGATTGCCTTTCGCTGTTCGTCCGTCAGTCTCTCTCGAACATCCAACTGCGGGGCGTCCGCAAGAAAGCTCGACCACAGGTCGACCATGTAGTTTGTCCACCGGTATTCGCCGCCGATCTTCACGTTCAGCGCGAAGGCAACTGCACGGTCGAGCATCGCGGGTGTCGGATCAATTGGCACGAGCGCATTCGTCTTGCCTTGCTTGTCGTCCGTCACCTCGGCGCGCGGCTCTCCGTTGAGCCATTCCCTGATTTCCGCTGCGCGGCATGCGAGCGCTCGATCGTCACGCGAGCCCTCGGCCACCGTGACTTTGATCTCGTCTCGGTTCGTCGGAACCTGATTGTCGGTGAGACGGTAGAGCAGTCCGCCAGACTGGAGCCAGTCTCCAGCGCGCGGCTCCGGCCGACTGGTGAGAAGAGCGCGCAATTGGTTGGCAGTGTCGCGATACTCCGCGACTTGGCAGATGTTTGCGGCGCGGTTAATCAGCGACCGCTGTTCGTCAGTCAGCTTACTAGTCATGGTCGGCTCCGATGATCACTTCGCGCTTGTAATAGGTGTTGCAGCCGCACTTCGGACAAACCATCTGTTTGATGCAGAGCTTCGCGGAATAGCCCTTTGCCGGGCCGCCATCCGCAAGGTCGGAGTGCATGCCTTTCCAGCCGCATTTACGAACCTTCGAGCACTCGATCGGGATGTCGTTTTCGTGCGTCGGCGTGTTGTTGATTTCAGGCATGGTCTTCACCCTTCAAATTCAATTCGACCCACGCGCGCATGCGCTGCCAGCGGGCCTCCGGCTTCTCGTCGTAGTCGTACCAACATGCTTCGTCGTTCTCGAAAACAATCTCGGCGGCTAGGGCTGGCGCGATGTCGAAGGCCGCACCGACCGAATCTCTGTCGCCAGGATCGAGCTTCGACATTTCGATGCCGCGCGCAGCACCGAGTACACCGAGCGTGCAGAACTCGCCGTCTGTCGACCGAAGTTCGTTGGCGATAAGCCGTTTTTCCGGCATGGCATCGAGAGCGGCCGCAAGTTCACGCAGGAACGCTTGTCCGCGTGCGCCCTTGATTGCTGCGTTGACTGCGCCACGCCAGCAAATCAACGGCCAGCCGCCGCAATCGTCGCTATATCCGCTTCTGCTCATTTGCTGTCTCCCTGGAGAAGGGTGCGGAGCGACGCAGCGAGCTTGTCGTCGCGTACAGTCAACGACTCAGCAAGTCCGAGCGCGAACTCAACGCCCTTGCGCTGTTCGTCGGTCAGGCTCGGCACTTTCGCGGTGGGCGGGGCGGCATACAGTTCGCCCGCGTCGAAGCCGATCGAACGCGCGTCTGCAAGCGCTTGGCGGATAGTGTCTTGGTCGTCGGTCAGCCACGGCACCCAGGCAAAGCCCGGAATTCTCCTGCGGAAGCCGATCGCCACCTCCCCTGCATCAGCGGGGGCGCTGAGACGGCAGATCCCATCCGTGCGCTTCTCACACGGCCCGAGCCCGCTGCACATGCACGTCGTGCGCGCCTCTGCCGGTGCGTCGGCCTGCGCGGGCACGGGTACGGCATAGGAAACGCATTGCTCGATCGCGTTCAGCGCGCAGTTGCGCAGCTCGTCGAGCGTCGCGACGATCGCGTCTGGCTCGCCCTCGGGGCTGTTTCGGTCACTGATCTCGCACACGTTCGTCAGGAACATATCGAACCAGTGCGGCAGTTCGTTCGCCGCCATAGCGGGCGAGCGGGAGTCTCGGAGTACGTGTTTGATCAGCGCATCGACAGCCATTGCACTACCGAACTCGACGGTTCCGCCATCCGTGACGCGTCCGCCAACATGTGCGATCCGCTCGCTCAGCGTCATACCAGTTGTCGGCGTAGGTTGTTGCGTACTCGCGCCACAATCCGCGCACTTACCATCGACCCATGTCCATTGATGGGCGCATACTTCCGCAGCGTGCGATGCTGCCGCTTCCGTCCCCGCCCCCGTCTCACTGGCAGATGCGGCGCGGGCTGCGGCATCTTGTAGCGCGGCCTGGATGTAGGCGACGAACTGTTGCATCACTTCTTCGGTTTCCGATGCCTTGCAGTTCCGGTATTCCGCGAGGAAGCCGACAGCATTTGCCGTTACCCACTTCCGGTCTCTGGGCAGAAGTTCTTGCGCCGCCCGTTCGTCCACCGGCGCGGGGGCGGCTTGGGTTCCGGGCTTTGCCCGCAGAGCTTGTCGATGCCGTTGATGCTCGACAAAGAATCGAATCGCCTCATCGTCGTACCAATGAGCAGGTGTCGTCGACTCAAAGGCGTTCATGATTTGTTCGGCAGCCATGTCAAACGCAGCCGTGTACCAGCTTTCCCACGTTTCGTTTTCTTCCGGCGGCATCTGGCCGAAATTCGCGAGGATGTCATGCACCTCGACGCGAATGCGGTCGATACGGCCGATCGGCGCTGCTGCGGGTTGCTCGACATGGGATGCGGCGAGCGTCTCCAAAACTGCATGCGCTTCTTCGCGAGCCCGCGTGTTGTTCGGCATGAAGCTGCGCGCGAGATTGATCGCTTGGCGCTGTTGAACCGTCAGCGCATCAGCGCGGCTATTTTCGGTGGTCATGCTGCCTCCGTCGCGCGCTCGGCGAGCGCTTCATCGACCTTCGTGCGCGACGCCGAGCCCCGAGCCGCGCGCTGGCGACGCAGGGCGTGCGCTAGTTGCCATGCTTCGTCCGTGAACGTGATCCAGTGCGTCGGCTTCCCGCCGAAATCGGAAAGCGGCCCGAGCAGCTTGGCGGGAACACGCCCGAAGGCCAGAATGCCGGCGTCCGCAAACTTGCGGAGGGCCGTCAGATCGTCGTCGTTCATCCGCATGCCTTCGAGCAGGCCGCCGTATTCAACGCTGCAGGATTCGGCGTAGAGGATGATGCTGTGCTCGGTCTTCGTGAGCGTGGTGATGTCGATGGTGGTCATGGTGTAGGTCTCAGTAGATCAGGATGTCTTGCGCGGCGAGGATGAATTGCGTCGCCGCTTCGTCGTTGATCGCGTTGCCATAGGCGCGCAGTCGTCCCACTCGGTTCTTGGGTCGAACTTCCCCCAATGAATCTTGTGAACTACCGTAAGTCCCAAACTCTCCGAGAGGAAAACTAGCGGGGGCATCCTCGTAGATGCCGGGATACCCAGCTTCCGATGCAAACCGTGCCACTGCTGATGACAGTAGACGCAAAGTGTTTGCAAATTCTCGATGCTGTTGTCCTGCCAGTTTTCGTTGACGTGATGGATCGCCAACTTGTGTTTGCCGCCACAGCATTCGCACATCTCTTTCAGCGCGAGATCGCGGGCCTGTACCATCCGCTGCGTCCTGCTTTCCCCGAGTTTCCCTCGTGTGTTCGAGCAGGTAAGCGAGCAGAATCTGCGCTTCATGAACATGCCGTACTCCTCCTCCCCACTGGAATAGACTCGGGGAATTAACTGCTTGCCGCAGCGCTCGCAAAATCTCTCTGGCTTCGTCTTGTAGTCTGATCGCCGCTTCATCTATCGCTTCCTCGACTTTGGTTTCGAGATCGGGGCGCAAAGGTCCCATTCGGAGGGGAGTCCCATCAACCATCTGCTGAATTCTGGCCTCAACTGGCCGCCACTTTCCATCCCGGCAGAGGAGCCAGTCAGCAGCTCGCCAGAAGCCGTTAGTCGGGCCGGCTGACTCGATTCGCTCGAAGCCGTCAGGCAGACCATCGCTGCCAGATCGGGACCGTGCGACCGCATCGCCTCGCGAATCCCTCCCTCCGTCGAGCGCACACCCTTGTCTGCGAGCGCTGCTGTCGGCGTCGGCCAACCGGCGAGCTGCGCGACGAGTCCGAGATCCGTCAAGCTGGCACCCATCCGCGAACCCTTCGCGATCGACTTGAGCTTGCGCGCGATGAACTGTTCGGGCGTTCCGCCTGCTTCGCAGGCCGTTGGCGTAGGCCATCCAGAAAGCTCGATCGCGGATGTTCGGCGCACCGACGCCCGCAGACGGAAACGGGACACACCCGAAGGGGTAGTCCAGCGCTTCCATGTCAGCGTGTACAAGGTCGATCCAAGGCTCGACAGCTGAGCTCGCAACCTGCTCTCCAAAGATGACTGGAGGTCGGCACTCGCCGATGAGCCAATACCAGTCAGGCCACAAGTGCCGCTTGTCATCAAACCCAGCTCCTTTGCCTGCCGCGGAGAAAGGTTGGCAGGGGCAAGAGCCGGTCCACACGGGACGGTCGTCGGGCCAGCCGGCGCGTCGAAGTGCGTGCGACCACACGCCGATTCCGGCGAAGAAATGGCACTGGTCGTAGGCTCGCAGGTCATCAGGTCGGACATCCTCAATGCTCCTTTCGTCGACATCGCCAGGGGCGATGTGCCCGGCGGCTATCAAGTTGCGCAGCCACTGAGCTGCATACGGGTCAATCTCGTTGTAATAAGCAGGCATGGCTGTAGGTCAGTCGGCGCATTGGCCGGGGCTCGAACGCGAGTGGTGAATCAGCATGAAGCAGTTGCGTTGCCTTGAATCCGAACACCGCTCAGTGAAAATCGAGGACGGGTTACGCAGCCTCGCGTCGAGCACGTGCTTTCGCCGCTTTCGGCCAGCCGGCGGCGGTCAGATCCGCTACGAGGTTCGCGACGACGGGCACGGTGCGGTCGATTGGCGCGTCTGCGTCAGGAAGGTATTTCGCGAACTTGGGCAGACGTTCATGTGCTTGTTTAACTGTTGAACAAGCGTTGATGATGGAAACGACACGATTGCGAATACCGAGGCGGACATCTGCCTGTGTTTTTTTCGCCTTCGCAAGATCAGATAGATCTGACCAGAAATCGGTATCAGAGGTCATCGCGGCGCGAGTGTGGGAACCGCTGTCAGCGGTCACGACCGAGACGCTGCTCAGGTCGCCCGGCGGGGACACGTACCCGGTCTTGAAGAAGTGGCCGAACTCTTTGAACATCGCGCGCAGTTTTGGCGGTAGCCGATCTATTGCCCATTTCTGCATGAGTACGCGGCATTGCTCGTCGTAGTCGACCATTGGCACGTCGTCGAGGACGGCCGTGACGAATGCGTCGCGGTGATAGGAAGTCAGTCGCATGGAAGGTTCCAAAAAGAGGCTGGCCCGTACAGGCGCCAGCATCAAGAGCGCCGTAGGCACTCGCCAGGGGGAAATCTCAAGGGCGGATGCTCGACGCTCGCATGAGGCAGCGTTTAGCATGAGATTTGCAGACACCGTTTAACCGCGTAGGGATGTGGCCGAGCCCACCGACCACCGCCGAACATCCGCTCTTGAGACAACCAAAAAAAAGGGTGCTTTCCAAGCCACCCACCAAGACCGCCGCACTTATCCGAGGGCCATGTGCGGCGGGGTAAAACACGATCAGCAGGACTCAGCCGTGAACCGATGCCTGCACTTCAAACTTCTGGCCGCGTTCATTCGCCTGCGAGCCCCAGATCAGGAAAATCGCGACGGCGACAGCGGCGCCGATCCAAACTTTTAGACCGCTCATGTCAACCTCGCCGGGCATCGGCATAGCCGAGCTGGTATTCGATGGTCAGTGACGATGGGGCAACGCCGTGAATGGCGTCGTAGTAGCCCCTGGCCCATTCCAAAATTCGATTTCTCTCTTTGCTGTTGGTCATATCAGGTCCATCTGTTCGAAAGGCATGTCCGGCCACACGAGCGCGCCCTTGCTTGCGTTCGGGCGCCAGTGGATGACGCGCATGTTTCCGTGCCAGTGCAGTCCAGATACGGTCTTACCGCGCAGCGGCACGATGTGATCGACGACGTGCAGCTCGCCGGTGTCCCGCGTGAGTCTCCGCGCCTCAGCGTGAAGTCTTTCGATGGAATCGCGGTCCGCCCAGGGCGGCGTTGCACGTCGCTCGTGCCGGCTGCGCAAGGTGCTGCGTTTCTTGCCACCCGGCGCCTTCGCAGGACGGGTCTTTCGAAATTCGAAAAGCGGCCCGACGTGGAATCCGCCGACGAGGGGCAGGGCTTTCATGAAGTGGAGACCGGACGCATTACGCCGACGCCGCAGTTGTGACACCCGTCTCCGTCGTGACTGTTCGGCGTCGTGCATCGGCAGCGGGTGCAGCGAAACATTCGATACATGTCATTCCCCAATAGAAGAACCAACCAGATAGCCGAGATAGAACGCCAGACATGCCGTCACCACGCCAGAAGCGAAACCAAGAATGAAGCTCATCATGTCCATCTGGATTACCTGGAGCTGCATTTATAGTTACGGACTACAAAACGATGAGCGAGGACGCCTGCATTCACACCTGAAGGAGTACGGGCTATTTAGAGTCGCCGCGCCGACTTCAAGCGTCCCCGCTCAAACGGTATTTCTACTCGTCGCCGTCTTGACCTTTGCTATGCATCCCGATGGCAAGAGCAGCCATCAGCAAGAGCGCTCCGATAGTCGCGCCAGCGGTAAATCCCAAAATGAGGCTCGTTGCGTCCATCGTGGCTCCGTCTTGGCGCCGGTAGGGTGGCGCGTTGATGGAATAGTAGGCGATGCCTCATATCTTGTAAAGAGGCAATACCATATTTTTGCGCTTGACCTTCGGTTTCATTGGTATGGCGCTGTCTGCTCGATGCTAGACATCGAGATTGCCTATGTCGTGCCTCGAGTAGGACTCAAGTAGCATGACAAATGCTTGCGTCAGATTGGTTGGAAGTGGGTCAAAGCAAGGCTGCTCTTTCTTGCGACGTACTTCTTCGAGGCTGGTGACGGCGCCTCCCGTTACAGCGGTCTGCGCACGCTCTCCGGTGCGCTTCGCGAAAAACCGCCGGTCGCTCAAAATATTCGCGACCTCGCGTTCTGTCGTGCTATGCTTTGACACGTTGCAACCTCGTATATTTATCAGGTATGGGATGACTGCAACACAAGCGCCCTATCGGTTGCCGCCGATGGAGCGCTTTTTTTTGCATCACTGGTTTGTGAAATTTAGCGGCAATGCCACGATGGTCAGATGTGGGCGGACTTCTTGTAAAACAAAGTGGCGGTGAAGCTTATGGCTGCGGCAGCCATAAGGTAGTAGGCCGGGGCCAGATTACTCATGGTTTTAGCGATTAGCCAAGTCACGATCATCGGCGCGAGACCGCCAAATATCATGATGGCGAAATTATGGGCGATTGCTATGCCTGTCGATAAAATTCGACCGGGTAATATCTCGAAGAATGCGGCTAGGATTGGCCCGGTATACGCACTTATCAATATTCCAAATAAAACCTCAAATATTAAGAGTGAACGCAGATCAGGATTGTTGTTTATGTATAAAAATAACGGATAGCTTGCTATGAAAATAGACGCGGATGATAGAGAAAGCAGTGGCTTTCTTCCATAATGATCAGAAATTGCTCCAAAGATTGGGGTGAACAACATGATTGACAACCCTCCTGCTATTCCGGCGGTAAAGCCGACGGATGGAGGGAGTTGCAGTGCCCGAACGGCATAGGTCGGTATGTAAAATAAAATTACATACGAGGTAGCCGTCCACAATACGACTAATAAAAAACTGATGAATGTTTCCCGAGGAAAATTTCGTATCGCGTCAACGAAGGGGGATTTTTCTTTTTTGAATTGCGCATCATGGAGAGGTAGGGTTTCACTCAATTGACTACGTATATAGAAACCAATAGGGGCAATAATTGCTCCGAACAAAAAAGGTAGGCGCCAACCCCAATTGTATAAATCCTTCTCCGATAGTTGCGTGGTCAACACTGTTCCGGCGGTCGTGCCTAAGACAATCGCAACTCCAATGCTGCTCTGAATCCATGCGGAATAATAGCCGCGCTTGTCCGCCGGAGCATGTTCAGTTAGGAACGCCGTGGCACTTCCCATTTCGCCGCCAGCAGAGAAGCCTTGTAGCAGGCGTGCAATGATGATGATGATCGGAGCCCAATAGCCGATGGAGTCGTATGTTGGGGCTAATCCAATTAGGATGGTCCCAGTCGCCATAATCAATATGGTTGCCGAGAGAGCCGCCTTTCGTCCTACCCTATCGGCATATGCACCAATAATAATTCCGCCAATGGGTCGGACAAAAAATCCGACGGCAAATGTTGCAAAAGCAGCGAGAAGTGAGGTTAGAGAATCACCTGTTGGGAAGAATAATTTCGCGATTATTATCGCAAAAAAACTATATATGGTGAAATCAAACCACTCAAGCCCGTTGCCTATGATGGTCGCGACGATCAGCGATCTAGTTTTAGGATGTGCTTGGGTAGCACTTATCTGTGCGGCAAAATCTATCATGGATGGCTCGCCCCCAAAAAATGTCACTATTCAAGATGATTGTTTACATTTCTGTCCAGTCATCTCAGAATGATGTGGTTTCAGCTGGCATATCGTGCTGAACTTACAACATCGTTAGATACATTGTCAGCGAGAGCGAAGGAAACCGAAATAGCTATTTAGGCATGGGGTGATGACTTTTCGGCATGATCTTGGCCGTCTGCACTCTGGGGTTTGAACTGAGAAAACACCCATAGTTTGAATGTCTGAGCGGCAACAGATTCCATCCTGTCGCGTGGCCATAGGACATAGTATCCTCCGCCCAGACTGGCGGATTCTTGGCAGGCTTTAACGAGCTCGCCTGACTCAAGCAATTCGTTCACTAGCGCGCTCCATCCGAGCAGGACGCCTTGCCCCCGAAGAGCTAGTTCGACTAGAAACGGGTAGTTGTTTGACGTGATGAATTTTCTTGGTTTCAACGTTGCGCCGCACAACTGAAACCAGTTCTGCCAAGTCATCCAGAGGGCTGGCGAGTCTGCTCGATTGAGCAAAGTCATCTGTGCAAGTTGGTCAGGGGTGATCAGCTGGCCCTTAAGCAGGGACGGGGAGCAGACGGCCAAAACTTCTTCGCCTGTGATCCGCTGCGTCTTCATGCCCGTATGATGCTGTGAATCGTTGGTGTAATAAATTCCGACATCGAATTCGGAAGGCTGTAGCCGCTTCGGATCGTCAACTACAATCACGCGGGGTGAGATCTCGGGATTGGCTTTAATGAATTCAGGAAGCCGCGGTGCCAGCCACAAAGTAGAAGTGCCGGCGCCACATGCGATGGTGATATTCTGCGTCCCCTTTTGCTTCATCAAATCGTGAGTGGCCGACGCGCAACTCCCCAAGATTCCGCGGATGTCATTTGCATATTTTTCCCCGGCGGGTGTTAGGGCCAATCTTTGACGTTTGCGAGTGAATAGAGCCCGGCCTAGGAATTGCTCCAGACGCGAGACTTGTCGGCTGACCGCACTCTGTGTAATGTTGAGTTCCTTTGCGGCGCGAGTGAAGCTCAGATGTCTTGCGGCGGAATCAAAGACAACCAGACTTTGCATTGGGGGGAGCACGTCTGGCATAAGATTTCGTCCGGATATAAATACGAATATTTATGCGTGCATAGGAATACGCGAACGCCTTGCTTCCAATGTCGGCTTCCAGTTTATGCCGCGTCCTTCCCAATCTTAGCTTTTCTGTCGACTCGAATGCTCAAGATCATCTTGGCCGCGCCAAGAAGTTGTATTCGCTCACGTGGAGTCATTTTCTTCACAAATTTAACTATCTCGACTGCGGCATCGTCAGGGAGTGCGCTATCTAATGCCTCGTGACTTGCCGACTGCATCATCCCAGATGTTGCTGCGGAAAAGTCAAGCCCCCAATGGTCAGGGCCCACGACGTCGGAAAAATATTCCACCAGATCGTTGATCCGCTCTTTGGCGAGTCTACCGTACTTCACCCAGTCCTGAACCGAGGCAGGTTTCACGCCCATAGCGGCGGCTAGGGCGACCTTAGTGACGCCCTTCTTGATCCGCGCTTGCTCGATGGCGGCGCCTAGTTGATTGCCTGTAAGCATTGCCTCATTAAATCTGGTAAGCACTCGATGTGGCAATGCCTCCTTGCAAAAAACAGGCATTGCCATATAATTGCGCCATGAACACGCCAACCACCCTTGCCATCCGGAAAGCTTGCGATCTCGTCGGCGGGAAAGCGGCACTAGCTAGGCTGCTTGGGGTAAAGCCTCCGACAGTTCAGCAGTGGGCGAATGGGGCAAGACCCGTTGCCGTCGACAGATGCGTCGCGATTGAGCGCGCAACAAAAGGGGCGGTGTCGCGTATCGAGCTTCGACCCGATGATGGGCACCTCATATGGCCTGAGATCGTTCCCCCTACCGAAGCAAAGGAGGTTGCGTGACGCCGGACACTTTCCAGGTGAGGTATCTGTACGCCCGTCTCGCGCTCTGGCTGATTCGCCCGGCGATCAACTTAATGTGGGTGAAGGCGGCTCGAGATGCCGAGGTGCGCCGTGCAAGTGCCCGACCCCCGGAGGCGGTATATCTCGAGATCGCACAAGAGATATGCGAAATGAAGGCTGCTGGCATCCCGGACCCTATTGACCGGGAAGTATTCGCCGAATTGCTTCGTCCAGCATGTCGTCGATCAATGCGTCGTCGATCGAGGTACCCAATAGCTGGTCCCTGGCGACTTCGAACCGAGCGCGGATCTGAGCAACGATGGTTGTCTGCTGGTCCTCGGGCAACGCGGAAATGAATCCCTGCATTGCGTGCTGTGTATGCGAAATTTGCATATGCAGACGCAGAATTTGCGCCTCTTGGCTGATCAGGCCGCTGCGATATTTTTCCAGCAGGGCGAGGAGTTGATTCAGTTTGTTGTCGTCCATGCGAACCCTGTTGTGCGGTGGTTGAGGAAGTAAGGAGCTTCAATTCTCGCATAGCGGTGGTTCGCATCCAGTTGTCCGGTTGATGCAAAAAATTTTGCGCCCTGGTTGAGTCGTAATTCCAGTCGTAACCCAGTTGAATTTTTCTATGGAGGCCAAATGCACTTACAGGCTGACACCCGCGCCCACACGGGCGTGCAGCCGAACCCGGCTGAATTTGTACCTCAAGAATCGATCGCCGAGTGCGCTTCTTTCCGTGATGCCGTTTGTCTCGCGTGGGAACAGCGAGCAGTCCGCGGCATGACGCAAAGGACGCTCGCCGAGCTGATGGATGTCCCGGCGTCGCACCTTTCGAACATGCTCAACCGTGATCCGATTGACAGACATGGAAAGGCGCGACAGGACCTGCCGGCTCGGCACATTGCGGATTTTGAGCGGATCGTCGGCAACCGGGCGGTTTCGCAGTTTCTCGCCCGCATGGCCATGCTGACGCTGATGGAGGAGGTCATTCACACGAGGGCGACTATGAAATGACGGACGAGGATGCGCTTCGGATTGGCCGGAAAGCCGTTGAGGACGCCCGGCGACGGGTGGGTGATGACCGAAACGCACTGATGGAGGAGATCGGGCGGCAGATTGAGTCGGACCCGGAGAGGTTGGAAGCCTTCGCCCTAGCGGGGCATCTGATTCTCCGGTCGTTGCAGGAAACCAGGCACTAGCCGAGCACCGACCGAAAGGTCGGCGCGTGAGCCCCGCTGAGAAGAATCGTTCCGAAGGTCATTTCAATTTGAATTCGTAGTCCTAATTGGCTTCGGCCGCAGGAGAAACCACTTGAAAAATCATTTCGCCCCGCGGTCTGCCAGCGGCGCTTCTTCGACGCAGCAAGACAGCTATCACTCGATTGCCGTGCCCGAACTATCGGCAAAGCAACGCATGGTTCTCGACTGTTTCCATTCGCGCGCGACATTGCTGACGCGGGAGGACATCGCGGATCGCACGAATCTCAAACTTTCCAGTGTGTGTGGGCGGGTGCGAGAACTGCTCGACGATGGGCGGCTACAGAAGCGCGGCACGCGGAAGTGCATCGCTACCGGAAAATCGCAAGAACTGCTCGGGCTGCCGGTCGCGTGAGATGGCGCGCTATCACGTCCGATGCCGGCATTGCGAGGCGCGCCGTGTTCTGCACATGAAGCCGGACACGTTCGAGCAGGCCGCGTATCCAAAGTGCGTGCAGTGCGGCGCACGGGACTGGCGACTGGACGTTTGGATGATGAAGCGCGACACGACCGCGACGCGATGTGACTGCGCTGGCTACCACTTTCCGCATCGAATGGGGAGCTTCTATTGCTGGCACCGGCCGGATGGCAGCGATCGGTTGCCCGGCGATGTCGATTTCTGGACCCGCGACATGACTCAAGACGATCACGACGCGCTCGTCGCCGCACGGCGTGCCGAGCTTGACGAAAACGAATTGCCGCTCAGGGAAGCGGCTTAGGAGAAGGTTATGGCAAAGAATTCGATCGACGCATACGGAGCGAAGGGGAAGGGAAACCTTATGGATTTCGATCCTAGGGATTTGGTTCTGGTTACAGACGAATCGCATCCGCTGTACGACTCACGTGTTCACCTGCCGCTTGACGAGAGCATGGTGCGCAATATCGATTTTCAGGGCGTGCTAGTTCCCATCGAAGTGACGAAGAACCCGGAGACTGGCGATACCGAGGTGGTGACGGGGCGTCAGCGCGTAAAGAATACTATCGAAGCGAATCGACGGCGGGAAGAGCGCGGAGAGCCGATACGTCTTGTCAAGGGGTTCATTCGAAGGCTAGGCATCCGCGAGCGCGCACTCGTTTTGTCGGCGGCGACGGCGAGCGAAAACGCTATCCGGCAGCAAGAAACACCCATTTCGCGTGCCGAGAAGATGGCAAAGCAACAGGGCTACGGCCGCTCCGATGACGAAATCGCGATCCTGTTCGGCGTCTCGGCTCAGACCGTCCGCAATTCCATCCAGTTACTTGAATGCTGCTCGGCCGTCCAAGAAGCGGTCGAGAGCGGGCAAGTCAACGTGAGCCACGCAAAGCGACTGGTGACATTGCCCCCTGACGAGCAGCGAGTGAAGCTCAAGGAACTGATCGAAGCGGGTGCCGGGGCAAAGGGGCATGCGCGGAGTCGTGCGCAACGCGCCGTGATGGAGGGTAGCAAGCCGTCCATGAAGACGCGGAAGAAGATCGAGGCGGAGCTGGCGGAATCGACGGGCGAGCGCGCTGAAGCATTGCGCTGGGTGCTGGGCCTCAACGAGGAAAGTGAGGCGGCGGTAGAGGTGGACCCCCGCCAGATGGCGCTTGTTGAGTCCGCATGAGTACTCTCATCATGTCCCAGTGCTGGCCGTTGGGCGGCATGTCGATCGCTCAGAAGGCGGTGCTCGTTTCGCTGGCAGACAACGCGAACGACCAGGGCGTGTGCTGGCCGTCGATCGGAACCATCGCTAAGCGGACGTGCGCGTCTGAGCGGGCGGTGCAGAACGCGATCAAGTGGCTGGAAGAGGCGAAGATCGTCAAGGCGAATCGAACAAACGGGCGCCATACGAGCTACACGATAACCCCCGCAGCATATGCACCCCCGCAGGAGATTCACCCCCGCACCAAATGCACCCCCGCAGCAGATTCACCCCCGCAGGAAATGCACCCCACCCCCGCAGGAGATGCGGGGGACCCCCGCACGGCGTGCGTCCCACCCCCGCACCAGGTGCCGTCTAACCGTAAAGAACCACCAGAAGAACCGTCATTGAACCGTCAACCTGCGCGGCGTGCGCCGCGAGTTGCGTTGCATTCGGAAATTCTGAGCCTCGACCTACCCGACTGGCTGCCGTTCGATGTGTGGGATGCCTGGTGCGAGCACCGCGAGGCGAAGGCCAAGGATGCGCCTTGGACGATGGCGGCGGCCAAGGTGTCGGTCAAGCGGCTGAGGAAGCTGCTCGACGCTGGCCAGCCGGTCGAGGTCACGGTGGACGAGGCGGTGCTTCGCGGCTGGACCGGGCTGTTCCCGGTCAAGGGCGACTCGACGCAGAGCGGCGGGGCTGGGTCGGTGCCGTCTGACTGGCACAAGACGACGGCGGGGGTTGTTGAGCGCGGTAAGTCGCTCGGCGTGACGCAGCGCGAAGGTGAAGTGTTCATGCGCTTCAAGGCCCGTGTGGTGAAAGCTGCCGGCCCGGGCGAATGGATGGAAGACATGCTCCGAGACGCGGCGCGCTTTGGCGATGAGCAGTACGAGGCGCTGTACCGATATTTCAACGACATTCCGCGAGACGCAGGCTCTGCCGCGGACGCTGCATGACGGCTGCCGAATGCCGACAATCGTTCCGTGAGGCGGTCATCGCTGGTCGGAACGGTCACTACGGCCTTGCGCAGCAGCTGGTCCATCGCG
Source organism: Burkholderia alba (assembly GCF_034721475.1). Taxonomy (NCBI): domain Bacteria; kingdom Pseudomonadati; phylum Pseudomonadota; class Betaproteobacteria; order Burkholderiales; family Burkholderiaceae; genus Burkholderia; species Burkholderia alba. The sequence continues at coordinate 32,761 of NZ_JAWJWL010000009.1, read as the reverse complement.
TCCGCGTGAAGTTTGGCGAGAAGGCCGCGGAAGACCAGAAGCGGGAGCTTTGGGCCTACATCAAGAGCGGGAAGCCGGCATGACGAAGCGATCTGCATGGCCGATGGTAGTCCCGGCCGGAACTGTAGCAGTCGGGACTGCCCGTGTTCGGGAGGATAGGGTGGTGGGGCGCAGTTTCGCCGAGCGTGAGATCGAGCGTCGGACAGGCGGCCTGCCGAATTCTGATTTCGATGACATCGCGTCCGGGGATCTGGACCGCTCGCTGTTCCCGCCGATGATTACGGCGAAGAAATCGAAATATCGAAACGAGAGATGCGAGCACGACGGGATCAAATTCGACAGCAAGCGGGAGCGGTCGCGCTGGTTTGATCTGGCTCGGCAGCAGTCGGCGGGGTTGATCAGCGACCTAGCGTTGCAGGTGCCGTTCATTCTTGCCGATCCGGTGGTGATCGGCGGCCGTAAGCGGCCCGCACTGAGGTACGTAGCGGATTTTGTCTACACCCGCGATGGCAAGATTGTCGTGGAAGACGTGAAGGGGCGAATTACCGAGGGGTATCGCATCAAGCGGCACCTCATGAAGCATATTTTCGGCATTGACATCGTGGAGGTGAAATGAAGACGGACAAGGGCATCAATCCGGCGTGCTGGCAGGTCTGCGATCACATATTGCGCAATGGTGGCCGACTCGGGATGACACTCGAACGAATCGCGCGTGATCTGGGCATATCGGAAGATTCCGTCAAAGGACGCGTGCGAAATCTGCTCGATGCGAAACTCATCACTCGCATCGAGGGCACGCGCCCGAGCGCGTATCGCTGCAAGGTTCGCAAGCTGCCGCCGCCAGTCGAGTCGACCCAAGTGCGCCAGCTACGGGAAGCGGCGGAGCGGCAACACGCGCGAGACGCGGCTATCGCGGTTGCGGTGGTCGCGGTAGACCGAATGGTCCGGGCAAGCGTGGAGATGTCGTGAGACGTTGTCACACCTCAAGGTCTTTCGGCGAATGCGTTTTCAGCCAGTCTTGTACCGCTGCGTTCAACCGTGTTTGCCAACGAGGCCCGGCTGCCTTGAAGGCTTCCAGGATGCTGTTGTCAAATCGAATGGTTGTTGATGTTTTGTTGCTGCCATTAGGGCGTCCTCGACGAATGAGCTTGTCGCCGTGGTACAGGTCGGCCTCTTCGAAAAACTCGTCGGTCAGTTCGGGGGCATCGTCTGGGTCAACCCACTCGGTGGGAGTAGTGCTTCTGTTCGCGTTCATTTGCTTTCCTCATGCTGATGAGGCGGCGAACTTCGCCGCGTGGCGTCCATACCATGATGACCATTCGGTCATCGAGCTTGCCGACGGTGATATAGCGCGTCTCGCCGTAGTCTTCGCGAGCATCTTCGATGGTGTAGTGGATGCCGGCGAACACCTCGACCGCGCGCGTAAAGTCCAGTCCGCGTTCGGCGAGCGTTCTGTCTCTTTTGGCTGGATCGAATTCGATTTCCATATCAATTATTGTACTAACAAATATTCGAAAGAGCAAATGGTTTGCGCAGTGATGCGTGGCGGTGAAGGTGCGACAGCTGGAGGTGCCGTCGCATGAAACGGTCTGCTCCGCTCATGCGAAAGAAGCCGCTCAAATCCGGAGGCTACTCCCGAAAACCCTCACCGTTCCGAAGCCTGACGAGCGGATCGACACTGAAACACCAGAAGGCGATTGTTCGCCGGATCAAAAGGCCGACAGGCGCCGAGGGTGCGAAGTATCTCGCGGCGTGCCGTGGCGAACCCTGCTATCTCCGCGTGCCCGGTGTTTGTCGTCTTGATCCGAGTGATCCGACCGTCGTGCCGTGTCACTCCAACCAGGCACGACACGGGAAGGGGGCGAGCCTCAAGGCGAAAAACGAATTTACGGTTCCCGGCTGTATGTCTTGCCACGTGTGGATCGATCAGAACCGCGTCGGCACGGCGAAGCAAGAGAAATTTGACGCTTGGGATCAAGCATATGAGGCGTGGGTGTCCGTGCGCGCACGCAAGATGGGTTTGTCGGAGGGCGAATGCGATTGAAGGTCAGGTTGACGCTGCCGGGGACATGGCGAGGAAAGTACTACAGCGAGAACTACATAACGTTCGAATGTGTCGTCGTCAAGATCCGCAGCCCGGTGCATAGCTGGCGAAACGGCAAAACTTGCGGCGGTTGGATCTATGCGGATGTGATCCTCCCTGAAAAGTATCACCGGTTCGCAGTCGAGGGGGCGTGGAACACGGACGGGACGTATCCGGTGGAGGTCGTGATAGCGCACAACGCTAAGTCGCTCGCGCCGTTCCTGGGGAGCGGAGATAGAGAATGGTACGTGAGGGAAGAACAATGAAACCTGTCTTCAAGATAGTCGAGACCCGGACGGACACGCGCACGCTTCGCGCCGTGATCGGCGAAGCTCAAATTGTGGACATCCTTGCCCAGGCCGTGGCTGCCGCTGGCGGTGTGAGTCTGAGCGACTTAGCTGTCAGTACAACCGGCTACATTTCAACGAGTGACAGCAGCATCGGCCCGCGCAAAGAGGCTGTCATCGAGATCACGATCGATCACGCTAAGCTCCCCACGGTGGCGCAGGAATGAGCGCGCACCTTTACTTTGACGCCGCGGCCATCCCGGAACCCGTGTCAATCGCCTGCATTCGTCTGCCGGAGCCATCCGGCGGACATCGAGTTTCCTTTGTCGGCTTCCCGGTCAGTTGCCGAGATCGCGGGGCAGGCGAGATCGAAGTTTCGTTTCCGCGTAGCGACGAAATTCGAGCGGCAATGATCAACTGGCTAATGTATTGGGGTATCCCATGGAGGGTGCTGCCATGAGTTTGCCGCAAGAGCCGATCAACGATCTGCCGCATAGCGTGCGCGAAATCGCCGAGGTCATCGGTCGGGAACAAGCTCTCGTTCTGCTCGGGAGATTGCCTCGAGCATACACGCGCGAGCATCCGAGTGGCACGCCGATCCTATACGTTCCCAAGACACTCAAGCCAGACCATGTTCTGGTCGAGATTATTGGCTGGGGTGATGCCAGTAAGCTGGTTAAGGCGTTCGGCGGCGAAATTTTGCAACCATCCGCCTGTACGTCGATGGTCAAGGCGTTTCGGAACGCCACGATTCGCGGGATGGCGGCACGTGGCCTTAAACGCCGGTTGATCGCAGTTCAGATCGGCGTATCGGACAGCACGGTCGAGAAGGTCCTATCCGTAAAACCGCAAGAGGAATTGGCCGGCGCGTGACGTTACGTTACGGATACGACAAACGCAGGCGGTATCTGTGGACAAATTTTCTCCCTATCTTGGCATGATCGCGGCGGCGGCCTTGGGCTCCGTCGTGTCGTTGCCATTCCATAAGGATATTGACAGCCTGCCCAAGCGCGCGTTCGCCATTGCCGCCAGTTCCACCGGGGCGAACTACATCACGCCGTTGGCGATCGATCATTTCCATATCTCTCCGATGCACTCCGGGGCCGTAGCCTTCCTTATCGGATTGTTCGGTTTGTCGATGGTTCAGGCTGTCATTCGCGGATTGTCCAATGCGGACTTGTGGGCGCTGATTCGTCAGCGCTTCGGTGGGGGGCAGTAATGATCAACGCTACCGTCCAGGCGGCAAGCGCCGCACTATTCACTATTTCGGCCTACGCGATCCTTTCGCCACGTATTCGCGACGGCGTTCTGGGTAAGTTGTGTTGGTCGTTTCTGGCGCTTGCCTGCGCGGCGATTTTCATTGGCCGTCACCCGCTCGATGTTGCGCGTCTCAACGCGGCAGGGATGGTCGGCGTTGCCGGTCTGCTATTCGTCCGTGAGGCGATCTTGTATGCGTATTTCAAGTGGAGGAAGCCCCATGCCTCGAATAGCGGCTGATGTTGCTGGGGGGCAAAACGTCTGTGCGTTTCTCGACATGATCGCCCGGAGCGAAATCGACGCATATACGCTGGCGCATAGCGATGATGGCTATAACGTGCTGGTTGGTTCGCATGGCCCGATGGTTCGCAATGGGCAGTCGATCCCGGCGAAAGTCATGACGTTCCCGAGCTACGCGGCCCATCCGAACATATACAACGCGTCGCTGAACTCGACGGCCGCAGGCCGCTATCAAGCACTGAATCGGTTTGCAGTTGCCTATATGGCATCGCTTCGGCTTCCTGACTTCGGGCCAGTTTCGCAGGACCGCATCGCGATCCAGCAAATTCGCGAACGTCGAGCGATACCGTTGATCCTCGCTGGGCAGTTCGCCGCCGCAGTGACTGCTTGCTCGAATATCTGGGCATCGCTTCCCGGCAATAGCTACGGCCAGCATCAGAACCTCGTTACGACGCTGCAAAGTTATTTCGTCGCGGCAGGCGGCTGCGTCGCGAGCGCGTGAACAACGGAAAATCAATCATGCCGCTTTTCATCATTGATGTATTCAAGAAATTTGGCAGTTATGCCCTGGCTGGGTGCGTCATCGTCGCAGCGTTGCTGTATGCCCATCATGAGATCTATCAAAACGGATTTCAAGATGGGCAAGAGCAGATTCAGGCCGCGTGGAATGCAGAGAAGGTCAAGCAGGCCGCAGCGGTCGCAGAGGCAACTATCGCCGCAAAGACGACGAGTGAAACGAATTCGCAACATGCGATCGCTGCCGCTGTCCGGCAAAGCCAGGACCAGGAGCGTGTCCGGGCCACTTTCAAACCGATCGAAACGAAGGTAACGCGCTATGTTCAATCGCATCCCTCTGCCGCTACTGCTGGCGCTGGTCTCGATGCTGTCGGCTTGTCAATCTGGAATGCCGCCAACGCCGGCACCGATGCTAATCCCGGTGGCGCCAGTGGCGAGCATTCCCAGCAACCTGTTGGTGACATGCCCCCCACTTCCGCAAGCCAGTGATGGGATGATGGCTACATTGCTCGCCAATCATGTCGAGGTCGCCAAGCTGTATTACATGTGCCGAGCAACACACTCGAATCTGATCGATGCAATCCGTGGACAGAAGGGTATCTACGTCGATCCGATGGGTTCGCCCGGTACTTCGAGGCTCGATGTTCCAGCGTTCAGTCTCTCGATGCTGTCTGCGAGCCACGAAAAATCCGATTTGGACTACTGAGGATATGGCGAAGTCAAGTGTGTTGCAAACACACAACACTTGGGTCCTTCCTCGGGGGCGGGGCCCTGCGGAGGCAAGGCCCCCGCGCTCTTTCAAATCTGGGTGGGGAACGAAACGGCGGACTACGACTATATCGGTCTGTTTAAGGCGCTGAAAGTTAACGGTTAACCGTCGAATGGGAAGTAGTTAACGCTATGCCGAGGAATGGAAGCGGTCAAGTGGTGAACCGGGCCGGCGTCGCGGATGTGTTTGGGGTCGCGCTGACTACTGTCGACGCCTGGGTCAGGGCTGGCTGTCCCGTTATCCAGCGTGGAGGGCGCGGTGTCGAGTGGCAATTTAATACCGCTGATGTAGTCCGTTGGCGTGAAGACGAGCGTGTGCGCCAGATGGCCGGCGATGTGCCCGATGATGAAGGCAAGTTGCGGTGCCGCAAGCTGGCGGCCGAAACCTTGACTGCTGAGTTGGACCTTTCGAAGGCGCGCGGAGAAGTTGCGCCGGTCGCCGACTTCGAGCGCGTGACCGCGAAGTTGCTCACCACAATTCGCACGAATATGCTGAATGTGCCTGCCCGAACAGTGCTCCGCCTGCTTGGCGAGACAGACGAAGCTGCATTCAAAACCGTTTTGCGGGACGAGATCGTGACGGCGCTCGAGCAGTCCGCGGACGCGGACTTCGACCCAAGCGACGATGATTCCGATGTCGACTATGAAGGCGATGGCTGAACGCCAGATTCATCCATTTGCGAACGATCAAGCGATCAGGGGTGCGGTCCGTCGAGTTATTTTGAATCTGGTTCCGCCGCCGCATCTTCTTCCCAGCGAATGGGCGCAGAGGAACATTCATATCTCAATCGGCAATGCGATTCCGGGGCCGATCAATTTCGACAATGCGCCTTATCAGCGCGGGATGCTCGATTGCGTCGTCGAACCGGGGGTGCGGCGGGTCTCGTACCAGACCGGCGCGCAGCTCGGCAAAACTACCATCCAGCAGTGTATCGCCGGCTATTTCATCGAGCACGATCCACGCAGTCAGATTTTCATCCAGCCGACTCAGGGAGACGTGCAAACGTTCCTCGAAACGAAATTGCGCCCGATGCTGGAGGCGAATCCAACGATCGCGCGACGAATGGCGAAGCCGCGCGGACGCGATGGTGTTAACAACAGCCGGATTATCTCGTACATCGGCGGATGGTTGATGTTCGGCTGGGCCGGTTCTCCACGCACCTTGCGCGGTCGCTCGGCGCCAGTCACGCATGCCGACGAAGTGGATGGGATGCTGGGAAGCACGGGCGAGGGCGACCCGCTCGAACTGTTGGCGCAGCGCGGGGCGACTTTCGGCGACCTGCAGTTACGCACCGAGAGCAGCACACCGACGATCAAGGGCGCATCACGTATTGAATTATCGTTTCTGGCCGGCGACCAACGACGATATTACGTGCCATGCCCGGATTGTGGCGAGGCGCAGTACCTGAAATGGTCGCAAGTCGTTTGGAATGGGCGTGACGCCCCGGAGGGCGAGCAGGATCCGGACAGCGCTCGCTACGCATGCGAGCACTGCGGCAGTCTTTGGAACGACGGACAACGCATTGATGCGATTCGTTCGGCTGAACGCAAGGGCGGAGGCTGGCGAGCCGCCGAGCGGTTCAAGGGTCACGCATCGTTTCATGCGCCGGAGATGCTGTCGACGTTCCGCAAGCTGCGAGACATCGTGCAATCGTATCTCGACAAGATGGCGGCGGGTGACCTGCAATCGTTCGTGAACGTGTCGCTGGCAGAGACATTCGAGGAAACCGCTGAGAAAGTCGACGCCGACAACTTGTTCGAGCGACGTGAAGTCTACGCCGCGACGATACCGATGGGTGGCCTGTATCTGACGGCCGGCGTCGACATGCAGCCGGATCGCCTTGAGGTGTCGATTATTGCATGGGGAATGTTCGAACGGTCGTGGTCCGTGACGCACCGCGTCCTGTGGGGCGATCCTCTTGCCGGCGACGTATGGAATGACTTGGACGACTTGCTGGCCGAAGAGTGGCGACACGAAAGCGGAGTCATGCTGAAGGTGCAGGCTACCTGCGTCGATACGGGCGGCACGTCGGGTTATACCCAATGTGCATACGAGTACATCCGGAGCCGTCGATCTGGGCGAAGGTTCGCGATCAAGGGCATCGCAGGTTGGGGGCGCCCCGTGGTAGAGAAGCCCAAGCGCAAGCAATCCGGCAAGCGTAGCCGGAAGGTTGACCTGTTTCTGGTCGGTGTTGACGAGGCGAAACTAGTGATCATGCGACGCCTTGAACTGCAGAAGGACGGCCCAGGCTATTGCCACTTTCCCAAGAACGATGAACACGATGAATCGTACTTCGCCCAGCTTACAGCGGAAAAGTTGAGAACGAAGTTCGCGAAAGGCTTTCCGGTACGCGAATGGACGAAACCCGACAAGGCCCGTAACGAAGTTCTAGATTGTCGCGTGTATGCATACGCCGCGCTCAAGATCATGAATCCGAGTCTGGCCGGTTATGCCAAGCGCCTAGGAATCGATGTCGCTCGGCCGCGCGCGACAGTTAATAGCGCGGACCAAGAGAGGCCGGGGAAGACGGTCGCCGTTACGGCCGTATCGCCAGAAATACCCGCGTGGGCGCGTGCTGCTGCCATTGCCGCGGCTGAGCGGCAACTGGCGGCCACTCGGCCGGGCGCAGCGCATCCCACCGTTTCGGTGAGCGTAAAACCGCAAGAGGAATTGAAGGCCCCCGACCCGCAAACTCGGCGTATTCGGCGTTCGCACGCCTTGACCCAGGCGCGCAAGCGGGGATATGTCTTCAATTACTGAGCGAGCGAATGCAGAGTTACGACAGATTGCCCCACACGATCACGGCTGGCGTGGATTTCGGATGGCGAACGACGCTACCTGCGCACCCGACTCCCAGATGGACGCTGAAATTGCTGTTGCGTGGTCCTTCCGCGATTGATCTGGCGAGCACTGCGGCCGGTGCGCAGCATGTCTTCGCTGTGCCGGCCACTCAGACCGCAGCATGGGCCGCAGGCGAGTACGTGTTCAGCTTGCGCGCGATCGATTCAGGCGGTGCGGTGGTCGAGATTGTCGGTGGCCAGATCGAGATCGAGCGCGATCTGTCGGCTATCGAAACACCGATCGATACGCGCGGGCACCTTCAGAAGGTGCTGGACGCGATCGAGGCCGTCATTGAAAGGCGTGCGAGCAAAGATCAGGAGCGGTATCGCATCCAGGACCGCGAGCTATATCGCACGCCCATCGCCGATTTGATTTTACTGCGCAATCAATACCGGAAAGAGCTTCGAGCCATGCTGGCCGCGCAAAACGGCGGCAATTCGCTGTTCGGCCGTACCGTTCGAACCTGGCTGTAATACCTCATGCTGAATCCACTGAAATTTTTTCAACGTGAATCGCGAACCACTGCAACTGCGGCGGCTCGAGTTGAGCCGGCCCTTTCTGCGCCCCAGGCGAGCACGCCGGGTCGGCGTCGCTCAATGCATTCACCCTATGGCATGTCGACCGGTCTTTTTCGTGCGGCGGAGCATGATCGCCTGAATGCCTCTTGGGGGACTGTGCCGGTCACCGCCGATGACGTGATTCGGCGCAATCAGATGGCACTCGTCGCTCGGGCCCGTGAGCAAGGCAACAACAACGACTACGGCAAGGCGTTCAAACGGATTTGCCGTTCCAATATCGTAGGGCCTAAAGGGGTGCTGCTACAGGCTCGTAGCAAGCGCGGCAAGGGGGCGCTAGATACCGCAGCGAACCAAGCGCTCGAACGTGCATTCACGGAGTGGGGAAGGAAGAAAAATAGTGATGTCGCCGGGAAAAAATCCTGGCGTGCCATTCAAGCGGTCTGTGTTAACAGTCTGGTAACGGATGGCGAGTTCTTCGTGCGCAAAGTGTACGGGAAGGACGCCGGGCCGTGGGGATTCTCGTTGCAGGTGATCGACGCACAACGCTGCCCGGTCGAGTACGACGAATACAACCTTGGCGATGGCGCATTCGTGCGACACGGCGTCAAATTCAATCGATTCGGTCGGCCGATTTCGTATTTTTTCACGGTCGCAGACGAATCGGCACCGTACTACGGCTATCTGTTTTACGGAACCAACAGCAAATTCATCGAGATCCCCGCCGATGAAATTCTGCACGGCTATATCGAGGACATCGCTGGTCAGAAGCGTGGGCTTCCGTGGATGGCGACCAGCCTGTTCAGGATGCGCAATCTCGGTGCGTTTGAGGATGCGGCGCTGGTCAACGCGCGCATTGCTGCATCGAAGATGGGGTTCTTCACGCGTGACGCTGATGCACCCGTCCCCGACGATCGCGAAGAGGATAGCGGCCCGATCGAGATCGACGCAGTGCCGGGCACATTTCACGAATTGCCGCAGGGTGTTGGATTTGAGACGTTTGATTCTCAATTCCCGAACGGCGAAACGGCAGTCTTCACAAAGGGGCACCTTCGTGGGGTTGCCGCTGGGTTTGGCGTGCTTTACAACAACCTCGCCAGCGATCTAGAGGGCGTGAATTTCAGCAGTATCCGACAGGGCACGCTTGACGAGCGCGAGACGTGGAAGGAATTGCAAGAATTCCTAATTGAGACGCTGATTGCGCCTGTTTACGAAGCCTGGCTGCCGTACAGCTTGCTCGCGGGACACATTAAGCTTGACACTGGCCGCTCGCTGAAGCCGGAGCGAATCGACGCCTACCAGGATGTGCAATGGCAGGCGCGGAGATGGGCGTGGATCGACCCGCGGGCCGACGTGCAGGCCGCCATCGACAGTAAGAACCATCTGATGAGCAGTCCGGGGCAAATCATTCGTGAGGGCGGCAAAGATCCATCATTGGTCTATCGGGAAATTTCCGAAGACATTCGCGAAATGCAGGCTGCTGGCATCCCGGATGAAATTATCAAGGCATCGTTCCTGCCTGAAACTTGGAGAATCAACGTCGATGAATCCCCTCAAGGTGTGGGTGCAGCAGACGCCGCGGCCGGCAAGTCCGCCGACGCAGTCGGTACCGGCGGAAAAACTGGCGAAACTGGAAAAAATCAAGGGTAGTCGCGGGCGCCGCGACGCTAATCAGGCAATCAATATGCCACCGAAGACTCTTACTGCGGCGCAGTCCACGCGCCTGATGGAATTGATCGGAGAGCGCGGTAAGGTCGTTCGCTCTGCGCGCGTGGTGCGTGATTCGGTCAACATCGAAGAGCGCACGGTTGAGCTGGCGTTCAGTTCCGAGTCGGAAGTACCGCAATGGTTCGGGATTGAAATCCTTGATCACTCGCCGGGTGCCGTGGACATGGCGCGCTTGTCGGATCAGGCCGCGCTCCTGGTCAATCACGAGTGGGATGACCAGGTTGGTGTTGTCGACAGCGCATCGATAGACGCAGACCGTCGAGGGCGTGCCGTCGCGCGCTTTGGTCGAAGCCCACGCGCGCAAGAAATTTTTCAGGACGTTGTTGACGGCATTCGTTCGCACGTTTCGGTAGGTTATCAAATCCTCGATGCGCGACTGATCGAAGAGCGCGGCGAGATGGACGTGTGGCTCATCACGCGCTGGCAGCCCTACGAGATTTCCTTTGTCAGCGTACCGGCTGACATTACGGTCGGCGTGGGGCGATCTGCCGTAAAACCGCAAGAGGAATTGCGGTCGAGCAAGTTGGAGACTACCGGACAAGGACCTACTGAACCCGTTATCGAGGTGATTCAAAACATGAGCGAAAAATTTCTGCGAAACGCCCAAGGTGATCTTGTCCGCGCGAAGGTAGATGAAAAGGGAGCCATTGTCGACACCCTCGAAGTCATCGAGCGGGCGGGTCAGCACATCGAGCAGGCGACGCGTAGCGGTGGCGAGAATAACCAGAAGCGCGTTGCCGCCATTCTCGAGATGGGGGAGAAATTCGGCGCGGTCGAGGATGCAATGACGTTCGCCCGAGACGCTGGCAAGACGCCGGAAGCATTTCAAGCGCATTTGCTCGAGAAACTGAATCAGCGCACGTCGCAGCCGCTCAATGAGCAGACGCGTAGCGCCGACGTGGGTTTGAGCGATCGCGAACGCGAGCAGTATTCGTTCATCAAGGTTGTTCGCGCGATGGCCGACCCGAGCGACATCGGCGCACGCAAGGCCGCTGCGTTCGAATTCGAGGCGTCGGAAGCCGCACGCGACAAATCGGGTAAGCCGGGCGACAAGTTCATGATCCCGGCAGACGTGCTGCGCAGCGCCATCGGTGGCACGATGGCCGCGCGCGTTGTCAGCGCCGGCACGAACGGACAGCAGGGCGCTGGCAGCTCCGGTTCGAACCTGATCGCGACGAACCTGCTGGCCGCATCGTTCATCGACATCCTGCGCAACAAGACGACGATCATGCAGATGGGGCGCGTCCTGGGTGGCCTAGTCGGCAACATCGATATTCCGAAGCAGAACACCAAGGGTCAAGGATACTGGATCGGCGAAGACGATTCAGCACCGGAAAACAATATCGATTTCGGTCAGATCGCGTTGTCGCCGAAGACGGCCGCGGCGTACAGTGACGTGACGCGCAAGCTGTTGAAGCAAGGCACGCCGGATGCTGAAGCGCTGCTGCGCTACGACCTGGCCGCGTCGCTCGCGTTGACGCTGGATCTGGCCGGCTACTACGGTACCGGCACGGCGAACCAGCCGCTGGGCATTTCCAAGGTAACAGGCATTCATGCGGTCGCGTTCGCGGGTGCGGACCCGACATTCGCGGAGCTGGTCCAGATGGAAACAGCGGTCGCGTTGGACAACGCGGACGTGGACACGATGGCCTACGTCGCGAACGCCGCATTCCGCGGTTACGCGAAAACCACCCTGAAGTTCCCGGGCAGCGCGAGCGCGGCGACGATCTGGGAACCGGGTGGCACCGTTAATGGTTATGGCGCGGCCATCACGAACCAGATTGCTACCGGCGACGTGTTCATGGGGAATTTCGCTGATCTTCTTATCGGCATGTGGGGCGGTCTGGAAATGCAGGTCGATCCGTTCACCAACAGTACGAAGGGCCGCATTCGCACCATCGTATTCCAGGACGTGGATTTTGCGGTGCGACGTGTGCAGTCCTTCACGTTGGGTCGGAAGGCGGGTGCCTCTGGCGGTCAGTGATCTAGCGAGATGGGCCGAGAAGTAGCCCGGCCCTGTTGAAACCGTACCGGGAGTCATTGACAGATATGAGTACGCCCAAGACATTTTTCCTGAAACTGACGCATTGCCTGGCGATCGCCGGCGAAATCTGCCAGCCCGGCGAAATCGTTGAGTTGCTGGAACACGAAGCGAAAGATTTGCTGAACCGCGGCAAGGCGGAATTGGCGACGCCTGAAGAGGTTGGCGGCGTGGGCACTACCCCGACCACCGCGCCGCTGCAACCGCCCGGTGTACCGAGCGGTTATGTCGTATCGGATAGTGAGGGAAAATGGGGGTGGGTCAAAGGGGATGACTCGAGTGAACCCGAGGCGTTCGCTGGACCGTTCGATACACAGGAGCAGGCTGTCGCCGATGCGGCGGAGCATGCGGCGAAGGCGTAATCATGCCCGCGCCGTCTTGGGAATATCTGGACGAATTCTTCGAATCGGAAGACGAGGGCGGTTTTGCATCGGTGATCGGCGTCACGTTCGAAGATGGCGCCACACGCACGATCAACGGGATTTTCAGTGACCCCTACGAGAACGGTAAGTCGTCGGGGGAATTCCAGTTCGATACGACGCTGCCGCACGTGCTTTGCAAGGAAACTGACCTCGCCGGCGTGACGCGCGGTTGCTTCGCGCTGGTGTCCGGCGTTAAATACGATGTGCGAACCGGGCCGCAGCCGAACGGTAACGGTCTGGCGGTACTAGAGCTGTCGCCGCAGACCGACAGGTATATCCCATGAGCCTAGTTGACATCCAGATCGACGCGCAAGGGTTGGAACGCATTGCGATCGACCTACAGGCGACAGAGAGGCAGGTACGGCAGGCGCTCGCATCAACCCTGTCGAAGATGGGTCGTTGGCTACGTGGACGGGCGATTGCCGGCCTCTCGAAAGAGTTGGGAATTAAACGTCAGATTCTGCAGCTTCGCCGCCTCAAGATGCGCCCGGTCCTTCGCGGCGCGAATGGTAGCCAGATTTCGATTTTCTTCGGTCTCGATCCGATCGCCTATATCTATTTGGGCGAGCCCCAGAAGACCGCGAAAGGCGTCAGCGTGGGCCGCTTCTACATCGAAGGTGGTTTCGTTGCTAAGGCGCCGAACGGAAAGAAATTCGTTTTTAAGCGAAAGGGAAATGCTAGGTTGCCTATCGAGAAACAGGCGCTCGACATCAAGGATAAGGCCGACACGTTCATTGAGGACCGGTTACTCGTCGAACCGGCGTTTTTCGATCGTTTCTTTCAAATCTTCGAGCATGAGCTGAAATGGCGCAGATCCCAGCAATCGACCTAGATTCGTACCATAGCGCCGTAGTGTCCGCGATCAAGAATCAGTTTCCGATCTTCCAAACCGTGGAAGACTACCCCGAAGATCGCAAGCCCTTAACGACGCCGGCATGCTTGATCGAGATCGAAGAGATGGACGGGGATGACGCAGAGGATCCGGGCACGGAGCAACAGGCGATGAAAATGCGAGTCGTCGCACGGATCATCCTCGGGTTGCGCACGCCACATATGCGCCGGCGGGTGCGCAAGCTTGCTGCCGAATTTAGCGCCTTTCTGCGATTCCAGCGATTCGGACAACCCGTCGGTGAAGCCCGTTTGATCGGTGCGTATCAGGACGCGTTCGAACCGGGCCTTGATCAGTTCGAGGTGTGGCGTGTCGAATGGTCTCAGCTCGCCTATTTCGGTACGGACATATGGATGCCGGACGACACCATCGCGCCACATACGGTTTACGTGGGCTTCGCGCCTGACATCGGTCCCGCGCATGAATCTGATTATCATCAGGTGACACCTTGAGCTATTCGCTGGCTGAACTGTCACGCCGATTTGCGCTGATGATCCGGGTCGGACAGGTTTCCGCGGTGGACGCGGCGGACCCGCGCGCTCCGCGCTGTATGGTCGCGATGGGCAGCCTGGAAACCGACTGGCTGCCATGGTTTTCGCCTCGGGCGGGCAATGATTCGGAATTCTGGGCGCCAGAGATCGGCGAGCAAGCGGTGGTGTTCTCCCCGTTTGGAGAACAGGCGCAAGGCTTTGTTCTGTTCGGAATCGCGCAAGATGCGATGCCGATGCCCGAGACCAACCCGGAGCGGCATGTGCGGAAATACAAGGATGGGGCGCTCGTCAGTTATGACCGAGCCGCGCATGCGTATCTCATCAGCGTCCCATCCGGGGGCAACATCACGCTTCAGGTTGGCAGTACGTCACTGATCTTGCAGGATGGGAAAGCGACGCTGACGGCGCAACAGTTCGAGCACGTTGGCGACCAAGCGACCTTTGATGGGCAAGCCATCGTCAAAAAACTGCTGTCGTGGCTTTCGGGCGTGGCGGGCAATGCCGGCACCGAGGGTGGCACGAACACGATTCAGGGCGGCGTCAAGGTGGCGAATGGCGATGTCGATGCCGACGGCATCACGCTGAAAGGCCATCACCACATCGAGCACGACGGCCCGCCGACCAGCAACGCCAAGCCGTAAATCCGCAAGAGGTTTTCTGTTCATGAAAGCCAGAAGATGCTTTTCGTGCGCAAATATTTACATTGCTAAATAGCGAAAACCCCAAACCGGGCGAACGGCTGGGGTTTTCTAGCGCAACCCTCTGATAGAGACAGAAGGACGGCTTGAAAGGAAATATAGCAAGGAAATTTTCGAAGCGATGAGACTCTTCTGCGAAAACAGGTCATTGCGCGTTGCCTACTACGCCGGGCTCGTCGCCGTGTACTTCTTTGCCGCCGCGGCCTTCTTCCACGCGATTCGCTGGTGGTGATCGATCCATGAACGGCATCAGCGCGACGACGGGGAAGGCCCTGGGTGACATGCTCCATCTTCGGCAGAGCATTACAGACATTCTCACGACCCGAAAGGGGGCGCGGGTGATGCGCCGTGACTACGGTAGTGATCTGCCCGATTTGATCGACGCCCCGATGAATCGCGAGACGTTGTTGAAGATCTTCGTGGCGACGGCCGATGCTATCCAGCGATGGGAAACACGGTTTCAGATTCAACGGGTCTACGCATCAAGCGCGGCGCCAGGATCGATTACCCTGGATTTGACGGGGCTCTACGTGCCGACTGGTAAGCAAGAAAAGCTCATGGGAATTAAGGTATCCTGATGGCTGGTTCTTTTACACCTATCGATCTGTCGAAGCTACCCAAGCCGTCAGTCGTTGAGATTATCGACTACGAGGCGATTCTGGTCGACATGATCGTAGATTTACAAAAGCGCGAGCCGTCATTCACTGCATTGGTCGAAAGCGATCCCGCCTATAAAGTGCTCGAAGTGTGTGCATGCCGCGAGATGCTACTCCGTCAGCGGGCGAACGATTCCGCGTCGGCCGTCATGCTGGCCTACGCGGAAAAAGAGGATCTCGACAATATCGGTGCGAACTATGACTGTGCGCGCCTGACGATCCAGCACGAAGACAATACGACGATCCCGCCCGCTCCTGCTGTCATGGAAGACGATGATCCGTATCGAGCGCGTATCCAACTATCGATGCAAGGGTTCAGTTGTGCCGGTCCGATGGGCGCGTATCAGTATTTTGCCAAGAGTGCGTCGGGCGATGTGTTGGATGTGAGCGTGACCACGCCGAGCGGCGGGACCGTGTTGGTCTCGATTTTGTCGCGCACGGGGAATGGGGCGGCGCCCGACGCGACGATTCAGGCGGTCCGACTTGTGCTCAATGCCGATAGTGTTCGACCGCTATGCGATACGGTTCGGGTTGAGTCGGCCCAGATTGTCGAATACAGCATATCCGCCGTGCTGACACTGCTCAACGGGGCGGACGCCACGACGGTTCTCGCTAATGCCAATGCGTCGGGCGCAGGCTATGCGCTCGCTCGGCATAAGAACGGCCGCCCTGTCTCTCTGGCGGGTTGGTATGGCGCCCTATGCGTCGCAGGGGTTGAAGATGTGGCATTCCAAGCCCCTGGCCTGGTCGCGAATCTGATGATTTCACCGATTCAAGCGTCGTACTGTACGAGCTTGTCAGTCACCATCGGGGGGAGCAGTGACTGATGTTTCGTTGCTTCCTCCTAACGCGACGCGTCAAGAAAAAGCGCTGGCGTCGGTGATCGCACGCATTAGCGACGTGCCGATCAGAGCGCGTACCGTGTGGAATGCGCAGACATGTGATGTCGCGTTGTTGCCGTGGTTGGCATGGGCGCTGGGCGTGGACGAATGGGACAGCGAATGGACCGAGTCGACCAAGCGCGCCGTTATTGCGTCAAGCGCCGCGGTCCACCGCACGAAAGGGACCTTGAAATCGATCAGACTGGCGTTGTCGTCCGCCGGTTATCCCGGTGCTGTGATTCTGGAAGGCGAGTCATCGAACAATTACGACGGCGCGATTACCCACAACGGTGTTGCAACCTACGGCGAACCCGATGACCGGAACTGGGCCTATTACCGGGTTCGGTTGGAACGGCCAATTTCCAATACACAGGCGGATCAGGTTAAGCGAATCCTAGCGAACACTGCTCCAGCGCGTTGCGTATTGATTGCGCTGGAATTCGATCGGGTCGCTGCGACCTATAACGCGGCGATCGACTACGCCGGAAAATTCAACTACGGGATTGTTTCGTAAATGGCAAATATCAATGAAGTCGATCAGTTCGATAACGGCGTGTATCAGATTGAGAAAACAGACCCTGTCTTGGGCGGCGTCGGCGGCATTGCGAACATGCAGGCCGTCAATCTCGCCAATCGCACGCGCTATCTGTTCAATCGGATTTCGGAGATCTTCGCCCAGTTTGCCCAGAAGGACTCGCCGGCGTTTACGGGTTCGCCGCAAGCCCCGACTGCAGCCCAAGGCAACAACACGACGATTTTGGCAACCACTGCCTTTGTGCAGCGTGCGTTGGGGAGTTTCAGCGCATTCAAGATTATCGCCGATCCGGCTCCCAAGCTGGACGGCTCGGCGATTGGCTGTCTGCTGTATCTCAACGCCACGCAGTCCGTCGTATGCACGCTGCCGCCGCTCGGGAGCGTGCCGGTTGGCTCCGCCATTTCGCTGAACAGCGGGATGCAGAGTTTGACGACGACGCTGATACCGGCCGGCAAGGATGTCATCTATATGTTCGGGCAATCGGGCGCGATGACGCCCGTGCTCAGTAGCGGCGACTCGGCCATCGCGGTATCGAGCGGGGACGCGTGGAACATCATGAGCGGTTCATTGCAATGGGGTAAGTCTGCCGCGTTCGGCGCGCTTCTGGGCGCAAACGGGTATCAGAAGCTACCCAGTGGCCTGATCTTACAGTGGGGGGCCGTATGGTCTCCCGGCAATGGTTCTGCGATCACCTTCCCCATTGCATTTTCCAACG
Organism: Burkholderia alba; assembly: GCF_034721475.1. Taxonomy (NCBI): domain Bacteria; kingdom Pseudomonadati; phylum Pseudomonadota; class Betaproteobacteria; order Burkholderiales; family Burkholderiaceae; genus Burkholderia; species Burkholderia alba. The sequence goes on along the minus strand of NZ_JAWJWL010000009.1, from coordinate 15,197 downwards.
GTGGATTTCGCCAGGTCACGGGTGTGATCGATGCAACCGGGATGGCGAATGCGTACTACTCGTGGGGGATTTCCGGAATTTCGGCGACGGGGTGTACGTTTAGCGCAAGCGGTACAGCTCCGACGAACAATATTTTTCGATACATCGCGGTAGGTAATTGACATGGGACAAAAATACGCTGCATATGACATCCAACGCAACATCATTGGTTTTTACGATGGTGAGATCAGCCCGGTTCCTGCCGGCGTGCAGGCTGTCGCGATTACGGATGATCAGTGGCAGATGTTGCTTGCTGGGCAGTCCGAGGGCAAGCGCATGGCGCTTGATCTCAATCTGACACCGATCCTGCTCGACCCATTGCCGCCGACTCAGGATCAAATCGTTGCCATGAATACGGCGAAGCGAGATCAGTTGCTTCAGCAGGCGAGCGTTGCACTTGCGCCGCTGCAAATGGCAGTTTCGCTCGGTGAGGCGACGGATGCGGAAACTGTCCTCGCCAAGGCGTGGGTTGCGTTTAGTCGGGCAGTCAAGGCCGTCGATTTGACCCAAGCGAACGCAACCTGGCCGCAGGCACCACGCGACTGATCGGGGCCGTAAAACCGCAAGAGGAACGATCTGAATTTTGCGTTGAGTATAGGCGACACGATGAACGGCTGACGGACCTTCTTACATGACTACCGATTTTCTGCATGGCGTGCAGTCCACCGACATCGACGATGGGACGCGCGCCATTACTGTATCGTCCGCAAGCGTGATCGGACTGGTCGGAACGGCGCCCTTCGCCGATCCAACCGTATTTCCGCTCAATACGCCGGTGCTGATTGCAGGCTCGCAAAGCCTGGCGGCGAAGCTGGTGTCTAAAGCGCCGGCTGGCACGCTCGACTATGGCACGTTGCCGGGGGCCGTCGATGACATCTTCCAGAGCATCGGTGCTGCGGTTGTCGTGGTTCGTGTCGACATAGCGCTTGACAGCGCGACGCAACGCGCCAACGTCATCGGTGGTGTCGCGGCGGACGGCAGCTACACCGGGTCGAGAGCATTTCTGTCGTCGCAGACACGACTTGGCGTCAAGCCGCGGCTCTTGATCGCACCGGGGTTCACGCATCAGCGTGTCACGGATGGGGTCAATTCGATCGTGATCGACAATCCGGGAGCGGGTTATACGGATGGGACGTATACGATGACGACGGACGCGCCGGGGTTGGGGGCAATGGCCACCGCATCGGTCGCCGGCGGAAAGGTCACGACGGTCCAGTTGGCGTCGCCTGGCTATGGTTACCAGGGAGGCGCGACGTTTTCGCTGCCGGCAGCGGCGGGCGTTGGCACGACGGACGCGACATTCAAAGCGACAGTCGGGGCGTCGGCTAATGCCGTGGTGTCGTCGATGTTGAGCGTTGCACGAAGCCTGCGCGCTCATATCATTGCAGACGGCCCGAGTACGACCGACGCCGACGCACAAGCCTATGCCGGCGATTTTGGCGATCGCCGGATCTATCTGGTCGACCCGTGGTGGACGACGACAGACGCGCGCACAGGGGACACTGTGACGCGCCCGTCGAGCGCGGCTGTCGCGGGCCTGATTGCGTATGTCGACAATGTACGCGGCTGGTGGTGGTCGCCGTCGAACAATACGCTGAATGGGTGCACGGGGACCGGGCGCGCGATTGATTTCGCGATGGGAGACTCGAATAGCCGCGCCAATATCCTCAACAGCCAGAACGTCACGACAATCATCCGGTATAGCGGGTTTCGTCTTTGGGGAAACCGCACGTTGTCGAGCGACCCAAAGTGGGCGTTTTTGTGTGTGTCCCGTACTTCGGACATCATCAACGACAGCCTCGAGGCGGCACATTTATGGGCTGTCGATCGAGGCATCACGAAAGGATATGTGGATGCAGTGATTGAGGGCGTCAGTAACTTCCTGCGGGGGCTTCAGGCACAAGGAGCGATCCTCGGGGGCAAGTGCTGGATCGATCCTGACATTAACACGGCCGCAAATATTTCGGCTGGGAAGATTTTCTTCGACTTTGATTTCACACCGGTTTTCCCGGCCGAAGAAATCACATTCCGCAGTCACTTGGTTAACGATTATATCGCGGAGATTTTCTGATCATGGTCGCCAAAGATGTTCGCAAAAATCTAAACTTGTTTGTCGACGGGCGGGGGTTTGCAGCCGAGGTCGAGGAAGTCAACGCGCCGAAGCTGACGCAGAAGAACGAGGACTTTCGCGGCGGTGGCATGAACGCCCCGATCGAAGTGACGCTCGGCATGGAGAAACTGAACGCCGACTTCACGATGGTCTCGTATAACAAAGATGTGCTGGCACTGTTCGGTGTCACGGAGGGCAATACCGTGCCCTTCATCTTGCGTGAAGCGCTCGAGTCGTTCGATGGCAAGGTGACCGCGGTTGTCCATACCATGCGCGGCAAAATCAAAGAAATTGACCCGGGGGCCAGCAAGCCGGGGGATTTGCCGAAACTGAAAGTGTCCCTGGCACTGCATTACTACAAGCTACAGCACGGCGATTCAGTCATTCACGAAATCGATGTCTTGAATATGACGCAGATCATCAATGGTAGCGACACGTTGGCGGCGATCCGAAAAGCCATTGGCATGTAATCGTCGCGCCGGCACCAAATTCTGATTTTTTCTATTCCCAGGAGTAAGCAAGATGGCGGCCCCGAAGAAAATCCCCGATTACCTGAAATATAGCGATACCCACGTCGACATTACGCTGTCGCATCCGGCCGAGCTGTCGGGTACGAAGACCGCCGTACTGCGGATGCGCGCGCCGACGGTCGCCGATCAGCTTGCCATCGGTGACCTGGGCGCAGGCGAAAGCGAATTGGCCTTGCTCGCCAATCTGTGCGAGATTGTGCCGTCGGACCTGCACGGCCTTCGGTTGCGCGATTACCAGCGCCTGCAGGCGGCGTTCCTGGGTTTTCTCGACTGAGCGAGAAATTCGTGCGGGACGGGACGTTGTCGCTCGCGTCCCATACAGGTTGGTCGGAAGCGTCGATCCTGTCCATGTCTGTTCATCGCTTCCTGTGGTGGCTCGACGGGTTGCCAAAGAGCTGATCCATGTCATCGAATAAACGTCTGAATGCGATTATCACCATCGGCGGAGCAGTGTCGAGTGGGTTGCGCACGGCGTTTTCCAGCGCAAGCAAGGGGCTGTCGAGTATTGGCGACTCCATTCGCGAACTCGATAAGCGGCAGCGGCTGTTGGGGAAGTCCATCGATGTGTTCCGCAAAGCCGGGATGGACGTGACGGGGCTGCAAGCGAAATACAGCACGCTCATCCAGCAGACTGACCGGTTACGCTTTGCCCAATCCCGTTTGCTCGAGGTCGAGCGCGCGCGCGAAAGGAACGCGCAGCGGCGCGAAGCGCTGCTTGGGAAAATCCCGTTCGGCCATCATCTTGGCACAATCGCCTCGGTCGGGGGCGTCATTGGCGCGCTGCACGCCTATCAGAAGATCAACGACGCGGAGACGGACCTCAAGGTTGCGATGCTGGATTCACGCGGTCAAGTGCCGGTTCAGTTCGAGGAAATCCGTAAACAGGCGATCGCATTGCATAACGTGTTACCGGGTACCCTGGCCGATTTCCACAACGTCGCGATCGCGCTGAAGGAAAACGGGGTAAGCGCGGAGATGATCGCGGGCGGCGCATTGACGGCCGCTGCCCAGCTCGGCGTGGTCTTGAAAATGCCGATCGAGTCAGCTGCCGAAATGACGGCGAAGCTGCGCGAATCCTTCCAGCTTTCAGAGCACGAACTAGGGCGCATGGCGGATCTGACTCAGCGCGCGCGCTTCGCTTTCGGCTTGAAACCTGACGATTTGTTGCTGGGAGCCAAGTATTACGGCGGTAGCCTTGGCGGTCTGAAGGTTCAGGGCGCGGATGCAGTCCGCAAGATCTACGCCCTGCAGGGACAGGCTGCTCAAAACGGAATTGACGGCTCCACGTTTGGTACGAATTTCGGCATGATGCTTACGCGCATCGCCACGCTGTCGATGACGCTTAAGAAGCATTCGCCGCAAATGCGCGAGGTCGGGGCGATCCTCAAGCGTAACCGCATCGAATTGCAGTTCTTCGATAAAAAGGGGAGCTTCGCCGGTATCGATAACATGGTCGCGCAGCTCGGCAAGTTGCAGAATATCGCGAGCGACGAGCAGCGTTCGCAGGTGTTGAAGGCGCTGTTCGGGCAGGAGGCTGCCCGCCCGGCCGAACTGATTTCGCGAAAGGGTGTCGCGGGGTATCAAGCGTCATTGAAGGCGGAAGACGAACAGGCATCGATTCAACAGCGCATTTCGGTATCGATGGGAAGTTTAACGAATAAGCTCACGGCCCTGACTGGTTCGATCGAAACCTTTATCGGCGTAGCGGCCGAACCGCTCGGAAAGGCGTTGATTCCGATCCTCGACCGCTCGAACCAGTTTGTCAGCCACACGTTGATCCCATGGGTCGAGGCGCATCCCAAGCTGACCCGTAACATCGAATTTACGATCGGGGCCTTGGTCGGCCTGCGTTTTGCGACGCTCGCTTTCGGCTTGGCGGCGAATCTTGTTCGCGGCGGTGTGTTGTCCCTTATCGCCCCGATTATCCGGTTCGGTGCTGCGGCGGTGATGGCATCGGTCGGGCTGTCGACAGGCGGCTTTGCGGCTCAAGCGTTCGGCATAGGATTGCGCTTCATTGGCTCGTCGATGCTATGGGTCGGCCGCGCGTTGTTGCTGAACCCGATCGGACTGGCGATTACGGCGCTTGCCGTGTCTGCGTACCTGATCTACGAAAATTGGGGCAAGCTGAAGCCTTGGTTCAAGGGGCTGTGGGCTGGCATCAAGGCTGATTTTTTGCCGTTCGTAGGTTGGATTCAGGACAAGTTCAGTTGGATCGGAGTGGCGTGGGCGAAGGTCAAGGAATTCGCAAGCGGTGGGGGGGATCCAGGGAGCGGGGGAGACGGGGGCGCGCTGGATACCTCGCCGTCAGCTGGGCGTCCGGCGAACGGCCCGCGCGACGCGCCCCCGATGGCGAGCGCGCGCGGCTCTGGCGGCACGGTGATTCACGACAATAGCCAGACGACGATTCAGGTTCATCAACAACCTGGCGAAAATGCGGACGCGCTGGCGGAGCGTATCCACCGCAAACTAAAGGAACGCGCAGGCGTCTCGCAGCGCGGGATGCTTTACGATCCGGCGATGGCGGGGTGATCATGGGAATCAACACGAATGCGTCGGACGCGGCTTCCTTTGTCACGGGCTTCATGCCGATGATGATGCTGGGGAGCTATATTTTCGGCCTCAACACGGCGGCATTTCAGGAGCTGAATCGCCGAACAGAATATCGCTGGGTCGCGCAGGACCGCATCGGTCAGGATCCGGCATTGCAGTATGTTGGGCCCGGCGGCGACACAATTTCGTTGCCAGGCGTGATCTATCCGGGGTTTCGCGGTGGGGGTGGGCAGCTCGACAAAATTCGAGTGCTGGCGGGGCAGCGTCTACCGCAGTTGCTGGTCGACGGCGCCGGGAATGTCTATGGGCGCTGGGTTATTGAGGGCGTCGAGGAGAGGCAGAGCCTGTTCGCTGCGCTCGGCCAGCCGCGTAAGCAGGAATTCACGATCAGCCTTCGGCGGTTCGACGGTGGCCCGATGAACTTGCTGGCCGGGATCGTGAGCGCGCTCAATCCCGGCGGCTTGGTGACGTCGGCGCAGAGCGCGATCGCGTCGGCCGAATCTGCCGCTGGCAACGCCGTCGGTAGCATCACAAGTTCGATAGGGAAATTGTTTTGATGGCGACACGTTACACCACGAGCGACGGCGATATGGTCGACGAAATCGCCTGGAAGTATTACGGAGCGACCGACAGCGGCCAGGTTGAAGCGATCCTCGCTGTGAATCCAGGGCTGGCCGATCATGGCCCTGTGCTTCCCGCCGGCGTGATGATCGTGCTACCCGAGCAGGCTGCTGCTGCGCAGACGGTACGAGGTGTCAAGCTATGGGATTGAGCGCGCTGGGTATTCAGCCGACGTTTCACATCTTGGCGAATGATGCTGATGTGACTGCGACGATCGCGGATCGATTGATCGGAATTACGTTGACAGACGAGACGGGCGAGCAGTCCGATACGCTGGAAATCGAACTGAGCGATCAGGATCCGCAGCGGCCGATCACGAAACCCAGGAAGGGTGCGGAACTGCAGGTGTTTTTAGGCTACGATGGGCAGAATACCCGGAAAGGCCTGTTCGTGGTCGACGAAATACGGATGGGCGGGCCGCCCGATCGTATGACGATTCGTGCGCGTGCGGCGGTGTATGCCGAGACTCCGAAAGGGAAATCCGATTTCCAGACGCAGAAGACGCGCACGTGGAAGTCCGGTACCCGGATCGGCGACATGGTGGCGAAGATGGCGAAAGAACATGGCATGACCGCATCCGTTTCGGCATCGCTCGCAAGCGTCCAACTGCCGCACCTCAACCAGGACGCGGAATCCGACATCAACCTCTTGCTGCGGTTGGGCAAGCGGTACGATGCGATAGCGAAGCCCGTGGGCGGCAAGCTGATCTTTGCTCGTCGCGGCGACGCGAAGACGGTCGGCGGGGTTCAGCTGCCGACGGTGACGCTGCGTAAAAGCGATCTGACCGATTGGACGTGCAACGAAGTGGCGCGCGAGTCTGCGGGCACCGTGGCCGCCTATTACCACATGGCCCACAAGGGCAAGCGGCATGAGGTGAAGGTTGGGCAGGGCGAGCCCGTCAAGAGGATCCGCTATTGGTTCACGAACCAGGCCGAAGCGCTCGCCGCGGCGACGGCAGAGTTGCAGCGGCGCAAGCGGGAGGTATTTGAGTTCACCGCAGAATGCCCCGGTCATCCTGATCTGACGGCGGAGGGACCACTTATACTTGCGGAGTTCAATTCGAACGTCCCGACCAACTGGATCGTCAAGCGGGTGGTGAGCGCTATGAGCAAGCGCGCTTACACGTGTAGCATCGAAGCAGAGTTACCGAACGATCCGAGTGTGGCTCAGTACGAGGTCGATACGGATGGGTGAGGGTGGACGTGCGCTGGCTGTTATATGAAACCCAGCCAGCTCATTCTGCATTGCTTGGGAAGGAAAGATGGCGATCAATGGGTTGTGATGTGCCTGGATTTTTCGCTCGCGGAGCAGACTGAGAGCTTCGATGAGGCTCGGAAGCTTCTCGATTCTCAAATTTCAGCCTACCTGAACGATGCTTTAATAGGGCTGGATCGTGAGCATGCGGCCGATCTTCTGCACCGACGCGCACCGCTTAAATATTGGGCGCAGTTTTACCTTGCACGTTGTGCGCACGGGATCACCAACAATAAATTGGTGAAAGCGTTCCGCGAGCCCGTTCCGATGAAGCCCGTCCATGCATGAGCGGCGTCCATCCGCCTCTAACATGCAAGGACGTTAAGCGTATTCTGAAATTGTTCGATTGAAATCAGATTCCAGACCTTTCAAGTTTCCGATCTTCGCTTGAAATATCTCTCAGCACCACAAACGAGGGCGGCGGCAATGATGAAGCTGACCATGAGCAGAATGGCGAGCAATATATCTTCCTCCTCCTCGATGCCGGTTGCGCCGAATAAGCGAAATACTGGAGTAAGTAAGGTCCATGTTTGATCGCTTCCCACCCAACGCGCGAGCGGATCAATGCGAGACAGCCCAAAGAATACCGGTATGGTAAGGAAGATCGAAATAATGAGCCGGATGAGCGTTTTCATCTCACGTCCACGGTTCCGTAATATTGGATGCTGGTGCCTGGAATCGTCGCCGTGGACTGTTTTAGCAGATACGTCCGAAGCTGATCAAATTGCTGCTGCGTTGTCACGGTAATACATCCGTCACTAATGCCCCATCGACCGTTAGGGTGTAGGCGAAAGGCGCTCCGCTTCACGCCTTTCTCGATCGTCTCGTCGTCAATCTTTCCATCTGCGCGATACAGCGCGAACCAGGTTGCGCGCTCGCTGTTCGACCAAATATCTAATGCGAAGTCGCGAAGCGGGCCAAGTCGGCCGCCAGTCTGTCGCGATACGATGTAGTAGCGCCCCTTGGGGATCGCGCCGGCTCCCACTACGTCGGTTGAATCTGGGCGGTCAACAAACTGCTTGTTGCCAGAGAAAGCCAGAACGCCGCCGAAGCCAGCGCAATTGAGGGTGGACGTGCGTTGGCTGTTGAGCGTGAATAGACATTGAACCGGCATCGGTCTCGCTCCTGGGAGGGTGGGGTGAGACATGCTACCGCATTTCTTGCTGGGCAAATATGCCCCGAAGTCGGTGTGTACCATGCGGACATGACCTTTCCTATTGTCTTATCGGAGATTCTGTATGGATGCGCCGCAGGTCGACTGGATGAAAGCACCGAAGAGCGCACGCTGGTGGGCGATTGATGCCGATGGGCACGCGTATTGGTTCCTCGCGCCGAACGTCGCGCCACGTACTGACTTCTGGTTCTCGGAGCCAGTTCCGGCGCCGCGGTTTGGGTTCATTGGGGATTGGCGAAAGAGTCTGGTCGAGCGAGCGGATTAGCGGTTTTTCCTGTCTAACTTGCGCTCCGAACGGCCCGCAAACCCGCGCCAGGGCCTGCTCAATGTTTACGCACCAAGTTAGACAAAGACACTTATGTCTTTGATTATAAATGAGTGAGCCAGAGCATCGCCTGCGGCTGCAGCGCAAGCCGCTGGGCCGCCTGCAGCAGCTGCTCGGAAGCCTGCAGTTCGCCTTCCGCGTGGATCACCTTCGCGCGCCGTTCGCGCTCCGCCTCGGCCTGGCGCGCGATCGCGCGGATCATCGTCTCGTTGATGTCGACATGCTTGATCTCGACCATCGACACCTTGATGCCCCACGCGTCGGTCTGCGCGTCGAGCGCTTTCTGGATGTCGGCATTCAACTTCTCGCGCTCCGCGAGCAGCGCGTCGAGTTCGTGCTTGCCGAGCACCGAGCGCAGCGTCGTCTGCGCGAGCTGGCTGGTCGCCTCGAAGAAGCGCGCGACCTGGATCACCGCCTTCTCCGGATCGACGACCCGGAAATACACCACTGCGTTCACCTTCACCGACACGTTGTCGCGCGTGATCACGTCCTGCGGCGGCACGTCGAACACGATGGTGCGCAGGTCGATCCGCACCACTTGCTGGACGATCGGGATGATCAGCACGAGCCCCGGCCCCTTGACCTTCCAGAAGCGCCCCAGCATGAACACCACGCCGCGCTCGTATTCGCGAAAGATCCGGATCGACGACGCGATCAGGATGAGCGCGAGCAGGAACAGCAAGCTGCCGAAGCCGAACGAGAAGCCGATCATGATGGATCTCCATGCGGATGGACCGGGTCGTACAGCGGCGCGACGGTCAACGTGAGGCCGTGCCGGCCGGTGACCCGCACCCGGTGGCCGGCCGCCACGGGCGCGGTGCTGGCGACCCGCCAGCGTTCGCCGTGCACCAGCGCCCAGCCCGCCGCCGACGGCGCGTCCGGGCTGCCCGCCGGCGAGCCGCTCGCGGGCTGGTCGGGCAGCAGACCGTCGTCGAGCACCTCGCCGATGCTGCCGACCATCGCTTCGGCGCCCGCCACCACGGGGCGTCGCCGGGCGCGCAGCGCGACGCTCGACACACCGAGCACGAGCAGCGCGCCCGCCGCGGACAGCGCCGCGATCAGTTGCCACGGAACGCCGTAGCCGGGCACGTCGGTGTCGATCAGCATCAGCGCGCCCATCGCGAACGCGACGATCCCGCCGACGCCCAGCACGCCGAAAGTCGGCAGGAACGCCTCGGCGATCAGGAAGCCGAGGCCGAGCACCACGAGCGCGAGGCCCGCGTAGTTCACCGGCAGCAGTTGCAGCGCGAACAGCCCGGTGAGCAGGCAGATCGCGCCCGCGACGCCGGGCAGCACGAAGCCCGGATTCGCGAATTCGAAGAACAGGCCGTACATGCCGATCGTCAGCAGGATCAGCGCGACGCTCGGATCGGTGATCACCGACAGGAAGCGGTTGCGCCAGTCGGCTTCCTGCCGGTCGAGCGGCGCGCCGGCGGTGTCGAGCCGGTGCAGGCCCGACGCGGTCGCGACGCCGCGGCCGTTCAATTGCCGGAGCAGGTCGCCGGTGTCGGTCGCGATCAGGTCGACGACGTGGAGCGCGCGCGCATCGGCGGCGGGCAGGCTGACCGCCTCGCGCACCGCGCGTTCGGCCCAGTCGGCATTGCGGCCGCGCAGTTGGGCGAGGCCGCGCAGGTACGCGGCGGCGTCGTGCGTGGCCTTGCGGGCTTCGGTCGAGGCGGTGTCGGCGGGCAGCGCGCCCGATGCGGGGCCGGCGGCCCCGGGCGCGGCGCCGGGCATCGGGCCGCCGCCGCTGCCGATCTGGATCGGCGACGCCGCGCCGAGATTGGTGCCGGGCGCCATTGCCGCGATGTGGCTCGCGGACACGATGTAGGTGCCCGCGCTGGCCGCGCGCGCGCCGCTCGGCGCGATGAACGATGCGACCGGCACCGGCGACGCGAGGATGGCCTTGATGATCTGCCGCATCGACGTATCGAGGCCGCCCGGCGTGTCGAGCTGGATCACCGCGAGCTGCGCATGCTCGCGCTCGGCGCGGGCGAGGCCGCGCACGACGAAATCGGCGCTCGCGGGGCCGATCGCGCCGTTGACGGGGATCACGACGATCGGCGCGGGCGCGGCCAGCGCCGCGCACACCGCGAACAGGCCCAGCAGCAACAGCACCGCTCGCGCGAGCCGTGCGGGAAGCCTGCTGTGGCGCTGCGTGCCGTGGTGCAGCAACGGCGGCCACGACGGAGGACGATTGGAACGCATCGCGGCGTCCAGGGCGGTCGCGACGCGATGTTGCGGCGCCGCAGCCGCGTCGGACGAACCGAAGAAAGGGCGTTGCCCGGTGCTTAAAGATTAGGTGCTTTCGGGCGAAAGCGCGAAGCCGGTCGTTCGCTGCCGGTAGTCGGCGGGGCTCATGCCGCTCCATTTGCGGAATGCGCGGTAGAACGCGCTCGGTTCGGCGAAGCCGAGCGCGGCGGCGATGTCGGCGACGGTTCGGCCCGGTTCCGCGAGCGCGTCGAACGCGAGTTCGCGCCGCAGCGCATCCTTGATCGACTGGTACGACAGCCCTTCCTGGCGGAGCTTGCGCCGCAGCGTCGCCTCCGCCACGTGCAGCTTCGCCGCGAGCGCGTCGGCGGTCGGCCAGCCGGCGGGCGGCAGCCCGCGCAGCACGGCGCGCACGCGGCCGGCGAGCGCGTCGGGGTTGCGGTACTTGACGATGAAGCTCGCCGGCGCCTCGCGCAGGAACGGTTTCAACGTCTTGGCGGTTTGCACGACCGGCAGTCCGGCGAAATCCGGTTCGAAGTCGACGTACGACGCGGGCTGGTTGAAGCGCATGTCGTCGCAGAACATCAGCTGGTACTCGTGCGCGGCCGGCGGCTCGTCGCAGCGGAAGCTCGCGTGCAGCAGCGGGATGCGCCGCCCGATCAGCCAGCAGGTCAAGCCGTAGACGATGATGAAATAGGTCGCGTAGGTGAACATCTCCGGCGTGCGCGCGCCGTGGCGATGCACGAAGCGCAGCCGCACGCGATGCGGATCCGCGTCGATTTCCGCGTGCAGGTCGTCGAGCACGCAGTGCATGAAATTCACCGCGCGGGCGAGCGCGCGGATGCCGGTGCGCGCGCCGAGCGCCGCCTGGCTCATCGCGATGAAGCTGCCGCAGCGCATCGGGTGCGGATCCTGGCCGAAGAATTCGTCGTCGAGCGCGCGGGCGATCGCGTTCCACAGCGCGCCGTACTGGCGGGCCGATACGCGCGCCTTGGGCGCCGCGAGCAGAGCGGGCGCGATGCCCGCCTGCGCGAGGAGCGCCGCGCCGTCGATACCTCGGCGGCGCGCCAGCGCAACGCTCGTCTCGACCAGCGCGATCGAGACCGTCCCTTTTTCCTCGTTGTTCATCGTCAAGCTGCGCGCGGCGCGGTTGTGGCAAAAACGATCAGTGTAATTGAGCGGAGCGAGCATCGAACAGAACCCCTACGTTGCCTACACTTTACGTATTGACAGATGATGGCGCCGCACTCGCGCGGCCGCCCAGGAGACACGCTTGGCCATGGACGATCTCTATACCGAAGATCAACGGATGATCCGCGACGCCGCCCGGGCGTTTTCCGCCGATGTGCTCGCGCCGAACGCCGCGCAGTGGGACCGCGACTCGCACCTGCCCGACGAGATCGTCGCGCAGATGGGCGAACTGGGCCTGCTCGGCATGATCGTGCCGGCCGAATGGGGCGGCTCCTATACCGACTACGTCGCCTATGCGCTCGCGCTCGAGGAAGTCGCGGCGGGCTGCGCGTCGTGCGCGACGATGATGAGCGTGCACAACTCGGTCGGCTGCGGGCCGCTGCTGCATTTCGGCAGCTACGCGCAGCAGGAGCGCTGGCTGCGCGATCTGGCGGCCGGCAAGACGATCGGGGCGTTCTGCCTGACCGAGCCGCAGGCCGGCTCCGAGGCGCACAACCTGCGGACCCGCGCGGAACTGCGCGACGGCAGCTGGATCCTGAACGGCAGCAAGCAGTTCGTGACGAACGGCGCGCGGGCCGGTCTCGCGATCGTTTTTGCCATGACCGATCCGGAGCAGGGCAAGCGCGGCATCTCCGCGTTCCTGGTGCCGGCCGGCACGCCCGGCTTCATCGTCGGCAAGCCGGAGAAGAAGATGGGCATCCGCGCGTCCGACACCTGCCCGATCACGTTCGAGAATTGCGCGATTCCGGAGGCGAACCTGCTCGGCGCGCGCGGCGAGGGGCTGAAGATCGCGCTGTCGAATCTCGAGGGCGGCCGTATCGGCATCGCCGCGCAGGCGGTGGGCATCGCGCGCGCGGCGTTCGACCGGGCGCGCCGCTATGCGGGCGAACGCGTGCAGTTCGGCAAGCCGCTCACCGGCCATCAGGCGATCGCGGAGAAGCTCGCCGACATGGCGACCCGGATCAACGCAGCGCGGCTGCTGGTGCATCACGCGGCGCGGCTGCGCACGGCCGGGCTGCCGTGCCTGTCCGAAGCGTCGCAGGCGAAGCTGTTCGCGTCGGAGATGGCGGAGGCCGTATGCTCGGATGCGATCCAGATTCACGGCGGTTACGGCTACCTCGTCGACTACGAAGTCGAGCGCCACTATCGCGACGCGCGCATCACCCAGATCTACGAGGGGACCAGCGAAGTGCAGAGGATGGTGATCGCGCGGCAGCTTTGACCGCTGCCGCGCGCCCGGCCGCGATCCGCGCTCGCGCAACATGGATGGAGACGACACGATGACGGCACAGGCTTTCCTCGGCGCACGCGATTTCCTGCTGCGTCACCGCCGCGACTACGACACCGCGTACCGCGAGTTCCAGTGGCCGGCGCTCGACGAATTCAACTGGGCGCTCGACTATTTCGACCCGATGGCGCGCGGCAACGACCGGCCGGCGTTGTGGATCGTCGAAGCCGACGGCAGCGGCGCGCAGTACTCGTTCGCGCAGATGGCGGCGCGGTCCGCGCGGATCGCGAACTACCTGCGCGGCATCGGCGTGCGGCGCGGCGACCGGATCCTGCTGATGCTGCCGAACCGGGTCGAGCTGTGGGACGCGATGCTGGCCGCGATGAAGCTCGGCGCGGTGGTGTTGCCCGCGACCACCCAGCTGTCCGCCGACGACGTGCGCGACCGCGTGCAGATCGGCGGCGCGCAGTTCGCGATCGTCGACGACAACGAAACGGCGAAGTTCGAGCAGCCCGGCCTCGCGCTGACGAAGATCGTCGCGGGCGCGCCGCTCGATGGCTGGCTCACGCTGAACGACGGCTACGCCGCCTCCGCCGAATTCGAACCCGACGGCGTCACCCGCGCAAGCGATCCGATGCTGCTGTACTTCACGTCGGGCACGACGTCGAAGCCCAAGCTCGTCGAGCATACGCATCGCACCTACCCGGTCGGCAACCTGACGACGATGTACTGGGTCGGGCTGCAGCCCGACGATATCCACTGGAACATCAGCTCGCCGGGCTGGGCGAAGCATGCGTGGAGCTGCTTCTACGCGCCGTGGAATGCGCAGGCGTGCGTGTTCGCGTTCAATTACGCGCGCTTCGAGCCGAAGGTCGTGCTCGATGCGCTGGTCCGCCATCGGATCACGACGATGTGCGCGCCGCCGACCGTGTGGCGGATGCTGGTGCAGCAGCCGCTCGCGTCGTTCGACGTGAAGCTGCGCGAGATCGTCGGCGCGGGCGAACCGCTCAATCCCGAGATCATCGAACGCGTGAAGAAGGCGTGGGACGTGACGATCCGCGACGGCTACGGCCAGACCGAGACCACCTGCCTGATCGGCAATTCGCCGGGGCAGCCGGTGGTGGCCGGCGCGATGGGGCGGCCGATGCCGGGCTACCGGATCGTGCTGCTCGATCCCGACGGGACGCCGTCCGCCGAAGGCGAGGTGGCGCTGCCGGTCGGCGCGGACGTGCCGCGCCCGGTGGGACTGATGAACGGCTATGCGAACAATCCCGAGGCGACCGCGCACGCGATGCGCGACGGCCACTACCGCACGTCGGACATCGCGATGCGGCGCGACGACGGCTACTACGTGTACATCGGCCGCGCGGACGACGTGTTCAAGTCGTCCGACTACCGGCTGAGCCCGTTCGAGCTGGAAAGCGTGCTGATCGAGCACGAGGCGATCGCGGAGGCCGCCGTCGTGCCGAGCCCGGACCCGCTGCGGCTGTCGGTGCCGAAGACTTTCATCATGCTGCGCGACGGCTACGAGCCGAGCGAGGCGCTGGCGCGCGAGATCTTCCGCTTCTCGCGCGAGAAGCTGGCGCCGTACAAGCGGATCCGCCGGCTGCAGTTCGCGGAACTGCCGAAGACGATCTCCGGCAAGATCCGCCGCGTCGAGCTGCGCCGCCGCGAACTCGAGCGCGGCGACGATGCGTCGGCGCGGATGCCCGGCGAGTACTGGGAAGAGGATTTCGCCGCCGAATCGAAGTGACCGGGGCCGAGGCGGCCCCGGGCGCTACCCGACATGAACCGGCTTGCCGCCCGCGTGCCGCGCACGGCAGCCACTCCAAGGAGAGTTGCACGATGAACGCAATCCCGACGCCCCACGCGGGGCAGAGCGTGCCGACGGTCAAGCTGCTGATCGACGGCGAATTCGTCGAGTCGGCCAGCACCGAATGGCGCGACATCGTCAATCCGGCGAC